>JBCCLI010000158.1:0-13699 GCA_039026975.1 Bacteroidota bacterium | reverse complement strand
TGAAGAATAGGAAGACCTTATTCTACGATTACGGTTCTGGTAATGACAGCTTCCTGCGTATTTACTCTTACGAAGTAAAGTCCAGCAGGTAGCGTAGAAACATCGATAGTCATGTCAACCGTTCTGTTAATAGCATTTGCGCTTCTTGCGAATACGTTCTGTCCGTTGATGTTGAACATTTCCACTTCAGCACTTCTCAGCACGTCAGCTACGCTGATAGAGATCACAGAAGTAGCCGGGTTAGGGAAGATGCTTAAGTTTCTCTCAGCCTCAGAAAGATCATCTTCTACAGAAACTACAGAAGTGTTTCCGAAGAATCCTCTTTCTTCCAGGTAAGTCCAGTTTCTAGCCCAGTTGTTGCTACCGAAAGCTCCTTTGAAAGTTACTTCAGTGAAGAAGTCTCCTGAAGGTACATCAGTTAGTATTGGGTTGAAAATGGCAACACCAGCCTGAGGACGTGGGTCAAGCCCTCCGTCATTAGTACGGCTAATGCTTACAATACCTGGGTTAGCTACTTCGTTTCCATTGTCCCCGAAGTATCCTTGAATGAATGTCTGGTCAGCTTCTGTAGCTCCAGAGCCAGCAACTGTGAATACAGAAGCAGTATCATTTCCAGCTACGTTCCAGAAAAGGTTGTTTTCCAGTTTTAACTCTCCAGCTTGTAGACGGTCAAAAGAGTGCGTTCCTGAAGAAAGCTTCTCAACGTCAATACCTCTGTCGTAGTCTACGAAAATGGAGTTATGGTACTCACCCCCAGCGTTATCACGGAAAGTGATGGCTCTTTTACCGGCATCTTCTCCCCGTCCGATGTAAGTAGCGTTGTAAACTACAGGACTAGCGAATGGTGTACCCGTCTCAGGAGAAGTACCTCCGTCATGTTCACCACCACGGTCAGAACCGATTCCGTCAGACTGGATAGCAAACCAGAACTGGTTTGAACCTCTCCAGCCTTCATCGTAGTCAAATGCATCATCATTGTTGAAGGCAGAGATCAGCCACTTGGTGTTTACAGTACCACCGAACCATTCGAAACCATCGTCAGCGGAGTTAAATACCTCAACAAATTCGATGGTAGTTCCAGATCCAACCCCCCCCATGGTAAGACCGTTGATCTCGTTACCAGCACCAATATTAGTAGATCCATGACGGATAGAAGCGTAACGGAAGATACCAGAGTTATCAGTATCATCATCACCTCCGTAAAGACCACGAGTCTCGGTGGTAGGAATCCCTTCAATAGCAGTTTCTCCAGGCTCAGAGTTCAGGGTAGCATTCCCTAGTATGATTACCCCACCCCAAAGACCTGTCTGATTTAAAGGAATATCATCAGGATTGTTTGTATCATCTACAATTGAAGTAAAGATGATAGGGTTAGAAGAAGTACCTTGTGCATCAATGTATGCTCCACGAGCAACGATCAGAGCAGAAGCTTGCGCACCCTGTCCTGTTCTCCCTTTGATAATAGTTCCTGGCTCGATGATAAGGGTATCTCCAGCTTCAACGAATACAAATCCGTCAAGAACGTAGATATTATCGCTGGTCCAAGTGGTAGTTCCATCTCCTGTATTGTCTGTAACCACTACTTCATCACGTACCTCAGGAAAGCTTACTACAGTTCCATCAGGAAGAGCAGCTAGCAGAGCAAAGTTTGCACCTCCCTGATTATTCAATGGATCAAGGAATCCAGAGGCAAAACCTACCGCAGCTCCGCCACCGAGACCACTAATGTCCACTTCAAAAGTGGCAACCACATTATTAGTTCCTGTAGGAGCAACACTTAGGTTAATGGTACCTGCCGTAGCACCTATATAATCAGGTAGGAATGATTTATAAGCAATGTTTGATATGAGAGGGAACTGACCAGCCAATACATCTACAGCAGGGGCATCAGTAGCTCCGTGGAATAATTGAAAGTCCAATGTGCCAGCTCCTAACTGACCTGTTTCACGGGCACCTGCAAGTATGGCTAAGTCAAAGGCAGTTGAGGTTCCGTCTGGGTTAGTAGCGAAATCATCCGGAGAAAGGACACCTGTAGCAGCTACCACATAGTTTTCATCAGCATCCAATTCCAAGGAGAAATCTACAGAGGCTACGATCTCATCTTCATCACCATTAAAAACACCTACAGTAACTACAGCCGTTCCGGCAGGTATCTCTACAAAAGGAGTGGCTTCACGATAAGCTAACTTCTCTACAGCTACTTCTCCATTCACACTGATTTGTACCAGACGTGCGTCAGGATCACCAGAATTGTGAATGATCTGAACACGAGCACCTGGTAAGGTGATTGTTGAAGGTGCTTCAGGGAAGAATCCTAGTTCATCAAGGTAAGTCCATCCAGCAGCCCAGATGTTAGTAGAAGATCCGAAGGCACCTTTGAAGTTTACGTTATCAAATCCTATTGGGGCAGCAGAAAGATCAGAGTAAGCTACGATGTCTCCAGGACGTGGGTCAAGACCACCACTACCTTCTCTATCAATGCCTTGTATTGCGGGGTTAGCACTCTTATTTCCAGCATCTCCAAAGTAAGTTTGGATAGTAGTCTGGTCAGCTTCTGTGGCTCCAGAACCAACAACTGTGAATACAGAAGCAGTATCATTTCCAGCTACGTTCCAGAAAAGGTTGTTTTCCAGTTTCAACTCTCCTGCCTGAAGGCGATCAAAAGAGTGCGTTCCAGAAGAAAGTTTCTCTACGTCAATACCTCTATCGAAATCAATGAAGATAGAGTTGTGGTACTCCCCACCAGCGTTATCACGGAAAGTAACGGCTCTTTTTCCAGCGTCTTCCCCACGTCCGATGTAAGTAGCGTTGTAAATTACTGGTGTAGCAAATGGAGCTCCAGTTTCGGGATTCGTACCTCCGTCATGCTCACCCCCACGGTCAGAACCAATTCCGTCAGACTGGATAGCAAACCAGAACTGGTTTGAACCTCTCCAACCTTCGTCATAGTCAAAGGCATCATCATTATTGAAAGCAGAAACTAACCACTTAGTTCCTACAGTTCCACCGAACCATTCGAAACCATCGTCAGCACCATTGAATACTTCAACGAACTCAATAGTAGTTCCAGATCCAACCCCACCCATGGTAAGACCGTTGATCTCGTTACCAGCACCGATGTTAGTAGATCCATGACGGATAGATGCATAGCGGAAGATACCTGAGTTATCTTCATCGTTAGTAGCACCATTAATTGCGCCATAAAGCCCACGACTTTCTGTGGTAGGAATACCTTCTATAGCAGTTTCACCTGGGTTAGAGTTCAAACTAGCATTACCAAGAATGATAACTCCGCCCCAAAGGCCTGACTGATTTAGAGGAATATCGTTTGGATTGTCAGTGTCATCAACGATAGTGGTAAAGATGATAGGATCAGTAGAAGTACCTTGAGCATTAATGTACCCACCACGAGCTACGATTAGGGCAGAAGCCTGTGCACCTTGTCCAGTTCTACCTTTGATTACAGTACCTGGTTCGATTACCAGTGTATCACCAGAGTTTACGAATACGAATCCATCAAGGACATAGATATTATCGCTAGTCCAGGTAGTAGTACCAGCACCAGTATTATCAGTTACTACGATCTCATCGCGTATTTCTGGGAACTTAACTACAGTTCCATCCGGAAGGGCAGCGAGAAGAGCAAAGTTTGCACCACCCTGGTTGTCCAGAGGAGAAAGGAAACCTGAAGCGAATACTACTGCAGCTCCGCCACCTAATCCAGAGATATCGGCGCTAAAAGTAGCAGCAGTAGTCATTGTACCAGCTACATTTATGTCTAAGGTAAGAGCAGCAGCAGGAAGCTGAGCCAATCCTACAAATTCTTTATACTCAATATCTCCAACTACTGTAGCACCACCTGCATTTACATCCACTGCAGGAGCGTCAGTTGCTCCATGGTATACAAGTGCAGTAACTTCTGATCCAGTACCTGTTCCGGTTTCAGTAGCTCCGGCAAATACTGCGAGATCAAAAGCAGTAGAGATTCCATCCGGATTAGCAGCGAAATCATCCGGAGAAGCTACACCAGTAGCCATTACCACGTAAGTTTCTCCGTCAACTAGGCTTAGGTTGAAAGTACCTACAACTGTTGTTTCTTCTTCATCAGAATCATATACAGCGATTCCGACCTCACGATCACCGGCTGGTATATCGACGTAAGAAGTTGCTTCGCGATAAGCCAATCTTTCAACGGCAACACCTCCGTCTACTAATACGTCCACCAGACGGGCAGCTGGATCACCAGAGTTATGAATGATCTGTACACGAGCATTTTGTGCATGTGCCTGAAACCCAAAAGCGGACATCAGTAACAAGCTAATCGCTACATAGAAATTTCTCATTTTAGAAAAAAATTAGGGTGACTAAATTAATTTCCTGAAGGTAGATTCTCTTTATTAAGAGAATGTAAAATGGATTTTAAGAATTAGTGAACTAGTTGTAGGAGGCTGTATAAGAGGGGGTTGTATTCAGTAAAATCTATATATAAACTATCCAATAATTTAGAAATTCCAACAAAAAAAGCCCAAGACAACCCTAATTTGTCCCAGGCCTTTTCTTTAGCAATAAAGTACTACTTTATGTTGTATGTGAAGCTTAATGAATAGGTTCTACCTACATTAAAGAGTTGGTAAATATATTCTACACCTCTGTATTCTTGAACATGTTTATAATCAGGATTTAGGAGATTATTTGCTCTCAATCTAGCAGACCACCTATTCCCCAAATCTTTAGATACGGAGACATTTAGAAGACCTCTTGGTTGTTCATAGACATCAGGATTTGCTCCTCCAACTACAGAAATTCTTTCTCCAAAGATGTTATAACTAACACTAGCTTTGATTCCAAGGGAATCATTTAAATAAGCTAATTCTCCATTTACTGCGAAAGGTGATTGCCCATATAAGGGTCTGTTAGCACTTCTTTCTGGGTCTACCGATCTAATAAAGTCCAATTCTTGTTGGTTAATATCTACCTTTGAGTCAATCAGGGATGCATTTAGTCCTAGTTGAAATGGCTCAAAGAATGGGCCTAAGAAATCCAGGTCTTTTCTAAGCTCAATTTCTACTCCTAATACTTCCGCACTAGGAACATTTCTGAAGGTTAACTCCTGAACAGACCCCCCCGCACGAGGCTCAATTACTTTTTCAATTGGCTTGTCGAAGTCTTTGTAGAAACCACTCACAGAGATTACCTCACCTGGAGTTGGGTACCATTCCCATCTCAAATCAAAGTTATCAATCAGTGTACGCTCCAAGTTCGGATTTCCAACCAGGAGAAAATCTTGAATAAAGTCAAAGGAAACGAAAGGAGAGAACTCACGGAAAGTAGGTCTTGCTAATGTTCTGGTATACCCAAAACGAAGGTTCATATTATCCTGCAATGCATAGATAAAATTGGCTGAAGGAAGAACATCAGTCAGATCTAAAAGCCCCTGCGCTACTGAACTATCTTGTGAAACTGTAGATGCATCTGTTATTTCTAGTCTTGCCCCACCTTGAAACTTAAGTTTAGGTGTTATCGGAAGCACAGTCATCGCATAAACTCCCAGGACATCTTGCTCACCACGATAAATGTTTCTGTCTTCTGAAGCATCTGTCAAGTAAGTCTTATACTGAACAATTTGGGTTCCAAATAGGTCCTGTATTTCTGCTCCTAGATTATCACGTGAAAAGAATGCTTCTGCGTTTCTAACAAATAGGTCTCCACTTTCTTCTAGTGTATTTGCACCAAAAGAAAACTCACCAGGTCCTTGCAGATATTCATATCTAGTCTCTCTGAAGTCACGTTCTTTCTGGGTAAATGCACCTCCAAATTTTATTTTTCCATCTCTTTCACTTAGGGAAATAGGAATCTCAAAATCCAGCTTAGCGTTTAGGTTGCTTTCTTCTAGGTCTCTGTAGAATCGAGAAGGGCCATTGTATAGATCGTCTCTCAACTCATAAAAAATATTTCCACTACTGGTGAATTCAAAACTACTAGCATAAAAACGTAAGTCTGGTTCATTTTGTCTAGACTCAGAAAGAGATACGATCCAATTTGCTTTTAACTTTCCCTCAAAAAATGCGTGATCTCCAGAAAGCTGAAACACATCCAGAGATCTTTCTAGAAATCCAAGTACTGTACTGTTAATTCCCAGACCAGGATCATCAGATGCTATGGTACCTTGAAGGAATTTATTTCGAGTTCTTGCACTTTGGTTTCTCATGTAATTAAAGCTGAACTTATGAGCAGTTCTAGGCTTGTATGATAATTTTATGAGTGTACCCCAAAGTACATTTCTGGTTGAAGTTACATCTGCAATTTCTGCTTCAGTATTCAAGTCAGTTGTTATAGAACCTACACTACTTGTATTTTTGAATCGACCTTGACGAGAGCCAGAGAAGCCAAAGGTTGTATTTCCGTTTGCATTTTGAACATCTGCGAGTCCATCAAAGAAAGAATAACTATTTCTGTAGGATAAACCGATAATGTAGCCGAATGGACGCCCCCCTAGCTCAAACTGGTCACCAATAGAAATTTGATGATTGTGGTTCATGAAGGTACTTCCATCAAAAGTGGGAAACATTCTGGTTTCAAATGAATTACTCGCGTTAGTAATTTGATCTATAGTAGCAGTCTCGTTTGGATCGAAAGTAGGAGCAGGAATTCCACCAGATTGAATAGTGCCAGGAACACCTCTTGTCCCATCATCGTATGCTAGCCAGTCCGTATTTCCCGTTTGTTGGGTAGGAACCATATCGCCTTCCCCCAGAAAAGATGACTGGTCGTTAATCCCCCATGAGGTAGATACACTCAGGGTAAATCTATCAGGAAAATCCTTTGTTTGAACATCTATTAGCCCTCCGGTAAAGTCCCCCG
This sequence comes from Bacteroidota bacterium, assembly GCA_039026975.1. Classification (GTDB taxonomy): domain Bacteria; phylum Bacteroidota; class Bacteroidia; order J057; family J057; genus JBCBKZ01. Next base: position 6,838 of record JBCCLI010000158.1, on the reverse strand, counting down.
GTAGGTCAGGCGTAAATGTCTTATATACAAGAATGTTATCTATAAGGTTAGATGGAAAGATATCCATCTGAACGGTATTTCTATTTGGGTCCAGGCCGGGAAGCTCCGCCCCATTCAATAAACTCTTACTGTATCTGTCTCCCAAACCACGTACATATACATACTTGCCATCCTCTACCGTAACCCCTGTAACACGCTGCATGGCTGCCGCCACGTTAGGATCCCCTGTTCTTTTCACCAGATCCAGAGAAATACCATCTATGGTGTTGATGGAGTTTCTCTTGGTATTATAGAGGGTAACAGTAGAAGCCTGGTTTCTCTTAGCTACAATTTCTACTGCAAGATCCTCTCTTACCTGTAAGGACTGAAATAATAAGGACTGATTAAAAACAACTTGATTTGCTGAAAGGGTAACATTATCAATGGTATCATTGATAAAGGAGACATAAGAAACGACTAATGAATAAGTACCAGGATTAGCTTTAATGGAGTAGGAGCCTTCTATATCAGTGTATGCGCCGCCTGTCACATCATTATCAAGTAGCAGTCTCACAGTAGCGCCTAATAAGACTTCTCCACTTTCTCCATCAGTTACTTTACCCCTGATAGTACCCTGTTGGGCATGAGATGATAATGCTAACCCTGTAAACAGAGTTGCACATAAAACGCTCTTGTAAAGAGATGTCATAGTGGTTTGTTATTCTGGTAGTTAGGTCAGGGATACATGGCTTAGCAGAGCTGGTTCTAACGGTTACCTACAGGCTTGACCCCAATAAAAATATGACGCAGCTCGATTTATACGTTTTAATTCAAAGTGCATAGATCGTAAGAGGCTGTAAAGAGAAGGTGAGGAGAATGTTATGAAATTGTTAAGTAGTTTTAAGAATCTATTAATTGTGGAAAAGAATTTATGTAAATACGAACTAAATCTTACCCCTTTTATAAGGGCATTTTCTTTGTGCGATTATTCAAAATTGATGATAAATCAAAAAATCATAGTATTATTAAATTAAATGGCTGAACCATTCATGGTTACGTAATTCCAGTTGGGATTTAGCTTTTGACTACTGGGGCATATTCCCAAGTTTTACCAAGGTGCAAACTGTTATTTTCTATTTTGAAAGGGTATTGAGAATTGTTTATGAGGTTCCTCCTAATTATTACGCTTGTTTTTACATCCACTTTGCTCTTTGCCCAGAACGTACCATCAAGATCATTAGACAGCTCACGTAACTCACAGATCACCAGATCCTTAGGCCCTACTCTCACCTCTACCCAAAAGCAACTTGAATTATTGGTTTCTGCCTATAAGCTAGGAGATCAGCAAAGTAAAATCCGGATTAGGGAAGAAATGGAGAAAATCCTTAGTAGCCTCCTAAGAATCCAGATAAGCCAGAAAGAACAGGAAATCAGGGTATTAGAAAATGAGATTAAGAAGCTAAGTTTAGGAAATCCTACCAGTCAGGATATAGCCAGAACCAAGCAGCTTAGAGAGATGGTAAACGGGGTAAGGAATGATTTAAACTACAGGAAAAAGAATCAGAAGCTGATTGTGGACATGAGGCTTAAGGAATTATTAAAGCAGCCTTGAGCTTATTTGCCTCTCCCTTCAATGATCACCAGGAAAGTATAAAGTATGATTTTAATATCTAGTGCCAGGGACATCTGTTCCATGTATAAAATATCATACTTTAGCCTTTCCACCATTTCTCCTACATTAGAAGCATATCCATATTTTACCTGTCCCCATGAGGTAATACCCGGCTTAATTTTATGAAGATGCCTGTAGTGAGGGGCTATTTTTACAATCTGATCTATGTAAAATTGCCGTTCCGGCCTGGGGCCTACTATGCTCATATCTCCTACCAGCACATTCCAAAATTGCGGTAACTCATCTAAGCGGAGTTTTCGTAAGAATAAACCCACCTTAGTAATTCTGGGGTCTTTCTCTTTAGAAAGGGCAGGCCCAAATTTCTCAGCATCTATATACATAGACCTGAACTTGATGATCTTGAATGGCTTTCCGTCTTTACCTATTCTCTCCTGGAAGTAGAGCACAGGCCCTTCTGAATCTAGTTTAATAGCTATGGTGAGCATAGCGTAAATGGGAATCAGAATGGCTAAGGCAGTAATAGAGACTGCTAAATCAAATACCCTCTTGCCCACTTGCTCCCATGGCCTCATCAGTTGTGGGAAGATTTCAATTAAGGGGGCTCCTAAAATATGGGAGCTTTTGACACTCCCTATGATGTAGTCATAAATTCCAGGGACTATTTTAATGGTAGCAGCTGTCTGGGAACACTTTTCTACTACATCTCCTATTCTGTGAGAATCTGACTTTTCCAGGGCTATGATGATTTCTTCTATTTTCTCCTCTTCTACTACAGTGGGTAAGGTATCTATACTGCCTTTATAGGCCAGGTTTTGGATCCCGCTTTCTCCCTTCTGTACGCCAAGACTTACATACCCTTTAAAAAAATACCCCAGAGACTTCCGCATATATTCCAGCTCATGGTAGATACTTTTCGCCTCCAGGCCGCTCCCAATTAATAGGGTAGGGAACCCCATTTTTCTATTCCGTATTTTGATGTTAGTACGGGTAGTGATGATAAACCTGGAGATACTAACTAAGGAGGTCTGGATGACAAGATATTGCGTAAAGGAAATTCTCCACTTGTCAAAGCTGTAGACAGGGTCATCTAGCAGGATAATGAAGAATAAGGCGAGAACCCCCATCAAGCTGAATTTACCTACCTGGATAAGTTCGTGTAGCCTGGATCTCCTAAAAGGCTTTTTATATAAGCCTGCCAGGCCGTAGATGATTACCCATACAAAGGCAAAAATCCCCGCATTAATAAATAGTTGGTAGTCTACCTCTCCTGCTTTATCCCATATATCTCCTGTAACTACCCCAAAGACAATCCAGGAGAAATAGCTCATGAGGGCATCACTGAGCAGATATAGAAGAGCTTGGAAAAACCTGCGGCGTACTTGCATAAAAAGGACTACATCTACCTCATCTCCATCAAGGCTTTAGGTGTATAATCCGAACATTGTCTAATTGGATAGTACCGGAATTACCCCCAGCATTAGCACTGATGAATAATTGAAAGACGGAATTCAATGGAACATTGTCCAATAAAGGGGTCAAATATACAAATACTGTATTCCATTTGTCACTTGCCTTGTAAGTAACTGGATGAGTTAGGCTTTCCGCCCCTGCATTAGAGACAGAATTTATGCCTACGTTAAAGGGAACGCTATTTTTATAACTCAATTCTAGGAAGACATCTTCTGCATTTCCCTGAGGGAGTGGGAAAAATTCATTACTCTGGAGAAGCATCAGGGTCTGTGAAGCATTAAAGTTTACCTTTCCCGCAGCAGAACCCAGGAAAGAGTCAGAAGTAGAAATGCTGAGCCTGGCTGTATTAGGCTCATTAATGGTAGTTACCAGCTTGCTGCTGCCCTGCTCAAAGGTTTCTGTGAAAGGCATGCTTAAGGCGGAACTAGGTAAGTACCTAAACACAGGCTTAATCTGAAGGGTCTCAGCCGGTGCCGCACTTATGTCCATCTCCATAGCCTGCAAAAAAGGGTAGGACCTTCGGAAGGCAGAAAGACCGTCTATAAATATACCAGCTTCCAGTCTAAGCATCCCATCTTCAGGGGGAATGATAGGAAATACGGTTCCTGCGTCATAGGCTCCGTGAAAGCTTTGGTTGTCATATACCCATACATCCCTTAGACCCGGAGGATTGTTGATCCGCTGGTTGGAGAGATCTACTATGGACATTTCTTCTACCTGAATATATACAGGCATCTCTGCAGAAGGAGCTAACTCTTCACAGCCCCAAACACTCATACACAAGAAAGCAAAGCCAATTAAGCGCCTCATATAGTTCCAGCTATCTACCAAATATAGGGGTATAGAAAGTTTGAAAACAATAGTAGGACGTCAAACAGGAAGAATACCCTAATGGACTACCCCTTAAATAGCCCTTTGACGGTAGGTTCTGCGTGAAGAACGGGGGTATATAAATTAATGGGAATCCTTAACGCCTTAAGTCCCTGTACGCCCTGGAGCGGCTCTATGTCCAGGTATTCAATTTCTTGCTTTAGATATTCCTTCTCACATAAGTAGTGGATATAGGCCATGTACTCTTCTGCATCTTTCTCATGGGTATACACTATACTTAGCTTACCGGGCTGCGTGACTCTCTCATAGCTATCAGAAACGTAGGCTTTATCTATACGCTTTTTGATGATCTCATACTGGACATTAAAGGAACCATCCACATCAAATTGTTTCTCATCCATTTTAAAGCCTATAGCTAAGGGAGAATTATGAACTAAAATGAGATGAGCCAAATCCATAGCTACTGGTAGCTGGGACTTAAGCTGGGCTGCTCGCCGGGCTAGCTCACAGGTAGTGATGATTTGCCAAAGCCGTAAATGCTGAAGATGGTGAGGATCAAAGGGAAGGTCTGGCCTGATGGAGGCACCTATGTACATATTATATTCTATCCCATCCGTGAGGGTTTTAGAGAAAAAGTGGGGAAAGATGTCCTGGGCTTCTTGCTGTTTTTCTTCCATAAGTTTGCTGAGAAGGGTATTGATTTGTTGGACGCTTTCTTCGTAGTCTTTTCTCCTTTTATATATAAAGCCCATCTCCGGCTCCAGGGTATCTTCATAGAGCGCAATGATTTTCTCCAAGTCGGGATAACTGGTTCTCAAGTGATGAAATAAGGGTTCTAACTCCTCTCGGATCAATTCCAGAATAGAAATCTCATCTCCAGAGTGGAGGGTATCTTCTATATTCTTTTTGAATTCATCTATTTTATAGTTCAGTTTCTCTACCAGGGGCAGGGGGTGAAGTACCTGAGACTCATTAAGTACCTGCTGGGCCAGACTTAGTTGCTGGACTAAGTCAGACTGGATGGCATGGTTTCTCGCAATAGTGGAAGACCTAATGTCTGCCACCCCATAGAGTGGAAATACCTGTTTGAAAATGATGTGGTCAGGGCTTTGAGGGGCAGTAGGCAGACCTGAGATAGCCTTAATAGCTGAGGCCCTAAATTTCCAGGCTACTGAAGTGTGAATGTGGGTATAAGTTTCTTGAATGTAGGCCTGTATCCTATTCTCACATTCTACCAGACTTCTCTCCAGCGCTAAAGCAAAAATGGGAAGCACTTCCCTGACTTTCAGGCTATTAATGTTTCCTATGGCACCCTTAAAGGCGCTGCCCAGTTCCAGAAACCCTATGAGCCCATCCGTAGTCTGTAGAGGGGCTATAACTAAATTTTTAATGCCTTTATCTAGCAGGTACTGGTAGTAAGGGTGGGTGTGTGCTATTGTACTCAGGTCAGGGAATACACAAATTTTGGCGTGCTGGAGCGGAAAAAGGGCTTCTGTTTGTAGTAACTCTTCAGAAAACGCCTCACCCCCTAAATTCATGTCTTGCCAAAGAGAATCTCCTGTTACCTGCTGGAAAGTAGGACAGGCAGATAGCAGTTGTATCCCCAACTTTAAGTCAGGTACCCTGACCAAATTCCTCAGTCTTCTAGTTAGAGCCTCCCTTTTTTCTTGGGTGATAAGTGCATCCCTGGATAAAAGGTCATAGGTAAGACCTGAAAGGGTTTCTTCCTCACTCATTTCCATTAGGTGCAAGAAGACCAATCCTTCAATGGCATAGGTCTCTGGTTTTAGATAATCCTGCCAGAGGGATACATCATCAGGATACTGCAGCAGCCTATGTAATTCATGATCTTCCAGAGACTTTTCATTTCCCCTAGGGTGTAGCTCCAGAAATTTTGTGAAAACAGAAGATTTATAATACCTGTGGAAATTCTTATCAGATTCTTCTAAATGAAAAAATAAGGGGGCCTCCCTAAAAGCATCTATGCCATATTTTTTCTTGAGAATAAGATTGCAGGCAAATAGTAACTGGTTATTAAAGCTTGTCTGATGATCATAAGTATAGGTAGTGAAAAACTCCTTACCGTAGAGATACATCAGTTTCTCGTAGCGGGGGGTGTAGTAAATAGGATCTGTCAAGTTGGGGGCTAATGCCGCCCCCATGATTTCTTCTCTCAAGGCAGGTGGAAAAACCGCTGTCATGAGTATGTCTACCAGGCTCGTATGTTGCCGTAGAATGGCTACATTCTCTACAGGCTGAAGAAGGGTGGGATTAGCCGCCAGCTGCTCCCTTACCCTTAGGGCTAGTAAGCCATCTATCTCATTCCCTTTATCTACTGCATCTAGCCAGTAATGAATTAAGGGTCTAAGAGATACAATAGATTTGTAAGGGGCTGTATGTAAGGCCTTTCGTCGAGGGTGGGTTTCCGTTCCGTTTAGGTCAGCGCGATCCATGGTTTCAGTGCAGGTAGACCATTCTTTTACGGTTTTACTGTACTGAGGTTCAGCTATATGGTAGAAAACCCCCTATTTTGTAAATTTCCTTCTAAACCTGTGGTCTCCTACTACAATTTCACAAATATAAGAACCCGGTTCTATAGCATCCATATCTATTTCCACTGTGTGTTCTCCTTCATTTGCCTGCGGGCTATGAATGTTGCCTATCAGGTTCCCTTTCTCATCCATTAAGTAGAGTTGAACTTCCTCCGGCTCTGTCATCATAAACTTAAAAGTAGTCCCAAAAACGGAGGTCATAGGATACATAAAGGTGGTATGATAGCCGCCTGTGAAGTTCTCAAGGATTAACTCAGGTCCAAAGGCTGGGTCACCTTTATCCTTCTCTACCATTAGCCGGTAAAAGTTACTTCCTTTTCTAGGAGAATTATCTATGTAAGTATATTCTTTGATACCTTTTCTATTAGATCCC
>JBCCLI010000157.1:0-13703 GCA_039026975.1 Bacteroidota bacterium | reverse complement strand
TCTTTCGTGGACCCCACCTACCATGCATTATTTGACTTTGAGGTTAAATGGGGCGACCGATCCTCATTTAGTGATCGGGACGGAATGGTGTTAAGTGAAGAAACCGCAGAGAAGTACTTTGGAGACAGAAATCCTATAGGGGAAACCCTTGATATTCGATTCAATATCAATGGCAGTGAAGTGATTGAAGAATTTACTGTCAGGGGCGTCTTGAAAGAAGTCCCTAATAACGCAAGCTTTTCTGATAACATCCTTCTTCCTTTTGATAGACAAAAGAGCCTTTTCAGTAATATGGAGGACTGGACATATAGATCTACGATTACTTTCTTACAGATCAAGGAACCAGAGGCAATAGCGAGAATCAAATCAACAGAACAAGCATATCTGGACCAAATTAATCAGGCCAATGAGAACTGGGACATGACCGGGCTATACTTTCAGCCGCTTTCTACCATAGCCCAAAATGGGCATAAGGCTCAGAATAGCCCCTTCCATACTTCTCATATCAGTGCCATCATCATGTTGGTGGTTATATCCTTCATATTACTCCTCCTGGTCTGCTTTAACTACATCAATATTACCCTTGCCTCTGCTTCCTCCCGACTAAAGGAAATTAGTGTTAGAAAAGTCCTGGGCAGTAAGCGTACACAGATTATCTGGCAATTTCTCATTGAAAATATCCTTATTTGTCTAATCTCTTTAGGCATAGGTATTCTACTAGCAGCTTACCTCTTCCTGCCTTGGTTCAATGGACTAAGCAATAATACCCTCGAAATTTCTTATTTGAACCATCCGGCTATTTGGGGATTTACCGTAGGTATTATCCTGATAACGGCTATTGGGGGAGCAGGCTATCCAGCCTTATACATTTCCAAGTTTCAACCAGTTAAGATTCTCAAAAAAGAATTTCAGTTGGTGCAGAAAAGTAGGTTTCAAAAGTTTCTGATTAGTGTTCAACTCCTATTTACCATAGTCACTATATTTTCTACCATTGTTCTTTTTTTGACCTCTCAACATTTGCGAGATGAAGATTGGGGGTACAATCAACATAATGTAGTAGTCATTCCTCTGGAGAAGGATACAGATTTTGAGAAATTAAAAAACGACGTTCAGCAAAACCCCAATATAGTGGAGGTTACAGGAGCCAATGAGCGACTGGGTAGCCGAATCTACCCTGTCAAGATCCAGGTAGCGGGAGTTGAATATGAGGTTCCAAAAATGACTGTGGCACCGAACTACACCCAAACTCTGGGGATAGACTTGTCAGACGGCCGAACCTTTGACCCAGGGTTGGATGCGGCAAATCAAGCATCAGTATTAGTGAATGAGGCCTTCAGCCGCAGTATGAAGTGGGAAAAAATAGTAGGTAAACAAATAAGAATCGGCGATCAAAATTATAGGGTTATAGGTGAAGTGCAGGATTTCCATCTGGAAGATTTCTTCGTGGATATAAAACCCTTGATTTTTCAAGTCAATACGGAAGATAGTTACCGCTATCTAAGCGCTCGTACACTTCCAGGTACTTCTGAACAAGTAGCTAAGGAGCTGGAAAGTGATTGGAAAAAGATTTATCCCAGTACCCCTTATACATATTATTTTCAGGATGCTGCTTTTGACAACTATTTCAATCACTTTGCACAGGTAAACGCCATTTTATCTGCTTCCTCATTTATGACAGTTCTAGTGGCTATCATAGGCTTGTTTGGTTTTGCGATGTTACTACTGAGCAGGAAGATGAAGGAACTGAGTATACATAAAATCTTAGGGGCGAACACCTTTCAGCTAAGTAGACTGATTACTGGAGAATTTCTCATACCGGTAATCATAGCTACTATTATAGGGCTACCCATAGGGTTTTTCATGTTAAAAGGTTTACTCAGTCAAATTGCTCCCTCTTCGCATATTGGGTGGGTACCGTTTTTAATAACCATACTAGCAATCATCCTCATGTTAGGCATCAGTTTGGGGAAACATATTTATACAGCTGTTATGGTTAACCCTACCTGGCTCTTGAAAGAAGAATAGGAGAGAGGCCTAAAAAGAAAAAGACCGCGCGTGCCCTGCACCGCGGCCTACAGCCATGAAAACGCCCTAAAGCCGACGGAAGCTTAAAATACTTCCGTTCTGTTATTTAGATAGGATTTTGGCTGTAGGTCACAGTTTGAAGGAAAAAAATTGGAATTTAGGTACCAGTTAAGCTTTGGGCTTGTTCTACCCACGTATCTCGTTGGATTCTCCCGGGAAAAGATCCTATGGCTTCACTCACCTTCACCTTATCTTCTTCATTCATATTCGCTATTTGCTTGAAGGTATAAATACCAAGCTTATTAAGCTTCTCTTCTATGAAAGGACCTATTCCTTTAATCTGTTTCAGATCGTCTTTTTCTTCAGCAGAAGCTATGCCTATACGGTTAAAGTCTACTATACCCATTTCCTGAGTAGCAGTCTCCTGGGAAGGAAGAGCTATTTGGGTAACCAGCTTTTTGGGAGCTTCTACAGCAGCAGAGCCATTTTGACTTACCAGAGGTTCCTCCTTTTTTTCTACCGTTTCTGCTTCCAGGGGCCCTGTTTGGGCTAGTAGGGCTTCATATTTAGCCTGGTAATCATTACTGCTATTCACAGCTTTAGCTGAAACTTTTTTGAGTTTTTCCAGCTCATTCCCCAGCCTGGTGATCTCAGACTGTTGTCCTATATACTGCTGATTGATTTCTTCATATTTAGCCCGGAAAGGACTAAGGAGGCCTATTCTACGCTTAAAGTCTTCATTTTTTACGGTTAGGCTTTGTATTTCTTCTTTTAAGGCAGTTATCTGGTCATCTGATCCATCAGGGGTACCAGGGAGGGGATGAAGCTGGAAAGAAGCTTCTTTCTTTTCAGGTGTTTCCATGACTGGCTCATCACTGGAAATATTCTCATGAAGAACCCCTAATTTTTCTTTTAACTTATTGACTTCTTCTTTTCTTTGTTGGAACTCAGGCTGCATCTCCTGATACATAGTCCGGAAAGATTTTAGGCCTGTAATCTGCTCTAGCAGATCTTCTCTTTCCTTTCCCCACTCATCCTGCTGGTCCTGTAGCCTAAGAAGGTCATTCTGGGATTGCTTGAAAGAGGTTTCCAGGATTTCCAACTCATGTTGAACATCTGAAAGAGAACTGAGTTTCCGCTTCAGATCCGTACTTTCCTCTCTACACAGTTTGAGGGAGGTTTGTAGCAGGATTTTCTCTTCTTCTGTGTGCTTAAATCTGGAGTTTAATCGGTTAAACTGGCTCTCCATTTCCCTAGAGCCGGAAATGAACTGTTCACTACTTTCTTCCAGCTTTTTAAATCGCTGGAAGAGGGCGTCGTGGGACTCTTCTTTTTCTTTGAGCTTATGCTGGTGTTCACTCAGCTGTAATTTATAGGAGCTTTTCATCAGTAGAGATGATATCCATGCTCCCAGAATGCCACTTCCCAGGATCAAAATCAAGGCTTCAAGAACGGGATATGTTTCTAGCATAAGATTCTAGGGTTTTCTTATGTCCTCTAGGGGAAAATAGATGCCTAATAATTGACTAGTAAGAAAGGTAACTAATCTTTGGGTGAAAACATCAGTAAAATGTCTCAATATACAAGCTGATGCCCTTATGGGTAGAGTCTCCATAGCCCCAAAAGTCATTGCCTAAGTATGTTTGGCTTTGGGTGGCAGACCTGCTGCTATCCAGCCCAATTTCCATTAAGGTACGAGCTACGAAATTTGCTCGTAAGATGCCTATGTCTTCTACCCCAAGTGTATCTTTTTCTGCTTCACTGTAATGGCCTGTAATGACTACTCCTGTACCAGGATTAGTTTGGAGCCAAAGAACCAGATCTTCCATGCTCTTATGTACATCTTTACTTAAAAATCCCAGGGAGTCTTTCCTGGCAAACCTAATGCTCTCTTGGCAGCTAAGGACTTTCTCTTCTCCAAAGTAAATATGCCATATATCACCGCTAGCGGTAACTTGGGGGGTAGCTGGTTCCAGAGACAGGGGTTGCTGCTCAAAGTAGGTACTTACTGCTTCCTGCCAACGGGTGGGCTGTACCCAAATCTGATCACATTGCTTTCTCACCATACAAGTCCACCAATAGGAAGAGCCTAGTATCCAAACCAATATGAGCGAAATGACGAATGTTTTGTTGTTCAGCATAACACACAACCTTCTCTTTCACGAGCAATAAATACCACTGATTGAGGGTAAAATTCCTTTTTTTCTTCTAAAAATCAATCTTTTTGGTGGTAACTGGCAAGTTAAGTAAACGAACTGATAGGGGGAAAAGGTGAAAAAATGGGCATTTTTTAAGTGGGCCAAGAATTTTATCTGTAATTTCCAATCGTTAAAGACAATAGTGAGACCCAACGTAACTCTATGAAATATAAGTTGACCTTTGAAAAGGCAGCTTTGAGGCTTGTGCATGTTCACATTACCTACAGCGTGCAGGCATCACATACTACCTGGTATCTGCCCAAGTGGCGTCCGGGCAGATATGAGCTTCAAGCCTATCACAGAAACATAGATGAAGTAAGCGCTGCTACAGCAGAGGGACATGCCCTCCCTATGCACAGAATCTCTACTCACAGCTGGCAGCTGGAAGCAGAGGTAGGGCAGGAGGTGCATATACACTATCTATACTACGCCGACAATAAGGATGCAGGAGGGTCTTTTGTAGATCCTGAGATGGTATATATAAATGGAATCAACTTATTTTTATACACTGACCACTCTCTGATACAGCCCTGTGAATTACGCTTGGATATACCCTCTGAATGGCTGTTAGCGGGAATTCCTACGCATATTCAGAAAGATAAGTACCTATATTTTGAAGACTTTCATACTTTGGTGGATTCTCCCTTTTTTGCTGCTAAGGAAATGATTCATCACCTGTTTGAGATAGGGAAGTGTTACTATCACCTATGGTTTTTAGGAGAGGGAGCTCCTAATCTAGTCAGAATGGAAAACGACTTCACAGCCTTTATAAAGACCCATCTAAACCTCTTTGAATCTATCCCCACCCAGGAATTTCACTTTCTTACGCTTCTTAGATCAGACAGTTTTAGGCATGGAGTAGAACATAGTCATTCCACAGTATTAAGCCTGGGTCCAGGCCATTTATTTATGGAAGAATCAGCATATGACTCTTTTCTGGAAATATGCTCACATGAGTTATTCCACGTCTGGAATGTGAAATCTATTCGTCCGGCAGATATGCTTCCCTACAGATACCATGAAGAGAACTATAGTACACTACACTATATCACAGAGGGAATCACTACTTACTATGGGGATCTAATGCTATGGAAAAGTAAGGTGTATAGCCTGAAAAAGTGGGTAAAGCTCATTAATGAATCTCTACAAAGGCATTACCTGATAGGGGGAAAAGACGCGATCTCTTTAAAGACAGCCAGTTTTAATAGCTGGGTGAATGGATATTCTCAAGAGGGAATTCCTAATAGGAGAATTTCCTTTTACACCAAGGGTTCTTTGGTAGCTATGCTGCTAGACATGGATATACGTATGCGGACAGAGGAACAGTATTCTTTGGATGATGTGATGTACTATTTATATGAGCAATATGGATGCCTTAAGCAGGGCTATACTACAGCTGCTATTCTAGAATTACTCTCAGAAATAACGGGGGAATCTTTCCAAGACTTTTTTGAGGCGTATATATCTGGTACAGCTGGTTTACAGACTGCCCTTCAACAGATGGCTAGCTATCTAGGACTAAGGTATAACGAAGTGCAACCTCCTAATGCTGCTATCAGGTTAATGGGAGTAAAGTCTACCTATTTACCTGATGGGACGGCGCAGGTAGTACAAGTTATTCCACATGGAAGAAATGCTGGAGTAATACTGGAAAAAAATGATATCCTGCTGTCTATTAATAACACAAAGATTAATCGGAATCTGCCTGCTTTATTGTCATTTTATGCTGGAGAGAAATGGACTATTCATTACTTCAGGGCAGAAAAGCTGAAACAGATTTGCATAGATCCCCAGGTATTAAGCGCTTTTTCTATTCCACAGTTTTTCATAGATATTCCCAGAGATAAAGAGCAGCAGGACAGGCTTAACTCATGGAGAAAAAGTAGGTCATCTAGTTTTCCTCTGAGCTAGGTGTAGGAATTACATCCCGTCTCCAATCACTTTCAGTTCCATTCCGTCTACAGCCGCTGTAAGGGGTACCTGACAGGCTAGCCTACTTTGGTCTGTGAGATTCGGGAGAGAGTCTAGCATAAATTCTTCATCTTCCTCTGGTTTTCTTAACGCATCAAAGCCTTTGCTGATGGAAATGTGGCAGGTTCCGCAGCCCGCCATTCCACCACAGATAGCAGGAATATCATACCCTTCTTCCGTAAGTGCTTCCATGAGGTTACTAGAAGGGTTTTCTTCTATTTCTAATTCTCTAACATCGCCATCAGTATCTTCTGCTGTTACTGTTAATGTACTCATGTTTTTTATGCTTTAGGGTAAAAAACTAGGCATTTTCAAAGCCTTGTACACCGCTGACAGTTGTATATTTTAGCGCCCCTTTCTTCTTACCTGGGAAGACAAACTTAAAGGCACTATGGGCCATTAAGGCTGCTTCATGGAAACCACAAAGGATAAGCTTTAATTTATTAGTGTAGATATTTATATCTCCTATGGCGTAAATACCGGGGATATTGGTGGAGTAGTCATCTGTGTTAACAGCTACCGCACGTTTGTCTATATTAAGACCCCACTCACCTATAGGGCCAAGCTTAGGACTTAACCCAAATAATGGAATGAGGTAGTCAGTATCTATAGTTTGCTGTTCATCCTTAACTTTTAGGGTAACTTGTTCCAGATGCCCGTTCCCGCTCACCCCAGATAGTTGGGCATTAACAAATAGCTTAACTTTCCCAGCTTCTACCAGTTTCATCATCTTGTTTACGGAATCTGGAGCGCCCCTGAAGCCTTCTCTTCTATGTACTAAGGCTACTTCTTTAGCTATATCTGCCAAATAAATAACCCAGTCCAAGGCAGAGTCTCCCCCTCCTGCAATGACTACCCGTTTATCCCTATATTTTTCAGGATCTTTCACCATATAGTCTATGCCCTTCTTCTCAAACTCATCTCTCTTATCAAGATCAGGTTTACGGGGTTCGAAACTTCCCAGACCCCCGGCAATGACTACCACTTTGCAGCTAATTTCTGTTTGGTCAGAGGTGACTATTTTAAAGCCACCATCCTCCTGTTTATGTACTTCTTCCACCCGTTCTCCCAACGTATAGGTAGGTGAAAAGGGCTCTATCTGTTTTTCTAGATTGAAAATGAGATCCTCGGCTAACACTTCCGGATATCCAGGAATATCATAAATAGGCTTCTTGGGGTAAATTTCCGTGAGCTGCCCCCCTGTTTGGGGAAGGGCATCCACTAGGTGGCACCTCATGTTTAACAGTCCAGCCTCAAACACAGCGAACAGCCCTACAGGCCCGGCACCAACAATACAAATATCAGTAGAAATCATTCTTCAGACGGTATACTTCTTTACAAAGATCAATAAACGGTCTAAAGCCCATTAGTGTTTTTAAACCGGGGCATAAGTAGGCCTAATTTTATGAATATCACAAACATGAGGCTAGATGAGATAAGCCTCAGCTAATAGGGAGTTAAGCCGTTTTAACAGTCCTGGCTATTGTAAAACGAATTCAGCTTTTTCAGAGGGTGAGATAAAAAATAGAATCATTATCCCGAATGTATTACATCCCTTCCTGCCTCTGCTCATTTATGTAATAATCAGCTTATCAGAAATCGTTATTAACGGGAAACCTATTTACCCATGCTACGTAGGATAGGGGTTAAAGAGCCAAAATGAGGGATTCGTATGAATTTACTAATATCTCATCTTGGTATATTATGTTCTTTGCGAAAGAAAAGGTAGGTAAGATTTTTTCAAGATGTGTCTGAATTTAGCTGTTCAGGAGAATATGAAACGCCATTGACACAGCATTTTCAAGGGTTTAGGCAGTATTGAAAACATTCTGTCCTCTATTTTTCTACTTTGTTTATGTGTCCGATATAATGTAGATATTGACAGACATTTTAGCTTTCGCTGTAGGTGTTCTTATTCTACATTTGCAGCAGTTCTTTGGTAACACTTTAACTAACATAGTCAAACAGTAAGCGCAATGTGCACCCAGCATGGTTACTTTATGCATTGGGAGAACATTAAGTGGTGAGAATTTGTATCACTGGCTTACTCTTACGCGCAGCATATGAGGTATTATATCATCAGTGCTACCTTATTTACCTTCAGCGCTATTTTCTTTGCGACTGAGTCCAATGAAAGCTTGATAGACACTATGTTTCCTACTTCATCAGTGGCCTATATCCCCGCTGATCAGGGAATGAAAGTGCAACAAGCACAGCTAAGAAGAGTAAATGATGTTGACTTGCTGGAAAGCCCTAGTATAAAACCTGTTCCACAGGAAATAGCTATTAGCAGTTACTTTGGGGTGCGCCTTCATCCTGTTTTTAAAAGAAGAAGAATGCACTACGGTGTTGACTTCCCAGTAGATGTAGGAACGCCTATTATCGCTTCAGCGGGTGGAATTGTACTTGAGGCTATGTTTGACTCCGATAGCAGCACCTTTGGTAAACACATAATTCTTGGACATGATGACGTGCATTCTTCACTTTACGCGCATCTTTCAACACTATATGTTCAAGAAGGTCAAGAAGTCATTGTTGGGGATACCATCGCCCTGTCAGGAAATACAGGCGTGAGTACTAATCCTCACCTTCACTACGAGGTGCTTAAATATGGGAGAAACATGAATCCTATTCGATATTTTGAATAAGATTTCTAATGAAAAAATAAAAAACCGGACTTAGTAAAAAGTTCGGTTTTTTTATGTTTATGGCCCACCTGCCTACTTTTGCAACCCCTCCCTCTTCAGTCTGTCCTTTCTACAGACTATCAAATGATCTATTATGAAAAAATCCGTCTTCCTGTTAGTAGCTCTTTCTCTCTTCCTCTCCGTATGCCTGGGCCAAACAGAAATCCGTGAAGTAAGGGACTTTAGTAAAGTTTCAGTAAGAGGCAGTTTTGATGTAGTCCTGGAAAAAGGAACCTCACCTGAAGTCAGGCTGGAATTAGAAAATATTTCTTCTGATGAGATCATCACAGAAGTAGATGGAAATACCTTGGTCATTAAGCAGAAGGAAGGATCTTGGCGTAAGTGGCGACAAGCTAAGGTAAAAGCCTATGTCACCTACGAAAGCCTGGAAGGGATTTCAAACGGCGGCTCCGGTAACCTAAGATGTGATACGGAGTTGGCTGCTAAGGATTTCCGTCTAAGAAATGCGGGCTCAGGGAACATCTATCTGTCCAGACTTGATGTGGATGAGCTAGATGCTTCTCTTTCGGGTTCTTCTAATCTAATGTTAGGTGGGAGAGCTGATGATGTCACCCTAAGCATATCTGGCTCAGGTAATGTAAAAGCCTTTGAGTTGGAATCAGAAACTGTAGATGCTCGTGTTAGCGGTTCTGGTAATCTGGATGTAACAGCTAATGAAGACATACGCGCCTCCGTATCTGGTTCAGGTAACATCAGATACAAAGGGAATGCCTCTGTCAGCAGTATGCGTAGCAGTGGCTCAGGAAGCATAAGAAAAGTGTAAACGTGTTCCATTCATATTGTTCCTTGATACGAAAAGGATGACCTCCAAAGGGCATCCTTTATGTTTTTAGTTGATATAGGTAGTCCATTATTTTCCAGGGCCAATGAGGGTATCTGATTGTGGCCCATTCTTTACTTTATAACCAGGCATCTCATGCAAACTTCTACAAGTGTAATTTTATCAGGTCTTTTCCTACTACTTCTTTTCACTGGCTGTGAGGAAGATGAAACGCTACCAATTATAGGGGAAGATGGTTTGTTTACTGATAATGGACTGGAAACGCCAGAAGACTCTAATGCCCCTGTTGAAGGGCAGGATGTGATCAGTTGGATTGAGGATAACCATTATCCTGTTAGGTCCTTATCCTCCATTAATTTTACTGATTTACAGTTCTTAACCCCTCTTCTGGAGAATAAGAGAATTATCCAACTGGGAGAAAGTGGACATGGAGTAAAGGAGTACAATCTGGCTAAAGTCCGCCTCATTAAATTTTTACATGAAGAACTGGGCTATAATGTGTTAGCCTTTGAGAGTGGGATGTTTGAGTGTTATGCTACACAGCAAAATCTCGTTAGCAGCACCGCCAATGCGAGAAACCTGATGAATAACTCCATTTTTGGAGTTTGGAGTACGCAGGAGGTGCTTAGGCTATTTGAATATGTGGTAGCAACCCAATCTACTTCCTCCCCTTTAATCCTTACAGGATTTGATGTACAGTTTAGTTCATTCTTTGGTTCGGAAGATAGAGGAAGATTTTTCTATGATTTGCTCGTAGGGGTAGATTCGGTATATGCACAGGAAGTGCAAGAACTGGATGAAGATTATCGGAGAGTCAATTTCAATAGCTATGAGGGTACCCTAAGCTTTGTAAATACAAACAGGGATACCCTTCTGAGTCAGTATGCAGCGTTAGCAGATTTTATCTCAGAAAAGCAAGATGAGATCACTAATGTATATCAGGGAGATCCTGTAGAGGTTTTACTTGGCCTTCAGCTTGCCAAGAGTATCTCTTTCCATATCAATCAGCATTATTGGGCATCAGTGGAGGATTTCGCTAGAAGTGGAGGAGTTAGAGATGAAGGAATGGCCAGGAATACAGCCTTCCTGCTGGAAACCTTATATCCTCAGGAAAAGATGATGATATGGGCGCATAATTTTCATATCAGGCATAAAAACTCTCGTATCAGCTTTGGCGGGAGTAGGTCTCAAATCGTTATGGGGGAATGGCTGCATGAAGACTATGAGAGCGAGCTGTATACCATAGGATTTTATGCGTATAGAGGCCAAATGGCTAATAATAGAAGAGAGGTGTATGGAGTAAACTCTCCGGGACGTGGTAGCTTGGAGTCTATTATGTACAGGAGCCGAAGAAAATGGGTCTTTCTGGATCTGGAGAATCAGACCAGGACCGTTGATAATGCATGGATCTACCAAACGACAGAAGCCAAGTCGTGGGGTGTCAATAGATTGAGAATGGTGTTAGATGATAACTATGATGGAATTTTCTTTATCCATACAGTAAGCCCTCCTAATTACCTCCAATAGCAGTGAAGATATAGGAGAAAAAGAGGGTTCCTGCTTATTGATGGTTACAGGATGACAGGAACGGCTGGTAAAGTCATTGTAGCCGTATAGTTAGCGGGAGCAATGGTGTCATCGGGTAGGGTAGGAAGATTATGGACCGCTTTGATGTAGACATTTCCAAAGCCTAACACAAGCTTATAGTTATTATCTTCAAGGGTACCTGCGTTTCCGGCTGGTCTTGGTTCTATGACAGTTTTAGTGGGTCTGTCCATTAGATAGGAACCATAGGTGGCAGAGTTTTCACCTGTAGAAGTCATATTCTCCCCAAACAAACCGACTCCCATAATCCTCGTTTCCATTTCTAGTTTGAAAAAGGTAGATAGTAAGTAGTATCCCTAAGGTCCAAGGAGGACTGTTTAATTCATATCATCAGAAATCAAACTTACCCCTTCGTAAATATTATTTAGGGAAAGCTTGAATCCTAATTCCTGGAATTCTATACTGTCTTCTATGGATTCATAATAAGTGAATGCCCAGCCTTTGCTAGATTCCATTCTAGCAAACACTTCTACTCTTATCTGGTCCTGGGCAATAAGCACATAGTATTTTATAGAGGGAATCCGTAAGTAGGCTCTAAATTTTACATCTCTATCTCTTTGAGAAGAACTGGGGGAGACAATTTCCACTACTAAGCTTGGATAGCGTTTCATATTTCTGTCAGCGTGATCTCGCTCATCGCATGTAAGCATGACATCTGGTAGAAAATATCTGTTATCCTTTTCAGCTTCTAAGGCAACAGATTCCATATAGACTTTACAGCCAGATTTACTGGCTTGGGGTTTTAGATCTGAGGCTGTGTTGAACGCTAATTCGGCATGAGTATCAGTTGTTTTACCCATATCCACTATCTGCCCATCCTCAAACTCAAGCCTTGTTTCACTTCTATCTGCTAAGTTAAGGTATTCTTCTACTGTGTATCGCTTTTCTGTTGAGATGGGTAAGCCCATAGCTTTATTCTTTTCCTAAAAATAAGCATTTTCATGTTTAGATGGTATTAAATCATAAAGGTTAGCATGCTTATCACTTGCCGCCCTAATCTATGCTCTCCTGTGGTAACTACCTTTCTCTTAGCTTCCTCTTGAGAAACCCCTTTTGTAAAAATTTTCCATGCTACCTCATCTGGGATTTCGACCTGACTTTGATGAGCCGTTTTCTCTTTGGTCAGGTACCAGCTTTCAGGCCCTCTGATTAGGTTCCAGTAGGCACTTGTAGGAGAATACTAAACTGAATGGAAGTCCCTTCCTGGGCCTCTATGGTCCTGTAATGGTGGGGGAGGGCACGCATACAGGTATCCAGGAAGGGCAGGTAAAATTTCTCTTCCATGATAGGTGAAGGGCTTCCCACCGCTTCTCTAATTTGCTGCTGATGGTGCCACTTTTCAGTATATTCTCTAGCTATGTGAAACCAGTTAAGGGACTCCTCTTCTCCTGCCCAACTAACGGCAAATATGGCTTTCCCCATCATGTCCAGGCTACACAAATGCTCGTAGTAGGTCTGTGAAGTTGTCTCTATGAGCTGGAGTAACACGGGATAACTCATTCTCTGAGCTACGGATACCCACAGTTGGTTCTGATCATTGATGAAGTCGGTGATGCGCTTGTATTTGCTATCATCAGGAATCATAGGAAAGCGCTTGTCTCTGGATTGGGAAATTCCTCTGATGTTTCCATCCAATAGGTGATAGGTTATGTCTTTTACTTTCCAGTGCCCAGCCAAGGTAGATTTCTCCCAGTCTTCAGGAGAAAGAGATTGTAGAAGGTCTACCAGATGCTGGTCTAGTTCTGGAAATAGGGGAAGGGGGTGTTTTATGATGAACCTGAGGTTTCTTCCATAATGCACAGGAGCATACAAGGTTTTAATCGCCAATAAAAAAAGCCAAGAGAAATTCTCCTGGCTTACCACTTGGAACTATACTTCAGTAAGGTACTAGAACTGGATTCTATATAATAGGTCAGGGAAAAATCCTCTCTGGTTGACTTCATTAATCTCATCTGTTACCTCATTATACCTTCTGATAAAAATATTTTCTTGGTTAGTTACATTCTGTAGGTCTATATAGAATTGCTGGGAAAGCTTCTTCTTCTTGGAGTTAACTCTGAAGCCGAACTTTACATCCATTCTGAAATAGGGATCAAACCTTTCTGAGAAAGCATTTTCCTCATCTAACACTTCTCTTCCAAAGTTGGCTCGGGTGGCGACCAGGTCTACGGGGGTAAAGTATCTCCCTCCGGCGTTAGTTACTTTAAAGTCCAGGGTAAAGGCATTACGTTTTTCCTGTCCCACTTTCCATTCCTTCCCTCCCAGCACATTTAGTACATACTGGTTGTTGAAGGCGGTATTTCTGGAAATCTCATCACTCCCTTCATATTCTGAATCATATATGGAGGCAGTAAGTAACCCGTAATATCCTCGACTGAAGAATTTTTCTACTGTAAGTTCTACTCCATAGTTTCT
>JBCCLI010000156.1:0-13784 GCA_039026975.1 Bacteroidota bacterium | reverse complement strand
TTGGGATTTCAAGTGTGCGGGTGGGAAATACTAATGAAAAAGGCGTTTTCTACCTGGACATATCAGAGCCTGTAAGATTAGGGGTGTCAAGCATTCCTGCTGGTAAAAGGACTATTAACATCAAGCACTCCTACCTGGAAAGGAAAGAATTTCTCATAGACCCGGAAGCGGCAGGAGCCCGCTTTTCCGGAGATACCCTCCTCCTTGACACCCTTACTGTCCGCTTCCAGGCAGGTGTAGGAGAGTTTGTGGAGATAGAAGGAGGTACTTTTAGGATGGGAAGTGAAGATTCTTTGGATAATGAATTTAGATCTGCTATGCCTATACATGAAGTAAGCCTTTCCACCTATCGCTTGCAGAAGTATGAGGTGACGGTAGGTCAGTATATGTATTATGTACAGGAAGGAGGTGGAAGAGTTCCTGAGTGGATAGAGAAAGGAAATGAGTATAATATATTTGGTCAAAATGAAGATCAACATTACACAAGGATAGGTAATTCTCTATATACGCTGGATCATCCGGTTACAGGTATATCATGGGAGGATGCTATGGCTTATGCAAGCTGGTGGTCTGATCGTACGGGTCGGCGGTATGGACTACCTACGGAGGCCCAATGGGAGTTTGCGGCCAGGGGAGGGAATCTGTCTCAGGGATATGTGTACGCTGGTAGTAATGAGCTTACGGAAGTAGGTTGGTATGCTAATAACTCAGGAAGTAGGACACATCAGGTAGGGCAGAAGAAGGCTAACGAGTTAGGGCTGTATGATATGAGTGGAAATGTATGGGAGTGGTGTGCTGACTGGTATGATACCTATCCTTCCTCTCTCCAAACTGATCCTACAGGGCCAGATAATGGAGACTATCGAGTGGTTCGTGGGGGCTCTTGGTACTTCGATCCTAATCTTGCCCGTGTCTCGAATCGCCGCTACATCATTCCCCTCATTCGTAGCTCTATTGTGGGTTTTCGTCTCTGCCGGTACTAGGCTTACCCTTTGTTCTTTTACCCTTTTACTCTTTTCTCTCACGCCGGAGGCGTGACAAAATTTTTTTATGTAGCGGCTGCTTTAGCTGTTGTCTGGGATTAGGGTATCCCTTAGTTGCAGAGACGAGATGCATCTCGTCTCTACGGTGTATTCATGTATGTATGCAGGCTGTTTCCGGCTCCATAGGAGCCCAAACACACTAGCCCGCCAGGGCGTCATCCAGCATGGCTCCATAGGAGCCACACCTACAGCTGGTTTAGGATTTTTTCAGGCTCTTGATCCATCCTCCGGTCATTCTCCCTATTTCATCCAGGGGTTCTATGTGGGTTTTCAAGTGTCCCGCAGTATAAAAGCCTAATTCATGTCCTAGTCTGAAAAAGTATCGGATGGTTTCTATCTTGATATTGACTTGATTTAGTAGGGCTGTTTTTATGTAGCGGCTGCTTTAGCTGCTGAAGGATTTCTTATATACTCATAAAATAGATAGCGTGCGCCCCACAGACCCCATCTACAGAAACCGACTTCCTCATCTAACCCCAGCCGGAGGAGTCTTTTTTATCACCTTTCGGCTGCATGATTCCCTGCCACAGGCCGTTAATCGGAAACTCTATCAAGAGCCTGAACAGAAGCTAAGCACCCTCAAGGAACAAGGCCCAACAGATCTTTCACAGAAAGTCGAGATAGCTCAAAAACGTTCTTTTGCGAAGTTTGATCAAGCGTTAGATCATAAGCCATTCGGTGAATGCTGGCTCAAAAGAGAAGAGGTAGCTAAAGTAGTAGTGGAGAGGTTATGGGAATATCATGATCGTTGGTATAGTCTACAAGCCTATTGTATTATGCCGAATCATGTTCACATTCTCATAGATACTTCTTCTGGGCAGGTTTTCCAGAAACTGTCAGTAATCATGCAAAGAATAAAAGGGGGGACAGCTAGAGAGATTAATCAGCGATTGAATCGCAAGGGCGTATTCTGGCAGAAAGATAGTTATGATCATTTGGTAAGAAATCAAGAGGAGTGGCTGAAGATATATGCTTACATTTTGAATAATCCTGTTAAAGCAGGGTTGGTAAATGATATTCAGCACTGGCCATATAGTTATGGATGTAATGAGTTTCTTGCAGAATGATAGCCACATCTTTCGGCAGCTAAAGCAGCCGCTACATTTTCTAGCATTGTGGGCAGATTTTTACTCCGCCTGAGGTCGAATTCCTCGACCGAAAAGAACCGTCAGTTGATCCGGCAAAACAGCAATTGAATTAATGGTGCGTGTCTCAAGCATGTGAAGTCGATGCAATCGGCTTCATACACACATATAGGTGTAAAGCCGAGATGCATCTCATCTCTACGTAGCACGCAGAGAGCTGTTTCCGGCTCTGTAGGAGCCCAAACACACTAGCCCGTCAGGGCAGCATATAGCATGGCTCCATAGGAGCCAAACCTAAGGCCGGTTTCATATATAGCATCTTATGAATGACAGGCGGAAGATTTTCCGCCTCTACCCTAGGGTTTTTGTGTTGAATAGTTTACCCCTCCTGTTCCGCTTCTATCTCATCAATGTCATATGGCACAAACACAAAGCGCCCCTCCTGATCTGTGATCACAAAGATACAGGCCTTCTCCTTGGGATTGCCGAAGACCTGCTTGAAGCGGTTGAGGTTATTTTGGGAGACCAGCTTTTTGCGGATAAAGTCTTCCAGGATGGAAGCGTTAAAAAACCAGTTTAGGGTGACAGAGTCCCTGTCAAAGATGGGCTTACCTATGTCCACCATTTCCTGGGCTGCTACAAAAACGGGATAATCAGAAATCTTATCGTCTACTACGCGGGTAGCTATTTCCTTGAGATGTTCTCCTACCAGGGCTACATCATTCTGTAGAGATTCTAATATGGGATCTTCTATCTCAGCCATGTTTGATCTTTTCTATAATGTTAGTCGTGGCCTGCCCCGCCACGAAGGGGATGGTTCTTACCTCGCCCCCATTTGCCGTTACTTCCTGGTACCCCACTATGTCTTCTATCACATAATCACCACCTTTCACTAGCACGTCCGGTAAAATAGCTGCTATCATCTGCTGGGGGGTATCTTCCTCAAACAGCACCACGGCATCCACAAACTCCATCACGGCCAGGATACGCGCTCGGGCCTCTTCAGGTTGTATAGGTCTATCCTCTCCTTTCAGACGTTTAACAGAAGCATCTGCATTTAGCCCCACTACAAACCTGTCTCCTAGCCGGCTGGCAGCTTCCAGGTAGCTGACATGCCCCAGGTGAAGGATGTCAAAGCAGCCATTAGTAAATACAATGCTGTCTCCTCTGACTTTCCAGGAGTGAATTTTTTTGAGGAGGGCGTCAAGATCACTGATCTTGGTCTGTGAATGATACATAAAAGTTGCTTGCTCAAGGTAGTAGCCATGCAATTTAGGGTCTTTCTTACTAATTTGTACAAGAAATACTACTGGTAAGGGAAGTGTTACTATAAATCGTCTCCCAGAAATAGAATCTATCTGGAAAACAGCCACTTTTAACGTTGGTAGACCATGCCGCATAGACAGAAGCATAGAGGTCAACAGTCAGATGATCCCAAGCTATTTAGCTTGGACTGGATTCCTGTGCTTAATGAGGCAGTAACAGACATGTCATACCTGATGTCCAGGGGGTATTCTCACAGATCTTCCTTAAAATTAGTGGGAGATAGGTACCGCTTACATCGCAGACAGCGGCACGCGTTATATAGAGCCAGCTGTTCTGATGCATCCCGTTCTCAGCGGGCAGATAAGTTACTCTCCGTTTCTGAGCTGAAAGATAAGCCGGTGATTATAGACGGGTATAATCTCTTGATTTCTGTAGAAAGTGCCCTTTCAGGGGGCATTATCATTGACTGCCGAGATGATACTTTTCGGGACCTGGCGAGTGTCCACAGCACCTACCGTACGGTAGCGGAGACTAGACCGGCCATTCGGTTAATAGGCCAGCAATTACAGAACTTATGTATTGCTAGTGCTTTCTGGCTGTTGGATGCACCTATCTCTAATAGTGGGAGGCTTAAGCTGCTGATGGAGGAGATAGCAGTGAAGGAGGGCTTTCAGTGGCAGATAGAATTAGATAATAGTCCTGACAAACGCATCAAAAAGGAGAAAGATTCCGTAGCCATAACTTCAGACGGGCAGATTTTGGACAATGTATGTGCCTGGACTAATTTACATAGGCATATCATTGAGGGATTATCAGAATCTCAGATTATCCAACTGAAGGGGCTAGGACAGTAACGGCTAGAAAAGCTTTTTGTGTAGGGTCGTTAAAGTTCTCTAAGCGATATAGTTTGAGGAACAAATAGTGTTATCAACAGCCTCAGACACCTTGAGAGGGAAAGTATTCAGTATTTACACATTCAAAACTCAAAACTCACGCATTCAACATTTACTCATTCAATATTAGCTTATTAGCTATGCAAAAGTATACTTGGTTTTTCTCACTAAAAGAGCAGTTAACAAGAGAGACAGAAACTAAACTGTCACAGACATTCGAGTCTTTTCTAGCGCAGTGGAAATCTCATGGTACGCCTGTTCATGGTAACATCCAGCTACGGTATAGCCGCTTTGTCATCGTACAGGCAGATCCTAATGACCACAGGCCTTCTGGCTGCTCTATTGATAACCTGAAAAGAAGCGTAGGAGGAATACTGGAACATTTCTCGCTGGATACAGTGGATAATGCCTACGTATGGTATAAAGATCAGGCAGGAGAAGTTTCTTCCACCCATTTTAGAGAGATAGGGAATCTGGTGGCTTCAGGCGAGCTCACGCCTGATACGCTCATCTTCGACCATACCCTTTCTAATTCTGATGATCTTACTAAATGGGAAGTAGCCTTAAAGGATAGCTGGCTTAAAAGATACTTGAAAAGTTCTCCTACCTCTTAGCAGTACATAATGGGTCGGCTTAAGGTAATTTAGCTAGAGGCTTGCATAATTACTGCTGCTTGGTCGCTCGCCCTCAGGCTTAGATATCAGTCCTGGGAGATTCATTCTACCAGTACCCTTAGGCAAGTAACTCCAATTCATTCTGGACAGCGGGCGCTATGAAGTGAATGAAGTATTCTATCATTTGGATGGTTCTTTCCTGATCTACGCATTTTCTGCCTTTGATGTCACAGAGGGAGAATATGCCTAGCAGCCGGAGATCTATGCGGGTAGCTAAGGCCTTATAGGTATCTATGGATTTTTTCTTGAGTCCCCATCTAAGGGGGATATGGTGCCACCTGATTAAATCCAGGATAATTCTCTTTTGGAGGGGGCTGATGTCAGTTTGAGGAGATAGGATTTCTCTGGCTATGTTGACTCCCGCCATCTCATGACCTGGAGAGCGCCACCTACCATGCTCCCATTTGGTAACGGTAGGTTTCCCTATGTCGTGAAGGACAGCCGTCCAATACAGGATGGTTTTTTCCTCTTGAGAAAGAGAATGATTTTTCGCATATGCCAGAACCTCAGACACTACCATGCAGGTGTGGGTGTATACACTCCCTTCAGCGTGAAAACGAGGATTTTGTTGGGTTTCCTTTAGGAGCTGAATGTAAGCAGAAGGTAGGGGTAGGTTTTGAACTGCTGAAACCATATGTCTTTCTCACCTTAACATCTTCAATCCTACGAAAGATCAGAAAAATGCGGATAATTATGGGTTGATATTGGATTCTCAGCCTAAAAAGCTGTGTGTCCAGTTAACAGCCAGGATTTACTTGCTAGACCTAAGCGTTTACATATCAGGGTTTTGGTGGTTCTTTCTTCTTGATGGGCTGCCGCTTCAGGTCTTCCAGTAAATCTATGTCTGCATTAGGGTCTTCCTGGTCTGCCTCTTCAAGTTCTTCCTCAAAGAAGAGTTCCTCCTCAGTAGGATTAAGAATTTCTCCCTCTATTTGCTTGTTGAGAATAAGCTTAAACTCTACCCTTCTATTCTTTTCTTTATTGTCCTTAGTATCATTAGGGACTACTGGCCGGGAATCACCAAAGCCTTGGGCAGTGACCCTATCCTCATCAAAACTACCTGCCCCCATAATATAATCAGCTATGATCTCGGCCCTTTGCTGAGAGAGCTGCATGTTATAGTTGGGATCCCCATCAGAGTCTGTATGTCCTTCCACCACCAAGTCAAACTGCGGATATAGCTCCAGGAAGCGGACCAGGTAGTCTAATTTGGGCTTAATACTTTTCTTAAGCTTATAGCTATTAGAACTAAACTTCAAGGACTCAAATACAATGGGCTTATTACTTCGGTTGAAGTTTTCCGTGAGAATATTAAAGGTAGTATCAGAGACTAATTCTATTTCTTTCTTGATGGTGAGGAAGCTGTTTCCAAAGATGTATACCTGATATTTCCTGTCTTTGATGAGATCAAATTCGAAGTATCCTTCCTCATTGATTACCTTAGGGGCAATTTCCACATTCTCATCCAGGTCTATGATCATGACTGTCCCTGTGAGGGGATTTCCACTTACTGAGTCTACCAGGAAGCCGCGGAGTAAAGAGTTAGCTTCTGGTCTTGCCCCCATAGGCATAGGGAAAGCGTACAGGTCAAAATCTTGTTCCAGGTGATTGTCTTCCTGGCCTTCTGACCTGGAGTAGTAAATGAAGTCAGCTTTACCATCTATGGAGAAGTAGTAATCATTTCCTCGTGTATTCACGAGTGGGCCTACGTTTCTGGGAGACTCCCAGTCTTCCCCCATCCATCTGGATCTGTAAATATCAAACCCACCGAGAGAATGTACCTGACCACTGGAACTAAAGTAGAGGGTTTTATTAATTCTATGAAAAAAGGGGGTAACCTCATCCTGGGAGGAATTCACCATAGGACCCAAGTTCACAGCTTTCCCCCACTTCCCCTCACCATTTTTCTCAGAAACATAAATATCAGTAGCACCGTACCCGCCCGCTCTGTTAGAGGCAAAATATAGGTATTTCCCATCCTCAGAAATATTAGGGTGAGAGTCCCAATAAGAGGTATTTACCTCCGCCCCCAGGTTATGTACATCATTCCAGCTATCATCCGTAGGATCATAAGTAGCTTCATATAGGTCGCAGTCCCCAAAACCCGTTTCATCATCATTACAGCGGGTGAAGTAGAGGGTCAGTCCGTTGGGAGACAGACAGGCAGAGCCTTCATTAAATTTGCTGTTAATGATGTCTGGAAGCTTTTCTGCCCTTACCCATTCTCCGTCCATAAAGTCCCTAAAGGAGTAGTAAAGATTTTCATCCGTTTTAGAAAAGGGGTCCATTACGTCCTCTTTTTCCCGTCTGGAGGTAAAAAACAGAATGCTATCATGTGGATGCATGAAGGGGGCGTAGTCTGGGAAAGGATTAGCATTTACTGTAGGGCCTAAAGAGACCAGTACATTCTGAGGCTTTAAGATAGTATCTATGCTCCTTCTGATCTTAAGTAAATCGTAATATTTATCTATGGGAAGCCACTCATTATGCGTAGGTGCGGACAGAGAGTCATAGGAAAGTTTAGGTGCATCCATGCCTCTGCCATGCTTATGGGCTAACTCATAAAAGAAAAGGGCACTGGCTGTATCCCCTTGAATCTGCTTAAGCCTACCCATTTTCCATAGGGTACGATAATTTCTTTTGAAGTTTTCCGTCCCAAAATTAGCAATGAAGGAAGTAAGGAGCTGGTCTAGCTCCTTCATATGAGTGGCAGATTCCAGGCTGTCCTGGTCAGCTCGGGCCGATAGTAATGATTTTTCTGCCTGTATAATAGATTTTAGGAGCTTTTTATCTTGGAAGAAAGGTTTCTGTTCCTGTTGAGACATACGTATAGCATCCACGCCTCTACTGACATTTTCTGTCGAGTCAGGAGACTTAATGACTACAGATTTCTGTGTAATGATGCTGGGTGTCTGAGTAGGATTACTATCCTGTCCACTAGAGAATAAGAAGCTAAACAGAAAAAAGCATAGTAAAACACCCGGCAAACTGCTATAATCTTTCATACCAGTAGTGCTTTATCTAATCCGGCCTAATTAGCCTGGATTTTACACATCCCAAGTCCAAATAACTTTCCAACCAGAAACTCAGGTAGTTTATCTTATTAATAATCCAATTTTGGATGTAAATACCCGAATACCTTAACCTTTAAAGTCCGAAAAATACCATAGGTATAGGTAGTAAACGAATCAATCCCTCATTTTTGTTTACGGGGATAGCTGAATGATCATCCGCCTATGTGGGCCTATGTTAGGAACGTCAAATTCCTCACTTATGTATGACATGCCTAGACGTTCATAAAAGGGGTAAGCTATTCTCCTGGCATTACACCACAGGTAGGCAGTATCTAACTCAGTCTGTAGATGAATCAGTCCCTTTTCCAGCACCTTTCTTCCCAGTCCTTCACCTTGATGATGTGGAAGGACGCCCATCTGTCTGAGTCTGTACCCCTTACCTTTATACGTTTCCAGGCCCACAGGAAAGAAAGAGGCTACGGCCACTATTTGTTGTTTTTTCCAGAATCCAAGGTGGAAAGCACCCTCCATATCATCCTCTTTCAGCTTAACTTCATTTAGGGGCTTCCCATCAAATAAAGACATAGAGCGTACGTAGAGCGCGTCATAAGGGGGTATGAATTTTATCATCCTGGCTGATCAGTTATTAGCGGCCCTCACTATTTTTTAGGTGATTAAAATATACATGCTGAGGCGTCTGATATAACTCATTATTATCAAACTTTTTATGGATAGCTGCTTTTCTGGAAGGATTAAACATGGGAATAGCGGGGAGCTCATCCAGTAATATTTCCTGGATTCTATAGGAGAGCCTTTTGCGTAGGACTGGATCTGTAGCTATCTCAGCACTATCTATTAAAGCGTCTACCTCAGGATTACTATACCCGGCATAATTCCCTCCATTAGTTGAAATACTCTTAGTATGCCAGTTCTGTTCAAAAGGATAAGGCGTAGGAAAGGGGGTAAGCGCCAGCATGATGGCGTCAAAATTCCTGGATGTCAGCTTCTGTACCAGCTGAGGCATCTGCAAGCCTTCCGGCTCACACACTACTCCTATCTTGCGCATTTCCTCTGTAAATAGCGCTACAATTTTGTCATTATTAGCACTAGCAGGATAAGAGATGGTGAAGCGTAGGGAGAGCTTTTCTCCTTTAATATCTTTATCAAGAATTTGATCATTATCAGAGTCAGTCCATCCATCCTGTTCCAGTAGCTCACCAGCAAGTGTAGGATCAAAGGTGATGGGACTTAGGTTTACATTATAGTCAGGATTGGACCGTGGGACTGGAGACAGGCTACGTTCACTTGTATTAAAAAAGAGAGCTTCCAGGATCATGTCCAGCGGCAGAGCGTGGCTGATAGCTTTTCTTACATTCTGAGAGGTAAATACGGGAAGATGTTCCACGCCATCAGGTCTTAAGTTCAGAATAAGCATAGCCTGACTGGGTCTATTCGTGGTTTTAAGGAGGTAGTTCTCCTCCATGCTCTCACTTTCTTCAAGATTTTTATAGGCCGCAGTAGTCAGGTGTGTGCTGATGTCTATTTTTTCCTGCTTAAGCTCCAGTTCTACCGAAGCCATGTCCTTATTAATTCTGAAAATGATTTTATCAGAGTACTGGCTATGGAAGGGATGGTCGAGGGACTTTCC
Source organism: Bacteroidota bacterium (assembly GCA_039026975.1). GTDB lineage: Bacteria > Bacteroidota > Bacteroidia > J057 > J057 > JBCBKZ01. Next base: position 4,161 of record JBCCLI010000156.1, on the reverse strand, counting down.
CCAATAGTTTTCCTTTTTTCTCAAAATAATTTGCTGGTCTGGATACCACTTTTCCAGTGTGTAGGGGCCAGCCCCTCCTGTAATCAGTTTTTCTTCCTTGCCGTACTTCTCATCGTAGAATTCTTTAGCCCAGGCTTGCAGGTCCGCTTGATCACTCACCTCACTACTAGGGTCAAGAAAAGAGGAAACCTCATACTTATCCAGCACATTCTCCGGATCAAACACTCGCTTATCCAGGATGACAGCCAGATCCCCATAATGCTTATTGATGACGAAACGTTCTTTCATCACAAAAGAAAAGCGTTTCTCGTTATCAGGGTCCAGCTCAAAAGAGGAGAGGTATGCTATGTAGGGATCAGCAGGAGAAGGGGGCGCTATGGGGCAAAGTAGTACCTTATAAGAAAACAAGACATCTTCAGCTGTTATAGGCGTACCATCTTCCCAGGCTGCATCAGGATGTACCTCATAGGTATAGACCAGTCCGTCTGTGGAGACTTCAGGTAAGGCCTTAGCTAGTAAGGGTGCTAATTCTCCAGACTCAAGATCTATGCGAGTGAGGGTAGAATGTAGCAGTTGCATAATAGTAGTGTAGGCAGTGGTGCGCCCAGAGGTGGGATGTAATCCTTCCGGCTCACTGGGAAAGTGTACTACTACCTCATTTACCGTATTAGCATCGGAAGTTCCGCCTGCATGAGAGGAGGCTGTTTCATTCTTACATGAGAAAAGAAAAACAGTAGCAGAGAGAATGAAACAGAGAAGGGATTTATACATATAATTGGTTTGCTTTAAACCATAAAATTATCAAATTTTTAATCAAATGAAATGGGAAGCCTGCTTCCCCTAAATCAACAGCCTATGACAGTTAGGGTAGAGGGACTCACTAAGATGTATGGTGCGCAGAAGGCCTTAGATCAGCTCTCCTTTGAGGTAGAACCAGGACAGATTCTAGGATTTCTAGGCCCTAATGGTGCCGGAAAAACCACCACCATGAAAATCATAACCGGCTTTCTGTCCCCTTCAGCAGGTGAGGTGCATATAGGAGACTTAGATCCAGGAACACAAATGATGGAGATCAGAAAGATTATAGGGTATTTGCCTGAGCATAATCCCCTGTACCTGGATATGTATGTGAAGGAGTTTCTGGGCTTTATTGGGAGAATATACAGGCTGAGTGGAAAAGTCCTGGATGCGAGAATCAGAGAAGTCATAGAGATGACGGGCCTGGGCGTGGAACAGCATAAAAAGATAGGGATGCTATCTAAAGGGTACCGTCAGCGAGTAGGCCTGGCTCAGGCACTCATCCACGACCCTAAGATCCTCATATTAGATGAACCTACTACAGGCCTGGACCCTAACCAAATAGTAGAAATCAGAAAGCTGATAAAGGAAGTAGGGAAAGATAAGACAGTAATCTTTTCCTCCCATATTCTCTCAGAAGTAGAAGCTATCTCAGATAGGGTGATCATCATCAATAGGGGAAAACTGGTAGCAGATGAATCTATTGAAGAATTAAGAGCCAGGTTGGATGCAGAAAATAACCTAGCCTTCAGGGTAAATAAAGGGGGATTCTCTTTGGAGAATATTCAGAAGATCCGTGGGATTCAAAGAATAGAAAAGGTAGATGAGCAGGCCTTTATCATCATCACTAGCTCAGAATTAGATTTACGTGAAAAAATCTTTGAAGAATGTGTAGCTCAGTCTTTCTATTTGGAATCTCTCTCCCAACAGTCTTTTAGCTTAGAAGAAGTCTTCAGGCTCCTAACCAGTGTGGAGGAGGTCCCACAAGTCCTGTGATTTGCCATATACCTAAATTAATTGGTTTATTTGTGCTCATATAAAAGAAACCAGATAAGTGCTTAAGGTTCTCGCTTATCATTTCTCAGAACTGGAAAATAAAAGACGCATATGGGAAGAACCCTTTTTGAAAAGATCTGGGATGCACATGTTGTAAGCCAAATCCCTGATGGGCCGGCCATTCTTTACATAGATAAGCACCTGATACACGAGGTTACCAGTCCACAGGCATTTGATGGCCTGAGGAAGAGAGGGATACCTGTGAGGAGGCCTGACAGAATTCTGGCTACGGCAGATCATAATGTCCCTACCCTTAACCAGCATCTTCCCATTAAAGAAGAACTTTCTCGCATACAGGTGGAAAAACTTACCAGGAACTGTGAGGAGTTTGGGATAGAATTATATGGACTGAATCACCCTTATCAGGGCATAGTCCACGTCATAGGGCCAGAGTTAGGAGTTACCCAGCCTGGGATGACTATGGTATGTGGAGATAGCCACACTTCCACCCATGGAGCCTTTGGCTCTATCGCGTTTGGGATAGGAACCAGTGAGGTAGAGCAGGTGATGGCCACTCAGTGTATGCTTCAGCAAAAGCCGAAAACCATGAAAATAGATATTCATGGTCAGCTTAGACCGGGGGTGGTCTCTAAGGATATTATTCTTTATATCATTTCTCAGATCTCTGCTTCAGGAGGGACGGGCTATTTTGTGGAGTACGCCGGAGAAGCCATTAGAAGTCTGGGGATGGAAGCCAGAATGACCATATGTAATATGAGCATAGAGATGGGAGCCAGAGGGGGACTGATAGCGCCAGATGAAATCACCTTTGATTATATAAGAGGGAGAGAGTTTGCCCCTAAGGGAGCAGAATTCGAGAGAGCCGTAGCTAAGTGGAAGGAGTTAGCTTCAGATGAGGATGCCACCTTTGATGAGGTTATCACCTTTGATGCAGCAGATATAGAACCCATGATCACCTTTGGAACTAACCCTGGTATGGGGATAGGAATTAGTGAGAATGTCCCTACCACAGCTTCTATAGCCTCAGCTACAGGTAAGGTGAACTTTGAGAAAGCCCTTAATTATATGGGAGTAGAGGAAGGACAGCCCCTTAAAGGAAAGAAGATTGATTATGTATTTATCGGTAGCTGTACTAATTCTCGAATAGAGGATTTGCGTATGGTGGCTGAGCTCGTAAAGGGAAAGAAAAAGGCAGATGAGGTAGAGGTATGGGTAGTGCCAGGCTCTAAGCAGGTAGAAACCCAGGCCATGGAAGAAGGGATACACGAGGTACTGACAGCTGCCGGATTCCAGTTTAGAGGCCCAGGGTGTTCGGCATGTCTGGGAATGAATGAAGATAAAATCCCTGCGGGAAAATACTGCGTGTCTACTTCTAACAGGAATTTTGAGGGGAGACAGGGTCCAGGGGCCAGAACATTCTTGGCTAGCCCGTTAACTGCCGCTGCTTCTGCCTTAAGTGGGTATGTTACGGATGTCAGAGAGTTAGGTCCGGTTATGGTCTAGTAAATGTAGGAAATGGAAAAATTCACGAATATAGCGGATAGGGCAGTACCCATCCCTGAGGAGAACATAGATACAGACCAGATTATCCCTGCTAGGTTTCTAAAGGCCATTACAAGAGAAGGCTTTGGAGAAAACCTCTTTAGAGACTGGCGGTATGACAGGGAGAATAATCCTAAGGAGTTTGTATTAAATGATCCCACATATGAAGGCAAGATTCTGGTGGCTGGGAAAAACTTTGGATGCGGGTCTAGTAGAGAGCACGCTGCCTGGGCCATTTATGATTACGGTTTCAGGGTAGTGATCAGTAGCTTCTTCGCAGATATTTTTAAAAATAATGCATTGAATAATGGCCTACTAGTCATTCAGACATCAGAAGAGCAGTTACAAGAGCTGCTAGGTATCATTCAGGATGACCCTACTACTCAGTTTCAAGTAAACCTGGAAGAGCAGACGGTTATTAATGAAAGTATGGGAGTCTCCTTTTCATTCGATATAAATAGCTTCAAGAAGTTATGCCTGCTCAACGGCTATGATAATGTAGACTTCCTGAGAAGTAAAACAGAAGAGATTAAAGCTTACGAAGCCAGCTATCATAAGTAAGTTTAAGAGTAAGTCTAAGATTAAGATTAAGTTTAAGTCTAAGATTAAGAGTAAGCCTAAGATTAAGATTAAAGGTATTCGAAATTCGCCATTCAGTCATTCAAAATTCTATCGTTCATCACTCTCTATTCAACATTAGTACATGAGCACACATCATATAGCCATTTTACCTGGAGACGGTATAGGTCCAGAAGTAATAAGAGAAGCTAAAAAAGTGTTAGATGCGGTGGCCAGGGTAGCTTC
>JBCCLI010000155.1:0-14039 GCA_039026975.1 Bacteroidota bacterium | reverse complement strand
AGCTGCGCTAGCCGCTTACGTCATTGAAAAGGCTACAAACATCTCCTATCAGGAATTTACAAGAAAACATATTCTTTCTCCACTGGGGATGAATGCTTCTGGATGGAGCTATGATGACATAGAAGAAGCAAACCATAGCATATTATACAATGAGAACCATCTGGCGTATCCAAAATATGCTTTGGTTACTTATCCTGACGGAGGCCTGATCACTAACCATCAAGACCTGTCCATTTATCTAATGGAGTTGATGAAAGCCTATGAGGGAAGCGGAACCTTATTGGAGAAAGAAAGCTATGCCGAGCCTCTTAGGCAGTAACTCCCCCTGAAGAAAACGCCCAAAAAGATTTCCAATAGGTATGATGATGAATTCAACTCTGGGATATTTATGGGATTTAGTCCAGCAGGCTGGGTGGGGCATAGTGGATCAGATCCTGGTGTCCTTTGCTTTATGTTCTTTGATCCGGAAATAGACATAGGGCACATCATCACCTTGAACACCTCTCTAAATGGCCAATCTGTCAATGAGCAGCTTATTCCTATACTCAAGGAGGTTGACAGATTCTTGTACGGAAGTACTCCCAAGTAGATAGTTAGAAGGAGAATAATAAGAAGACTCTGGTTGATCAAAACCAGCCAGGAGACCTATGTATTTAAGTACAGAAGATGATCATTAAGAAAGCGTCCCAATAGCGTCATCCCAGTGGGTTTGCAGCGGATTGCTTGAAGGGTCGGCTGGGATCTCAGAATGACTTATCCTGACTAAAGATGGCGGCTGACCCGTAAGCCCATACCCATTAACCCACCGCCATGAGGGGCTCTTTTTGAGCTGTTCTGGATTGATCACTTACTCATCAATGAAGCACTAACAACTGATTCTATGAACCTACAAATACGGAACCTAAGAAAAACATACCCCAACGGCGTGAAGGCCTTAAGTGGGATAGACCTGGAAGTGAAGAAAGGGATGTTTGGCTTGCTGGGTCCCAATGGTGCTGGCAAGTCTACCCTTATGAGGACCATAGCTACCCTACAGCTACCAGATGAGGGGAGCATTTCTTTTCAAGGGATAGATGTTCTGAAAGAACCGCTGGCATTGAAAGCCCTACTTGGGTATCTACCCCAGGACTTTGGAGTGTATCCCAATATGTCTGCTGAAGCCCTGCTGGATATGTTTGCCTTGCTGAAAGGGGTTTCATCGAGAAAAGAGAGGAGACTGGTTATAGGGAAAGTGCTGGAACTGACCAATCTCACGGAAGTCAGAAAGAAGCATGTAAGTGGGTACTCAGGAGGAATGAAGCAGCGCTTTGGGATAGCCCAGTTATTGCTGAATAACCCCAGCCTCATCATAGTAGATGAACCTACTGCTGGTCTGGACCCGGCAGAAAGAAGTCGCTTCCTGAATGTGCTCCGGGATATAGGCATAGAAAATACGGTTCTGTTTTCTACCCACCTGGTGGCAGATGTGGAAGAGCTCTGTCATGATCTGGCCATCATTAATTCCGGGACTGTATTGCTGCATGATACTCCTACGAACATTCTCCAGGGATTAGCGGGGAAAATATTTAGCAAGGCCATAGAGAAAGAGGACCTGCCTTTTTTTCATGAACGTTTTTCTATCCTTTCTTCCAGCTATAACCAGGACAACTCTCTTCAAATTCGTGCCTACCTGAAAGAAGAATCAGAGGGCTTTGAGCGGGCCCAGCCTAATTTGGAAGATGCCTACTTCATCGCCTTATCTCAGGAAAGTTCCACCCCTATCAACAGGCTGACATGAACAGGCAAACGTTTATCAATATTTTCAGTCAGGAGATAGCCTACTGGTTGAGGAAGCCCATTTTCTACTTCTTTTGCTTCATCTTTTTCGCCTTTGCTTTCCTTTCATTTGCTGGGGCCGCAGGGGTATTTGATCCTCCTTCTTCCTCTGAGAATATTCAGGAGCAGCTAAATTCATTTTTTAAGATAAGCGTAGCTAGTCAGTATCTGACCAAGCTATTGGTAGTTCTGCTTCCCATTATGGTAGGCGGTTCCATTTATAAGGACTACAGGTTTAGGATTCACAGCCTGCTGTACAGTTTCCCGGTAGATAAGGTCGCCTATTTAGTAGCCAGATTTTTAGCCTCTTTTTCTTTGGTGATGGGGGTAGCATTACTCGTCCTAATGGCTATGTTTATGGTGGAGTTTCTTCCAGGAACAGACCCTGCTGTTATGGGATCTACACAGATCGGGGCTTATGTGCAGACCTACTTGTGGTATTCTATCCCTAATCTGTTTTTCATTGGGGCTATGGTCTTTTGTGTGGTGTTATGGGTAAGAAATATTTATGCAGCTTTAATTGTTAGCATACTCCCCTTCCTGATTCAGATTATCACTGAAAATGCCTTTGTCGGTTCTCCAGAAATGATAGCTCTGCTGGACCCCTTTGGCCAAAATAGCCTGGCCTACTATACAGCCAACTGGTCTATTCTTGAACGCAACCAATCAGTATTACCTACTAGTGGCTGGGTCTTATACAACCGTCTATTTTGGGGAAGTGTGGGACTTACGGCAATTATATTCTCTATTAGCCGCTTTAAGCTTCATCAGTTTCCGCCTGTAGGACTCAGGACATTCTCAAGAAAGGGTAGAGCAAGAAAGGCTGAACTTGAGCGAGGAAGTTCGGAGGTGGACTTAGCTGATATCAGGCGCGTACACACTCCCTCACATTACGCTGCTACCATTTGGGCCTTATCAATGCAAGGAATGAAATATGTGGTCAGGAGTCCCATTTTCTTAGGAGTGAGTAGTTTGGCTGTATTAGCCATTTTGTTTGCAGTAAGCCGAGTCACCCAAAGGGAAGATATGGTCCTACTTCCGCTCACCAAGGTCATTCTTCAAATTCCCTCATCCTTTTTCAGCCTGATATGTATGCTGCTGGTCTTTATCTACTCAGGCTTGCTCATCCACAGGGAAAGAGAAGCCGGCATGTACCAATTGGTAGATACCACAGCTACGCCCTTTTGGGTACTATGGATCAGTAAGTTTCTGTCTATGGCCAAAGTCCTTTTGCTGCTCATTATGGTATTCATGCTTACGGGTATAGGGATCCAACTCTCCCAGGGTTTTTACCATGTGGAGATTGGCTTATATCTCTATCATCTGCTGTCCTTTGTTTGGATTCCCCTGATGATTTGGACAGTAGCGTCTTTCTTCATTCACACACTCACAAATCATCTTTACCTGGGGCTTTTTCTCCTGCTCTTCGGTTGGGTAGGCATAGGCGGTCTTGAGCAGATCGGAATTACTACCCATCTGCTGCGTTTTAATTCGCCTCCTCTCCTTTCTTATTCCGACTTAAACGGATATGGATTGACAGAAAAGGCTTTTTGGGTGGTACAGACTTATTGGTTAGGGTTTTCTATTTTGTTACTCATAGCGACTCATCTTTTATGGCCTGTGGGAATGGCTGTTCCTTTCTTTTCGCGCATTAGAGGGATGAAGAATAGGCTGAACCCATTTGTGACTGGGGCTGCCTTAGGAGCATTGATTTTAGTAAGTGTTACAGGCTTTGTTATCTATGAAGAAGAATCAGAAAAACTAGACTTATCAGCCAGCAACAGGGAGGAATTATTTACTAACCTTCAGGAGGGGTTTCTGCCCTATGCACACATCCTTCCCCCAAAGATCAGGTCGCTGGTAGCATCCATTGATCTTTATCCAGGCAGCCAAAGTTTTACGGCAGCAGGACACTATGTAGTGGAGAATCCATGGGATCATCCCATAGACACCCTCATGATCAAAACGGGCTTTGATGAGATTACGACCTTCAAGTCCTCTGCTCCGATGAGCCTGATTAAGGAAGACGATTACTTTCAGATTTCTCTCTTAAAACTTGCTATTCCATTACAGCCCGGTCAGCAGCTAAGAATCGATTTTCAGATTCAAAATAAATCAAATACGCTTTTTGAAAGAAATTCAAATATCCTGGAAAACGGGACATTCTTAAAGCAAGATATCCTCCCCCGTTTTGGCTATACATTTTCTGAGGAAAGCCCTAATCCTGAGGATAGCATAGCGCATAAGCAGAGCTACCATGCCATGGATGTAGATCTGGTGGATATTTCTTTAAGCATTTCTACGGATGCAGATCAATGGGTAATAGCACCGGGCTATCTGGCAAAACATTGGCAAGAAGATCATAGAAACCACTTTCTGTATAAGACGCCTAAGCCCATCAAGCTATCCTTTGGGGTGAGTTCAGGAGAATTTCTTAAGACCAGTAAAGAGTTGGAAGGAAAGCAGGTAGAAATCTACAGCCATCACAGGCAGAACCTGGAAACCATCTATAAAGGGGTTAGCCATACCTTTAGGTATGTGGAGGAATATTTTGGCACATATGGATATGATACGCTCCGAGTAGTAGAATTCCCGGATTCAGAAGGGACCTATGCTACTGCCTTTGCGAATAACCTCCACCTATCAGAAATCCGCTTTGTTTCAAACCCGGGCACCCATAATGACAAAATAGACCTTGCCTATTATGTTTCTTCTCATGAGCTCATCCATCACTGGTGGGGAAGTACCTTCATTCCAGCCCGTGCAAAGGGGGCTAGCATGCTGACCGAAAGCATAACGGAATACCTCAGCCTAAAAACATATGAAAGCTATTTTGGGGAGGAGCGTGCCAGGGACTTCCTCCGGTTACATCACAAACGATACTGGAGGGGGCATAATAATGAGTCCGGGATAGAGCCACCACTTTATCTGGTAGAGTCTCCCCAGCAGTATGTGAGTTATGGAAAAGGGACAGTGGTCATGCATGCCCTAAGTCATATGGCAGAAGAAGAAGCTTTCAACAAGATCCTGGCAGACTTTTATGATGAATATACAGATTCACATCCTCCCTACCCAACTTCTCTCGACTTCATTCATCACCTTGAAACAGCCCTCCCAGACTCATTAACTAGCTATTTACAAGAGCAGTTTATGAAGGTGAGCTATTTTGAGAATGAGATAACGGATGCCCGTTTAACCGCTTCTCAAGATGACTACGAGGTGGAAGTGAACCTCAAGGCTACCAAATGGGAACTAGACCCAAATGATAGTGAGAAACAGCCTCAAGCGCTGAAGTTAGATGATTGGATGGAGGTAGGTTTCTTTGATGAGCAGGATCAATTACTAGAGACCAGATGGGCCAAAATTTCCTCAGAAAATTCTCAATTACAATTTCATTTAGGGAAGAAGCCATTTAAGATTCAGTTAGATCCCCATTTGCTGCTACTGGAAAAGAAGAGAGAGAATAACAATTGGACACTGGGAAAATGAAAGAAGCTACCACCTTCAATGAGGTAATAGCCTCTCTAAAGTAGAAAAACGTTAGTAGTTTATCCTTTGGCTGCTTCTTTTTCTTCAGCCTTAGCAGCTTTTGCTTCTTTTTTCTTTTTCTTCTTTTTGCTGGGTTTTTTATAGTTATCTCTCTTGGTGGTGATGAGAATGACCCCGTTGGAACCATTTACGCCGTAGATGTTGGTAGAGGAAATGTCTTTTAGGACAGACACACGCTTTATATCATTTATATCTACCATATTCACGAGATTCTGATAAGACTTCCCTATGGGAGCGTTATCCAGTACAAAGAGGGGTTCCTGACTTAATCCTGAGCTGGATATTCCTCCTCGTACTCTTATTGTGGCATTATCCCCACTTCCTCTTACACTAATGCCGGGTACCCGCTTGAGATAATCTGCTAATGAGAGGTTGGGATTATCTGGTTCTACACTTTCCACAGCACCAAGTTTATTCTTACTTTTAGTTTTGCCATAGCCTACATTTATCTCCTTCTCACCAGAAGCATATATTTCCTGTCTCTGGGTTTCTTTAGTAGTAGAACAACCGATCATGAGGGATAAGAGCAGTAAGAAGAGAGTCTTAGGTAGAAGTAAACGCATAATCTTTTGAATTGTAGGGGATAAACCAAGTTGGGTAGCCTAGGTTTAGCTGGATAGAAGTATTCTATTAGACCCTTGATAATGATATCACAAAATATAGTGAAATAGCTGCTGATAATAAAATATATGAAAATCTCTATTTGTTCAGAAAAAGTAGATCCTCTGTACCTATTTTCAACTTGGATGATCAAGCCACACTTTCATAGCTTATCTTCCTAGAAGTCTCCCCCTGTAAAGGAGAAAGTGTCAAGCCAATTTCTAATCAGCTTGACACTTCACATATATTTCCGGAAAAGTTTCTATCCTACAGGGCAGAAACTTTTGCATCAGAGAGCGTAAGTCCTACGGGATCTAGTAAACGCTCTCTTAGTCCCAGCGTTTTAGGAAGTTCATAATGGAAGAAGAACTTCATGGTATGGATCTTAGCCTCATAGAATTCCTGTTCTGAGCCTTCAGGATTTTTGGTGAGTAGCGCTTGCTTAGCTACTACGCCCATCTTAAGCCATTGCCATGCCACTGCTACTATACTGAACATCTCCATATATACATTTGCATCTGCCAGGAAGTGCTCTATATTTCCCTTCTGTGCCATACCCACTAGGTGCATAGTTACCTGCTGTAGCTGCTGAACAGCCGTTTTGAGCTTTTCTACATAAGGATTAAGCGCTTCCAGAGTAGAGGCTTCTTCCAAGGTCTGGTTAATCTCCTGGAATAGGTGCATAGCCGCTGCTCCTCCCTTCATAGTAACTTTTCTCCCCAGTAAGTCTAGCGACTGGATTCCTGTAGTTCCCTCATAAATAGGATATATCCTGATATCTCTGTAGTAATTCTCTAGTGGGAAGTCTTTACAGAATCCTCCTCCCCCAAAGATCTGAAGTCCGTTACTGACAGATACCATTCCCATTTCAGAAGGATAGGTCTTAGCTATCGGAGTTAAAATATCCAATAGCAGCTCATATTTCTCCTTTTCTTCATCTTCTGTAGCTTCAGCTAAGTCTGAATACTTAGCACACTCCAAGACTAAATTTAAGCTACCTTCCATAATGGCCTTTTGTAGGAGAAGCATTCTTTTCACATCTGGGTGATTGATGATAAGCGTTTGGTCCTGGGAAATATCCTTAGACTGTATCAGCCTCCCTTGTGGGCGCTCATTTGCATATCTTAAAGAAGCGTAATAGGCGGCGGAAGCTATAGAAGCACCTCCCATTCCTACCATGATACGGGCTTCATTCATCATCTGGAACATATAGCTCAGCCCTTTATTAGCCTCTCCCACTAAGGATCCGTGGCAGTCATCCTTTTCTCCAAACATGAGGTGAGTAGCAGGATTACCCTTCTGTCCCAGTTTCATGTAAATACCCGCAGTAGTCACATCATTAAAAGTGAGAGCCCCGTCTTCCTCTATTCTTTCTCTAGGAACAATAAAAAGAGAAATCCCTTTGGTTCCTTTAGGAGCACCATCTATTCTGGCTAGGAGCAGGTGAATAACGTTTTCAGTAGTAGTGTAATCTCCGCAGGAGATATATATTTTTTGTCCTTTAATTCTGTATGACCCGTCTGGGTTAGGGGTAGCAGTTGCGGTAATATCAGATAAGGAACTCCCCGCCTGGGGTTCAGTCAACGCCATGGTTCCCTGCCATTTCCCGGAGAACATCATGGGGAGGTAAGTCTCTTTATCCTGGTCAGATCCGAAAGAAACTATCAAGTTAGCCGCTCCCGTAGTAAGCCCGGGGAAGCCTGAAGCCGCGTTATTAGCTGCTGCTATAATGAAATTGGCACTGGAAGCCAGCATATTAGGCATTTCCATACCTCCTAGTTCTATGGGCGCCGTAGCCCCTAACCACCCCCCTTCTCCTGCTGCATCCATCATCCCACGCACACTGTGGTGTACGTGCACCCTTCCATCATCATCCAGGTAAGGAGCATTTCTGTCCATATCTTCATAGTGAGGATATAGGTGGGTATCAGCAAATTGTTTACAAGCATCCAGCATCATGCCACTGGATTCTTCATCATAGGTAGAAAAGCGGTCGTAGGTAAAGAGCTCCTGCAATTTTTGAACTTCATATAGGCTGAAGCGCAGGTTACGCATACTGAAATATTGATTGGCCATTGGGGTAGCTTAAGGGTTTTTAAACGTTTTTAATAGATTTAGAATGCATGCATTCTAAATCTAGGAAAATTCTGACTATCTTCCTACTTCCATATTCATCATTTAACAATTTTCCCATGGCAGAAAACCTCACAGCAGAAAAACTCCTGGTTACCCAGGAAGGATACATTAAAACCATAGCCATTAATCAGCCCAATAAGAAAAATGCCATCAGCTCTGAGATGTCAGCTCAGCTTAGAGATGAGATTTTCAGGAGTAGAGATGATGATAATTGCAGGGTAATCATTCTCACTGGGATAGGAGATAATTTTTGTGCGGGGGCAGATCTGGATCCTTCTACCCTTCAGTCAGGAGATAGTTTTGATGTAACTACTTTTTTGAAGGAGACCTATAATCCCATGATCACTGCCATGAGAGACATGGATAAACCCATTATAGCTAAGGTAAGAGGGGTAGCCGTGGGTGCCGGATTTAATTTTGTGCTGGCCTGTGATATGATTTATGCCTCAGAGACAGCACGCTTCAGCCAGATCTTCACCCAGATAGGACTTTCATCAGACGCAGGAGGCGCTTACTTCATGCCAGAGCGATTAGGGTATCATAAAGCTTTTGAGCTGATGGCTACCCACGCCATTATAGGAGCGGCAGAGGCTCAGTCCCTGGGACTTGTGAATCAGGTAGTGGCGGATAATACCCTTGACCAGGTGGTACAGGACATGGCAGAAAGACTTGCCAATGGCCCTTACTTAGCCATTAAGCACACCAAGGCCAATCTAAGAGCCGGCACCACCCAAGGCCTGGAAGAAGGGTTAGCAGAAGAAGCCCGCAACCAGGGGAAGAATTTTAAGTCTAAAGATTTTATGGAGGGCGTATCAGCCTTTTTACAGAAGAGAACCCCTGATTTTAAGGGAGAATAAGCTGAAATTGTGGATAAGTATGTGTATAACCGGTGGACTGTGAGTGGGAAAAACAGCTTGATTTTTTCTAACTACCTGATGTACAGGATTCCGCATAAGGAGAACTATATATGAAAAGCTAAAACAGCATCCCTTTTAAGACCTGGAAAGAAGTTGAATAACATGTTTCGACTTCTTTTTTCGTTTTAAGGGAAAACTTTTGGTAAACTAGAATATAACCCATTCACGTGGTTATACATTTACCTTCACCCTAATGTACCACCACCTAACAACCTATACCTACTCTTATGAAAAACCTATTCATGATCATCGCTACCGCTGCTGTATTAGCATGCCCAACAATAAGTTTTGCTCAAGACTGCACGGTCTACTTCCCTATGCAGGAAGGCACCTCCTTTACCCTTACTAATTATGATAAGAAAGGAAAAGAGACTTCCGTAGTTATGCATGAAGTCATAGAGAATAATTCCACTGCCAGCGGAATGGAGTTAGTAGTATCCAGTATTACTACAGATAAAAAAGGAAGAGAATCACTAGCAGTAGACTATACGGTCAAGTGTGATAAAGGAGAATTCTTCATAGATATGAGAAACTTTGTGCCAGCTAGCTCACAGCAGAGTTTTTCTAGTATGGGCCTGGATGCCACAGTAGAGGGAGACTACCTGGTCTTTCCGCCTAGTATGAGCGTAGGCCAACGTCTGCCAGGGGGGACCCTTACCATCAGTGCGTCCATTATGAATATGACAATTCGTATTTCTGATAGAAAAGTAGAAGCAGAAGAAAGTATTACTACTCCTGCAGGCACCTATGAGTGTGTGAAGATTAGCTATTTAGCAAACGTAAAGATGGGAATAAACATAGCTTCCAGGATTACAGAATGGTACAGTAAAGATGTAGGAATCGTAAGATCAGAAACCTATAATAAAAATGGGAAGATGTATGGATACAGTGAGCTTACGTCATTCTCAAAATAATTAACCCATCTACATAAAGGTAATTATGATCAAAAGACTTAGTGTTCTCTTATTAATAGGGGGTTTTCTCCTCTCCGCCAGTGCGCAGGACTGTAGCTTTTTCCCAATGATAGAAGGAGCCACCTTTGAGAGTACCACCTACACCGCTAATGGTAAGCCTACCACTACTACCTCTACCACAGTCTCCAAAGTCAGCACTATCTCGGGAGGACTAGCTGCTCAGGTGTCTAGCCAGATAGATGGAAAAGAAATGGAGGAGAAAGTGGATATCTCCTACGCAGTGAAATGTGTCAATGGAGAACTTCAGATGAACTTGAGTGATATATTCTCAGGAGAGGCTATGAAGGAGATGATGGGGAACCAAGGAATAGATATTGATATGAAGGTGGAGTCAGATAATTTGATTTTCCCCAGTCGTATGGACATAGGCCAAACCCTACCAGACGCCAAGATGAATATGGAGATGAAAGCCATGGGAATGGAAATGAATTTCACTACCCTTATTTCTCAGAGAAAAGTAGAAAAGCAGGAAAACCTGACTACACCTGCGGGGACATTCACCTGCTATAAGATGACCTTTCTGACCACTACTGATGGTGCTATGGGGATAAGTATGCAGTTTAAAACTGCAGCCTGGTATAATGATAAGGTAGGTATGGTCAGAACAGAAGAATATGACCAGTCAGGGACACTGAACAGCTACACTGAATTGACAGCTTTTTCTGAATAGAGAAAAATACAGGTAGAAAAAAGGGGCTCTCCATTACGGGGGCCCCTTGCTTTTGCTATGAAAAATGGTGATTAAAATCTGCTATCCTTTTGCTGTCAAATTTAGCCTGATCTGGTTGTAGTATAGGGTGGTTTTACCTTCAAAGCCTGAATCTGTCCCTAGAATCACCCACATACTCCCCTCCTCGTCAGTAGTAATCTCAAAAGGGTTAGTGCTGTTTGAGCGAGAGATAAGGGTATACTCAAATTCCTCCTTATCAATACCTATGTTTCCTATAACTTGCATGTCAGCTCCCGGATTAGACTGGTTTCCTTTGTCAATGTTCAGGATGAGAAAATCCGGTATTTGCGAATCGAGAACGGGAATGGGCTCTTCAGTAGTGGCCCCACTTTTCAGGTACACACTTGCTCCGGGACTTCCTCCTATCCCTACTGATCCCTCTGGATAGGCAGAAGCCATAGATACATCAAAGACTAGTTCATAAGTCGTTTTCGGCTGGAGGCCTTCAATTTTTCTTTTCAGAAACATAAAGAGGTCATCGCTTCTATTGCTTCCGCTGATTCGGAAAGCAGGCTGAGTGTCATCTAGCGGAGCTGGAAGTTGGCTCATGCCAGCGTTTAGTTCATAGTCAGTACCACTATTTGGGTAGTAGTCTGTAAATCCAGCTTCCCAGCCTTCAGATCCTCCCTCAAAATCGAATGCTAATTCCATTTGAGGAGTGGGATCCTCTTCTTCATCACAGGAGGTTATCCCCGCAAAAGTTATCAACATAATTAATACAGGTACTTGCGTTTTCATGTACGTTTGGTTTTGTCCTAAGGGAGAGACGAAGGGAGGGGGGAAAGTGCTGCAAGGGATGATCATTTTTCTTCAGAAAGACTCTATTCCTACTCCCTGAGAATAGGAAGCCATAGCTGTTATTTCTGAATCCACTAAAATGCTGTATATTCTCCCCTTACAAGTACGCTAACAGACAACCCATGGCGCAGCCCGCTAAAGAAGAAGCTATCCTTGAGAATAGTCCCACACCATTGGTAGAAGAAACTAGATACGTTAATAGAGATATTAGCTGGCTATCATTTAATTACAGAGTGCTGGAAGAGGCGAAAGACCCCAGCTTACCCCTTTATGAGAGAATAAAATTTCTGGCTATTTACTCTTCTAATCTGGATGAGTTCTTCAGAGTAAGGGTAGCTTCCATCAGGAGTCTGCTAAAAGTCAAGAAGAAAAAAAGAAAGAAGTTAGGGCTTACCCCTGAAGCCATCCTGGAAAGGATTCATGTGGAGGTATCACGCCAGCAGGAAGAGTTTGGCCAAATCTTTAGAGAACAAATCCTACCTGAGCTAGCGGAGAATAATATTAGACTCCTCCTCAAGACACCGGATGATGAGGCCCAACTAACTTTTGTCAGGGACTTTTTTTCCAGGCAGATAAAGCCCTACATGCATCCTGAGCTGTTGAAGAAAGGAAAGATCACTCATTTTTTAAGGGATCACTCTATTTATTTGGCGCTGGAGCTTCTCGATAAGAATAAGAAAGATCCTAATGCCACCTATGCCATATTGTTAGTACCTACGCACCATAATATTCCTCGATTCACCACTTTACCCCTCAGTGAAGATAAGGTTCATACCATCATTTTCTTAGAAGATATTATCCGTGCCAATTTAGATCAGATTTTCCCTGGGTACGAGGTAGCACAATGCTTCAGCATCAAAATGTCAAGAGATGCAGATTTGAAGATAGAAGATGAACTGGGAGGGACACTGGTAGAAAAGATAAAGAATAATCTGCTGTTGCGTGCTGTAAATGATCCTTCCAGATTTTTATATGATCCTAAGATGTCGCCTGCAATGCTACGGTATCTCAGAAAAACCCTTGGGCTGAGTAAGGAGGATCTGGTAGCTGGAGGGCAATACCATAATTTCAATGATTTTTTCGGATTCCCTAATCCCCTCAAGCATGTTAAGCCTGAGCTGGAAGTAGCCCCACTCCCACAACTACCTCACGCAGGGATAGACAAATTTGAGAAAATCATGCCTGCCATGGCGGAGGGAGATAAAATGCTACATTTTCCTTATCAGACCTATGATTATGTACTCCGTTTCCTGAATGAAGCTGCCCAGGACCCGGATGTAAAAGAAATCAAGACTACTCAGTACCGGGTAGCCTCTAATTCTGCCATCGTAAATGCCTTGATTAGTGCTGCCTTGAATGGAAAGGAGGTAACAGTCTTTGTGGAGATCAAAGCCCGTTTTGATGAGCAGTCTAACCTTCAATCAGCAGAGAACATGAAGGAGGCAGGCGTTAATGTCATCTATTCTAATGATCCCAAGATAAAAGTACATGCTAAAGTGGCCTTAGTTAGGAGAATGGAAGAAGGGAAGCTTAAGGGATATGCCTTCCTGAGTACGGGAAACTTTAATGAAAAAACAGCCCGTATCTATGCAGACCACGGACTCCTGACAGCAGATCAACGGATCACAGATGAGCTGAACCAGATATTCACCTACTTTAATAATCCTGATAAACCCAAGTCAGAGATTAAGTTTAGCCACTTGTTGGTGGCTCAGTTTAACATGAAAACGCGCTTCAAGCAGTTGATCTCACGAGAGATAAGAGAAGTTAAAGCAGGCAAGAAAGGGTATATCCTCATTAAGCTGAATAACCTGGAAGAGCGCAGCATGATAGATAAGCTGTATGAAGCTAGTCAGGCAGGGGTAAAGATAGACATGGTAGTAAGAGGGATCTGCTGCCTACGCCCAGGCGTAGAAGGACTGAGTGAGAATATCACCATTACACGCATAGTAGACCGCTACTTAGAGCATGCCCGTATTTTCCATTTCCATAATGGAGGCCAGTCTGAGATGTATATAGGCTCAGCTGACTGGATGAGCAGGAACCTGAACCACCGGGTAGAAGTAGTTTTTCCCATCTACCATCAGGAAGCCAGAGAGCAGATCATGCAAATCGTGAAGTACCAGCTAGAAGACAACGTAAAGGCCGTCCGTCTGGACAGTGACCTCAACAACGTCCATGTCTCCGCAGATCCTGCAAACCCCGTCCACGCCCAGCTGGACAGCTATGCCTACGTAAAGGCCTTGCAAGAGAAGTAGTTTCGCCAGAGAGACTTATGGGAGGAACAGGGAGGGGCCATCCGGTATCCCGGCCTTACTCTAGAAACGCTGTCCTGACAGATACGCACGAGATCGCGGCTGACTCGCGGCCCATGCGCTTAGCCCCAGCGCGATGACGGTAGGAGTAGGGTAGTCTGACATAGGCCAGCCCCAATGTTGTTTCACTTACCCCTACAAAAATAGCGCGTCATGCCAGAGGGACATTGGAGAAGGTTGAGGGGCCATCCGGTATCCCGGCCTT
>JBCCLI010000154.1:0-14091 GCA_039026975.1 Bacteroidota bacterium | reverse complement strand
CAGAAATAACTTCTAGTGTGATTGTACTGGAATAGTTTGCCAGAAATGATTTGAGTCTATGTGTTCGAGAAGGTAGTGGCAAAGTAGTCTACGCCTCCTTACCACTACTATCTATAAAAACAGACTATAGGTTGTTCTCTAAATCAGATATTAAATTCAAGCAGGGAGCACTATAAATTATAATAGAACTTCTCCTTGACTATTTTCCCATCTTTCCATTCCTGTACAGAAACCTGGGTATAGTTTCTCACTCCCCATTCTTTGTGGGTATAATCGTATGCCCATTCTACCATGGTAACATCCTGGCCTACCGTTATTTTTAAGGGCTTAGCCTTTCTAAAGGTGATTAAATTGCGGGTAAATTCTTCTTCTCTCTTTCGATTAGCGTCCTTTCCTACCGTGGGTTCTTCTTCATTTTCCTGCATGATTACCTGCTCATCATAAAACTCTTCAAAGGCTTCCATCACTTTGCCCTGAAGCACCCACTCATTTAGGGTCGTAATTTTTTTCAATAGATCTGCCATATGCTTTGTGTTAATGATTTAACTACACAAAGCTCCGAGGAGGAGTGCCAAAATAAATTCAGATAGGAGAATAAATTTGATGAAACTAGTTTAACAAAACAGACACTTACTACTGTAATTCCGTTCTGATTCTGCTTAAAAACTGCTTAGTGATACCCAGGTAGGAAGCTATGAGGTATTGGGGGAACCTTTGCTCGACTTCAGGATAATTCTCTAAAAACAGTTTGTATCGTTCTTTGGCAGGCAGGCTTAGATTTCTCACTATCCGTCTTTGAGATTCCACATAGGCATTCTGGAGAATAATTCTGAAGAACCTCTCTAACTGAGGGATCTCCCCATAAAGGCTTGTGAGCGCATCGAATGAGAATTGAGCGACTGTGGTTTTCTCCAGGCATTGTACGTGGTAGTCGGCTGGTTCACGTGTGATGAAGCTCCCCAGATCTGAGGTCCACCAGTTTTCAATAGCTAACATCACCACATGCTCATGTCCTTCCTGATCTATGAAGAAGGTCTTTGCACTACCTGACAGAATGAAGCTTTCATACTCACAAACATCTCCTTGCTGGACAATGTACTGCCCCTTTAGATAGGTTCTAACTTTTATGTGATCTGACAAAATAGCCACTTCATGAGTATTTAGCTCTATGAAGCGAGTTATGTAGGTTATGAGGGGAGCTAATTCCACGATGTATTGAAATTAGCTCTTTCCAACTATAAATGCTTAAAATTTGCGCTATGGGTTTCAGAAGAGAGTGAATTATTTTTTCTTATAGAGATAAGAACGGGAAGATCACCTCAGAGCTTTATATACTTCTGAAGGTGAGAGTTTTAAATTTGTTATACTGCGAAAATTAATTTGCACCAATTGGGGAAATGTAGTACCCTAGAGTCTTCTTACCACTAATTTCGTACAAACCTTCTCTAAAACATTTTTTCGCTTCTAAATAGATTGAATCAAAAATTATATCAATAATTAGCTTGATTGGCTTGGTACGTAGCACTATATCTATCAAGAGAATAATTTTTGTTTTGTGAAAATTAAAATATAACAAAGATACAGCATGTCTTGTCATCAAAATGTTTACCTTCTCTCTATCCAATTTACTTACATAATACTTTTCAAGATTATTTAAGTCGTGTAGCCATGTATTTTTGTTTCTTCGCAGGAAAAGAGGATTTTTCTCTATACTAACCTTTATGATTAACTGAGAAAAGCTCATCTCCTTGAAGTAACATATGGCAATAGCTCCAACCACGTGAATTAGTGAAAAGATTATGAAAAATTGATATAATTCCATTATGTGATTCTTATTTCTTGTTACCCCATAATAACATAATATTACTAGCAGTAATTTTCTCTCTCTCTATCTGTTCTTCACCTAATGGAGTGATATTATACCAGCCTTTTTTAATTGGGCCAGACCTCTCATAGTCAATAACTGGTCTAGTTAAATCTGAAACAAGTCCTTTTTCTACAAGTCCTTCTAAAGCTTTAGTAACTTTTCCATATTCGATATTAATGTTATACTTTTCCCATACATCAACTACAATTTTACTAGGATAAGAACTTTTCACATTACAGAGGAAGGACAGTACAAATTTTTCTTTATTTGTCAGCTCCATAAAAAATTCATATACATGTAAATTAATGACATTATACTATATTTACAAGTAAATTATCGTATTTTAACTAAGTAACTAATCAAAATAAGACTCCTCATTAAAGAACTAAAAAAACCAGCAGCTTAGGCTGCCGGCTCAGTGTAGTTTCAGGTTGACTAAAGATCTACTTATTTGATTTGTTTTGAAGCATTTGAAGTACCGTTAGTTGCTCAAGTAGGGAGCTTTGTCCTTTCCCATCTGACTGTATGTAGTTAGCAGGAAGCTTGATTTCCGCTACATTTTCTGCCCAAATAGAATCTGACTTATATTGCCATAAGGCTCTCTCCTGAGGGGTAAGACCTGCAGATACCAGCTTCTGGTTTTTGTAGTATTGAGCATCTGCCTCAGTACGTATGGTCTGCGACTGGATCAGGGCAATCTCAAGATCTTTGGCGGCACGGGCCGAGTCGATACGGAGTTCCTGAATCTTCTGTGCGTATTCCACGGCTTTCTTGGCCTCTATTTCAGCTACTTCTTTTCTTCCCTGAGCTTCTGCTTTCAGGGCGTCCTGCTCGGCAGCCTTTGCATTGGCTATGGCAGTTTGAATCTGTAGAAGGGCATCACGTTGAAGTGCTATCTGCCTTTCAATCTCATTATCATACCTGATGGAGTCTATGGATAACTTATACAAGTTGATTCCAAACTGAGCAATGGGAGACTCATCCGCACGTACGTATATCCCCTCTCTTTCCATGATAGTCGCCTGCTTAGCTACCCGCTCTTTACCTGTGAGGGCATCCAATTCACGACCTTCTATGGTCACTACCCGGTAAATTCCATTCTTAGCCTGATCTTCTATGTAGATTCTCAGGTCGTTTCGTTTCTCTGCATAAGACTCTGTAGATGATACCAATGGTCCTGTAGCATAGATGGCATTATCCACCGTTTTTCCAATCAAGCTTCTTTCTAACGCTTCCTGGCTGGGATACACCGCATGGATGGTTTCGACCATGTTCTCATCTTCCGGCAGAGAGTAGCGGAAAGATCCTATGATGGTTCCTGTACCGCCGTCATTAAAACGAATGTTTTTACGGAACTCATAGTCATGCTCCTTTTTGTACTTCTCTGTCTTCCCAAGGAGCTGGGGCTTAATACCTGGCTTAGTATATACCACTACATCTCCTGTGAGGTACTGAATCACCAAGGTTTTACCGGATTCATTGGCTTCAAACAACCTGGCTGACCCTGCTGGAAGTAATATGAGGCATATTAGACCAATGGCGAGGTAACGAATCTGTTTTTTTGTTAGCTTAAGCATGTCTGAAGTAATTAAGTGTTGCTGTTCAAATACATTCATACATATCTTCTCCTTTCACCGTGTAATCACTCCTTATGACATATTTTCGTATCCTCTTCATCCTGAGTATATTTCTCCCTATAGCTGGATTCTCCCAAGCTGAAGGAGAAGTATCTTCCCCACCATCTTATGACAAGATTTTTGAGCTACATAGACAAATGGAAAACAGCTGGAAGGAAGATGATATGAGAGGTATAGCTGCTTATTATGACACAGATGGGTATTTACTAAACCCTAGTGAAGTAGTGGCTAGTGGAGAAAATGACATTATAGCATACTGGGAGAAAATGAAAGGGAAGGCAGTTAGTTGGAGACTAGAAGAGCAGTTTATGAGTACCAGCCTGGAGGAAATGCTAGGTAGTGAACCCTGGAAAGCATTAAAAGAAAAGCCCCCGCTATGGGAGCAATTTGAAGTCAGTCTGGATGATAAGGGAACGTACTATTTTGATTTAGGTATTTCCCATCTAACGTACACAAGTGAGGGGGAAGAGCATACATCAGTAGTAACCTATCTTATGGTGCTGGAGCAGAAAGAGGATGGGAGCCTGAAAATCCAGATAGACACGTATAACTAAATCCCGCTAGTTAAGCCCAAAAACTAAGTTCTCTCTTCACACAGCAAGTCAATTGAACAATATTAGCAGTCAATTGAACAGCTTAGGCGTTCAGTTGAACAGCTAGTATTTTCATTCTACATATTTTCCTAAAATCATTTTTTTCTTATTTATAAAATTATTGTTAGCCCCTAAAAAAGGCCTTTAAACTCCCTAAAGA
Source organism: Bacteroidota bacterium (assembly GCA_039026975.1). Lineage (GTDB taxonomy): Bacteria > Bacteroidota > Bacteroidia > J057 > J057 > JBCBKZ01. The sequence continues at coordinate 9,834 of JBCCLI010000154.1, read as the reverse complement.
CCATATTTTTCAATTCCACAGCTTCTATCAAATATTTTTTTATTAGTCCATGAGTACAGTTTAAAGAGGCTTAGCTTATCTGGTTGAATATGAAATTCCAACTTTGTTTAACCAATTAAGCTAATTATTCTAGACATGAAATCCATTTACACAGTTCTCATCCTGATCCTTTCTCTAGTTGCCTTTTCAAGTTGTACTGAAGATGAAGACGCACCTTCTGCGGCATCAGAAATTACCACTGAAGAGGCGGCAGAAATTGTAGGAACTTCCCTGGCCAGGTCCTCAGCAGGACTAACAGAAGTATCTACTGAGGTAGCAGAAACTTCTGAAGAAGTAGCCACAGATGTAGATTTTGATCCATGTGGTGCCCAAGCAGATACTTCTTACAGCATTAGTAGTTCATCAGGTGCTGCCATTTCCTACACGGGAGAATTAAGCTATTCCTATGCCATAAGCTGTGAGAATGATGATCCTCAGACTTTCTCTTATGAGGTTTCTTACAGCTCTAGTTTTGATGCTCCCAGAATGGCCTCTTCTAACAGCGGTTCTTCTAGCCTCTCTCTGGTAAAGCTGTCCAGTGATTATAAGATTTTTGAGATTAATGGCTCCGATTCCAGATCTGGCTCTTTTGAATCTAAAATCTTTAATAAGACATCCTCTGATGCTTCTGTAAGCTTTGGACTAACAGACTTAGTGGTAGATCTCAATGCTAAAAGTATCACTGGAGGAACCGCCACTTACACGCTCTTAGGTACCACCGCAACTGGTAATACCTATAGTATAAATGGAAGTGTAGTTTTCAATGGAGATGGGACGGCCACCATCGCTATCCAGGGAGAGAACTTTTCCCTGGACCTTAAGACAGGAGATATTCTTGGAATCTAACTCTTCATGATAACCTGAATCATTTTGGGCTCCCACCATGCCGCTTGGTGGGGGTCTTTTCATATGAGAAAGGAAAGTAGAGAAGGGGACTCTATTCTAACATTTTTCAATAGCTTAGATGAAACTCAACTTCTTCATAACCAGCAACAGCTATGTTCGACAATTTTTGGGCATTTACAGACCAGTTTGTAACCTTTAACCAGAAGGAAAAAGAGCTAATAAAAGCAGCTATTACCCTTACAGACACCCCCAAAAACTGTATCTTGATAGATATAGGAGAAGTAGCACAAGAGATTTATTTCATCAATAAAGGCCTCCTCAGGTATTACTACCTTACAGATGATGGAAATGAAGTTACAGGTTTCATTTTCCAGGAGAATATGTTTGCAGGCTCACATGAAAGCTTTTTTTCACAGCTCCCTAGCATACAGGTACTAGAAAGCTTAGAGGATTCTGAATTGCTGGCTTTCTCTTTCGATAGCCTGCACCAATTATTCGAAAAGGTACCTAAGATGAATATCTTCACCAGAAAGTTACTGGAAATGAGGATGTCCTTTGCCCAGAAAATTATCGCTTCCCTCATCATCCATAAACCGCAGGAGAGGTACACTTCCTATCAGGAACTACATCCTGGATTAGAGAATAGAATTCCCCAACATATCCTGGCTAGCTATATGGGAATCACTCCCGTTTCTTTAAGTAGAATTAGAAAGCGACTGGCAGAGGGAAACTAACTTCTTTACAATTGTTAATGGAATAGACCGGGCTAAGTGGAAACTTGACGCTATCATAACAGCAGAAATAACTCCCATGTCTCACTTAAAAACAGAAATCATTCTCAATGCCTCCACAGAAAAGGTATGGAGAACCCTCACTGACCTGCCTAACTATCAACACTGGAATCCATTTATTATATCCTCTGAAGGAGAGCCTGTAGTAGGAAATAGGATCACCAATAAGATGGTTCTAAATGGTAAGGTGAACGTTTTTATGCCAACCATAACCAAGGCAGAGCCCCAAAAAGAACTTGAGTGGCTGGGAAAGGGAATGATGGGGATGTTCAAAGGGAGACACTACTTTAAGCTAGAGGATCTAGGAGATGACCAAACCAAGCTCATTCATGGAGAGATGTTCAGCGGTTTACTAAGTGGCTTAATTATGAGAATGATTGGGGATGAGACCTTAAAAAGCTTTGAAAAAATGAATCATGCCCTAAAGAAGGAAGTAGACCGATAAGAAAAAATCGAGATTAGGAGGTATGACTACATTTTAGCAGGCTCATACGTCTTAAAGTTTGCCTATCTTTAGGACGTGAAATTTGGCAAATTAGCAGATATTAGTCAGGTAGACTTTTCTCTTCCTGAGACTGACCCCAGAACCATGGAGGTGTTAGGAGGCGCTCCTTCCTCTTCTCCTGTCAAGGTATTTACGGGTTGCCCTAAGTGGGCCAGTAAAGAGTGGGTAGGGGTACTCTTTCCGCCCAAAACCAAGCAAGCAGATTACCTACAGTGGTATTCTCAGTCTTTCAACACCATAGAACTTAATACCACCCACTACCGGATTCCAAAAATAGAGACCGTCAAAAAGTGGAAGGAGAGTGCCCATCATGACTTTATTTTTTGTCCTAAACTCCCTCAGACCATTTCTCATTATGCTAAGCTACTGAACCAGGGGCAGACTACTGCTTTTTGTGAGGCTATCAGGCATTTTGAAGAAAAGCTGGGCCCTACCTTCGTACAAATGCATCCTTCTTTTGGGCCGGAACAGATCGGGAACCTGGAGATCTTTCTTTCAGCATGGCCTTCAGATCTGCCTATTCTTTTTGAATTTAGACATGAAGGTTGGTTTCAGGATCAGCTGCTTATAGGGTCTGTATATGAGCTGTTGACCCAGTATGGTTCAGGTGCTTTGATTACAGATGTATCTGGAAGAAGAGATGTGCTCCATATGAGCCTAACTAATAGAATTCTCATGCTCAGGTTTGTGGGGAACGCCCTTCATCCCACAGACTTCCAGCGAGTAGATGACTGGATGAAAAGGATTAAAGCCTGGGTGAAAGAGGGACTGGAAGAGGTCTATTTCTTCGCCCATGAACCTGCTGACCTGCTGGCTTCAGATCTCGGGAAATATGCCATCCAACAGTTTAACGCCACCCTGGGCCTTTCCCTCTCCATTCCGGGCGTACCGGACACCAATTCTCAAATGTCCTTATTCTAATGCTAACCATTTTTCTGCAAGTCCTGGTCTATATATGTCTGCCTTACGTACTCATGAAAGCGAGCAAAAAGGTTAAGCTGATAGACTTCCTAAGCCCTGCCTTTTTCTGTTATGCCTTGGGAATCCTGTTCGGAAATATCCCTGGGCTTCCCCTTCATGAACCTACCAGCCACCAATTTTTAAATATTACGGTCGTGTTGGCCATTCCCATGCTTCTCTTCTCTGCCCAACCTGAAAAATGGCTGAAGCTAGCGGGTAAGACCCTGGTTTCCTGGCTATTATTCCTACTGGGATTAAGTGTCAGCACAGGAATAGCTGTATGGATTTTTAAGGCTTATATGCCGGAAGTAGCAGGTAAAGCTGGAATGGCTATGGCAGTCTACACGGGAGGCACCCCCAATTTGGCTGCTGTCAACCATGCCCTGGGATTAGATAGGCAAATATTTGTAGAAATGACCCTCACAGATCTCATGCTAAGTGGCGTTTATCTGGTTTTTATGCTATCTGTGGCACAGAAGATCTTTAGCAAGTTTCTCCCAGCCTTTGGCAAACAAAATACGGTTACTAATTCAGGTGATTTTCCCACTGCCTCAGCACCTACACAACATGTAGTGGTTCAGATTCTGAAAAATATTGGGGTTAGCATGGTGATTCTCCTCTTGAGTCTAGTCATTTCCTATCTCCTTTACCAAGAGGTCAATGATATGATTATGATCATTTGTATAACCTTGCTAGGACTGGGAAGTGCGTTTGTACCTTTTGTCAGGAAACTCCCCCTCAGTTACGAAACGGGAGAATATCTATTTTTAATCTTCTGTGTAACAGCAGGTTCCATGGTAGATCTCAGTAGCTTGGTTACTGGGGTACCTCAGCTCATCGGATTCATGGCTATCATAGTATATGGCGCGCTCTTCTTTCATACCTTATTTTGCTATTTACTCAAGATAGATGCTGATACAGCCATCATCACTACAGCAGCGGGCGTATGTGGCCCTCCTTTTATAGGCCCTGTAGCCAGTGCTATCAAGAATAGAGAGCTAGTCCCGTTAGGAATGACACTTGGGGTTATAGGCCTGGGAGTGGGAAACCTGGTAGGGATCAGTTTTGCGTGGCTAGTGGAACAGTTTCTCCTATGAGAAAAGAAGAGTGCGGATGAGAGGACTCGAACCTCCACAGGGTTTCCCCCACTAGAACCTGAATCTAGCGCGTCTACCAATTCCGCCACATCCGCATACAGATTTGACAATTGGGCCTTAAATATAGTAGATAAAGCAAAGTACTGGCAAGAATATTCCTTAAATTATGGTAAATTCTACCTAGTATACTGACTAGCATTTAACAGAACGTCTATGCAGTGTGTCAGGAAGTGGAGTCCTCTATATATCTTGCTCTCTTTCATCCTGCTATCGCCATCCACCTTCGCCCAACATGTCCTTTCCCTTGAGAAGCGAAAAAGCTTCAAGCGGGTATACTTACTTCCAGGAGACTTCATCAGGTTCCAGGTTCAAGGGGATGATGCCGTTTACCATGGATACATAGGTGCCGTAACTAAAAAAGATCTGATCATAGTTAAGAACATTAACTTGGGGGATGACGAAGAAGACGCCTTACAGGTCTTCAAAGATTATGTACCTCTGGAGAATATTTCTATAATTTATCCCAGTGAGAATAACTATTGGCAGTATTTTAAGAAGATGTTTTATTCTGGCACCATGGCAGGAGGAAGCGCGCTTGTAGGGATAGCCACGGTGAACAGCATTATAGATAAGCAAACTCCAGACCTAAACAGCCTGATTATAGTCAGCAGTATGATGGCGGCCGGCTTGGGCATACGCTATACAGGGAGGAATAAATATAAGATAGGAAAGCGGTGGCAGCTTGTAGTGAGGCCGGCTTTCCAAAAAGCCTCTTAGCAGAAAGGAGCACTCCAGACCCGAATAAGCGCACTCACCCGAATCTGGAGTTAATCATTACTTACAAAACTCGTCGAAAGCCCCTCTCAGGTTAGCTGAGATGAGCTCCGCTGGCCTACCTTCAATATGATGTCTTTCAACCATATGAACCAGTTGGCCGTCTTTGAATAGAGCAACAGAGGGTGAAGAAGGAGGATATGGTAGCATATACTCTCTAGCTTTTTTAGTAGCATCAAAGGCTACTCCTGCAAACACAGTTACTACATGATCAGGCTTAGCTTCATTCTGTAGCGCGTGTACTACTCCAGGACGCATAGTCCCTGCAGCACATCCACATACAGAGTTCACTACTACCAGCGTAGTACCGGATTGAGCCATGGCCTCATCTACTTCTTCAATGGTTCTGAGATCTCTTACGCCTGCGTCTACAAGTTCTGCACGCATAGGAGCCACAATTTCTGCTGGATACATATTATAATGCGTTGTTAATAAGGTACTAGTATGAATTCCTAAAACACACCTAAGTTACGAATTGTTTGATGGCTTACAAGACAGCTAGGCGACAGCTAGTACATCTTTACTCACGCAGGATAAAGTATCCTAAAGGCCAAAACAGCAGGGTGATAAAGAAGGCGTTCCAGGGATTTCTTCCCTTCTTCTTGGCTGTGCTAACCGCCTCTACCAGCGTAGCAATAAATAGACCCAGCAAAATATAAAACCAAAACTCTGTACGCATATAGCTGAATTTAATAAATTTGTGTTTCCCTGCAGGCTCTTTTCTTCTTTCTCACTTTAATCAGTAGAATTTTTTACGACTTTCTTACGAAGGTTTTACGTAGAATTTATATTTCATGCTCATATTGCAGAGACTTTGCAATTAAGACCACACAATCTATCTTATCAGCCATGAAGCTGAAGCTAAGTAGCCTACTTATTTTTCTGGTCTTCTATGGCCCACTCTTATATCCTCAGTTAGCAGACATCAACGATGAGAAGTTGACAACTGCCGGGAATATTGGAGCCACTATCTCTAACCTGGGGCTTATAGGAAATGGCTTCAGTGGCAGTTTTAACCTACTGGGGTTCCCTTCCTGCGAGTTTCCAGTAAACTCCGGCATAGAACACATTTTTGATGGAGGCCTTTGGATAGGAGGGGTAGTGAATGGCCAAATAGCTGTAAGTACAGGAGCTATAGATGATGCCAGCGGATTTTCTACTGGAAAAAGAGGATTTGAATTTACTTCTAAGGTACCCCTGACGGAAAGGAGTTCTCTTTTTGACAGTCCCTTCTTTTCTACAGAGGCAATTTCTCAGCAGGACTTTATTTCCACTTTCACTGATACGGCCATCGTAGTTAATACAGGTACTAGTAGAATTCCTATTGAAGACCACCTAACCCCGCTGGGCGTAGCAGTTGATTTTGAGGCCTATAACTGGAACTTCAACTTCGCTAACTTCTTTATCATCTTAAACTTCAAGATCACCAATGTCAATACGGTTCCCATTGACTCCATGTATGTAGGATATTGGATGGATGGAGTGGTCAGAAATGTTAACCTAACGCCTCCAGGTGGATCTGCCTTCTTTAATAAGGGAGGTAACGGTTTTATAGACTCCCTAGACTTAGCCTATGAATTTGACGCTATCGGGGATATTGGCTTTACTGACAGCTACGTGGCTAGCAAATATCTGGGTTCAGATATTGATGGAATCTGCCCTGGTTCTCCTTCCTTTGGGGTGAATTATAATGCCTGGCAATTCAGAAATACAGCAGATCCCTTATACTTTTTCCCGACTAGTGATTTCCAACGCTATGGAAAGATGGCTTCAGGCTTAAACCAGCTCCCTTCCTGGCCCACTATACAATCGCAGATCAACTCTGCTAATAATAGATCTCACCTAATTTCTGCGGGGCCCTATGTTTCCCTACTCCCGGGAGAAAGTCTAAACATAGCCTTTGCGATAGTCTGTGCCAGACGGATAAAAGATGGCTTACCAGCCGAAGCTAACACTCCTGCCCAAAGAGAAGCCTTAATCCAGAATGCTAACTGGGCGCAGACTACTTACTTTGGAGAGGACGTTAACGGCAACTGTGAGCTAGACCCAGAAGAGGACCTAGACGGAGATGGAGAAATAGATAGGTTTATTCTTCCTTCCCCTCCTGAGCCTCCACGCATGAAAATCATCAGCCAATCTAATAAGATAGATGTCTTCTGGTCTAATAATTCTGCCTTCTCTGTAGATCCTATTTCTAACGAACTGGATTTCGAAGGTTATCGCTTATATAAAACCAGGCTTGGCTTTGATATTCAGAATACCCAGGATATACAGCAATCTTTGGAGCTCATTGCAGCCTGGGACTCTTCGGATAATAAGCTCTTCTTTGATACAGGTTTTGAATCCGCAAGACTGGCAGAAGCTATACAGTTTGAAGGGGATACCACTACCTACCATTTCAAGTACACCTTTGATAACATAGCTAATGGTTGGCAGCATGTTATAGCCTTAACAGCTTTTGATAAGGGAGATGAAGCTAATAATCTGGCTTCTCTGGAGTCAGCTCCTCTGGCAAACCTTAAAAGGGTCTTTGCTGGAACGCCTGCTAATAATAATTTCTCAAGTGGGGATCCCTTTGTCTATCCTAATCCATATTATGCACGTTCAAATTGGGAAGGAAGGAGTACCTTCGAGGAAGATAGAAGATTGATGTTTGCTAACCTGCCAGAAAGGGCAGAAGTACGAATATATTCTGTATCAGGTGATCTCATAGATGTGTTTGAGCACAATGAAACCTACAGGGGGGAAGATACGCGCTGGTTCTCTACCTACTCAAACTCAGAAGAAGCCGTATTCTCTGGAGGAGAACACGCATGGGACTTATTATCAAGAGATAATCAAATCCTTTCCAGAGGCTTATATCTGTTTGTAGTTACGGATCAGGAAAGTGGAGAAAAGTACAAGGGGAGATTTGTGATTATTAAGTAAAAAAAGAAGGGTGCCTATTTAAGGTTATACCCATGTTATAAAGGAAATTTGCATAGGGTAGCTGCCTATAACCAGCTTTTATGCAAGCAGTCAATTTGTCAATTATTACTTAACCATTATACAACCCAGCATGATGAAACAGTTTTACAGCTTTTTATTCTTAGTAAGCATTTGTGTAAGCGGGATGGCCCAAAATTTCCAGGAGGTCACCATACAAGAAATTCAAACTAAAACGGCTCAAAGCCTTGCCGCTTGTAATGACACCGCCAACTTCATAGGAGATACAGTCATTACCTTTGGTACCATAGTGATGGATGCCCTGGTTCCCACTCCAGGTTCTGGAGGTACTGACCTGGTTCCTAACTCACAGGCAGCTGGAGGAAGAAATATTTGGCTACAGAGTGGAACGGGCCCATTTTCAGGGATAGATCTATTCTCTACTGGTGCTGTTCAGGATATTCAGGAAGGCGTAGATATTCTGGATTTAGTATCCGGCGACTCCGTAAAAGTTACTGGAATAGTAGATGAATTTCGAGGAGAATCAGAACTTCTCCCCATCAACATAGAGCTGATAGATGTAGAAGCGCCTGTAGCCTTTACTACTGTTAATGTTTCAGACCTGAATGATGAAAATCAAGTTAATAAACTTGAGACAGGTGAGCAGTGGGAAGGGGTATATGTGGAGTTTCTAGATGTTACTGTATCAGAAATCAACCCATTTAATGCAGGAGGTACAGACAGAATCAGCTTTACTGTCCAGGATGAAGCGGGAAATAAGATCAATATTTCTGATAGATTCCTCGCCCAGAGATTTCCTGCGGCAGGAGGTGATTTTGTGGCGCCCCAAGTAGGGACCGTTTACACTAATATCCGTGGGGTCATCGCTCATTCAGAAAACGGCTGTAAAGGAACAGGTAGAGGATATGAATTATTTCCTTTCAGGTCCACTGACTATGTAGTAGAGGAAGGTTCCTCAGCTCCATTGATTTCTAGTATTCAGCGCGATAAGCAAACACCTACCAGTTCAGAGGCTACCGTAATTTCAGCCGCTATAGAAGATGTAGATGGGACAGTCAGTTCAGCTTCCCTATTCTATGCTATAGGAGAAGAAAATAATAACTACATAGAAGTGGTAATGACCGAGACTTCCGGTACCTGGAGTGCAGAGATTCCAGCTATGGCCTATAATGAAGGAGATATAGTTAAATACTACATCAGCGCCCTAGATGATGATAACCTAACGGGTAGCGCTCCTGATGTACCAGGGGTAGCAGATCCCCTTTTCTATATAATCAGAGATAATGGCTTACAGCTAAGGGATATCCAGTATACTTTCCTAAGTAGCGGAAGAGGTGGATATGTAGGTGAAGTAGTAACCGTTAGCGGGATAGTTACTGCCTCTGCCGAAGGAGATAACCTGGGATTTGTGTATATGCAGCAGCCGGGAGAAATAGCCTGGGCAGGGATCAGTCTAGTAGGAAATACTGACCTTGCTACCTTAAAAGTGGGAGATGAAGTAAGTATTACTGGTACTGTAGAAGAATCCTTTGGGTTTACCAGAATTGCAGATATAAGTGCAGTGTCCGTAACAGGAAGTGGAAGCATAGACCCTGTAGTTATAGATCCTTCTAATTTCTCAGAATATAGCCTGGAAGTAACTGAGCAGTATGAAGGTATGCTACTTACACTAGCGAATCCGCAAGAGGGAGATAAGATCATCGTAGTAGATGATAATGCTGATGCCCCAAGTAATTTTGGTGAGTACAGAGTAGGAACGGATGAGTTTAATCCTAATAATGGAACTCGTATCCTCGCTGGACGGGTTTCCACTACT
>JBCCLI010000153.1:0-14095 GCA_039026975.1 Bacteroidota bacterium | reverse complement strand
GGCTTGACCCTTCACAGTCCTAAGCTGGCCCTTCATGAGTTTCCCTATGATTTTTTTCAGAAGCTGCTCTTTCATTGTCTGTGTACTATTCTTCTAATCCCTTGTTGGTCTCCTATTCTTAATGTAACAAAATAAATGCCGTTAGCCAGATTTGAGAGGTCTATCTCCTGCAGCTTTGCAGAGGAGGCCCTCAGTGAAATGTGCGCTACTATTTCTCCTACTGCATTTAACACCCTAATTTCTCCAGCCTCTTCCAGGGTAATACTCTCTCTTACCTCCACAAATAATACGCCATTGGTAGGATTAGGGAATATACGCCACCCCCCTTCCTCTAAAAGGTCTTCATTACTGACCGTTCCAGTGATCACTACTTCCTTCACGATGGTATCAATTCCACAGGAATTACTTCCTATCAAGCTTACTTGATAAGTACCTGTATCCTGGTAAAAATAGACTGGATTAAAAATGGATTGGGTAGAACCGTCTCCAAAGTTCCATGTGTACTGAGCAAAGGGAGAAGTGATTTGAAAGTTGACCTGGAAGCCCTGAACTGTAAATATGAAATCAGGCTCTGGTTTTTTGGTAATAAGAATGGTTATAGTATCCCTGGCCGTACAGCCGTTATCATTAATTACAGCTACATCATAAGTGCCTGTAGCATCCACAGTAATAGCTTGAACGCTTTCTCCCGTACTCCACTCAAAGAAGAGTCCAGGATTTCCGGCATCCAAAGTTGCTTCATTACATGCACCGAAATCAAACCCTAGATCTACTTCTGGAAACTCATCAAACCCTATAATGGAAATGGTGTCTGTCAGGGTACATCCTCTGGGTTCATCCACACTCACTGTGTAGGTTCCCGTATTTACCAAGCTAACCGTAGGGGTAGTATCTCCTGTACTCCACAAAAAAGTAGACTCAGACCCATAATTAGTGCGCAAGATATTTCCACATAATATGCCATCATCAGGTAAACCGGCAGTAAGAGGGATATCTATAAAAGCAGTATCTACTACCTCGCAACCTAACCCATCACTGATGAGGACGGAATACTCTCCTGTTTCTTCCACAGTAATAGAAGGGGTTTGTTCGCCGGTACTCCACTGATAGGTTGCTGTTCTATTTCCCCCTGCGAGTTCCACAGGCGTACATGAGTACAAGGAATCTGCTAGAGAAAGTGGCAGGCTAATGTTAGCAGTGTAGGGAATTCTATCAGAGGCACAGTCTCCATTCAGAGAAGTAATCTGCCAGTTGTAGAGATAATAATACAGTTGGGTTAGTCCGCTGGTAGTACCTGTGATGGAAACCACCCCATCAATATCATAAGGAAAGGTGACCCCTTCATTTTCTATGGCTATTCTCCCACCCTGAATCACGGAACAAGTAAGAGAATACCCTTGTCCGGGAGGAATCACAAACTGTAAGGGAATCTTGTACCGTTGGAGTTGGCCCTCTATGATGTCTGTCGTATACTGATTAAGAATATTTCCTTCACTGTCACTCAGTTCAATGGTAACAATAGTGGCACCACTGGCATACACGTCAACTGTGTCAATTCTTATGATTTGATCTACATCAAAGGTTAATCCCCTTGCTACATTTTGAAGGCCAAAATTAGTGTTAGATGGGATCCCAACTGATCCTAAGAACCCTACCTGAGATCCCTGAATATAGAGGGTGGTAGTATCTAGTACCTCAAGACCCACTGAGTTATCCAGGGAAATAGGCACTCCCCCTACCGGCTCTTGCCACCAGGTAAGTCCATTCCCTTCTGTAGGGACAGTTAAGATATGTACACCCGGCTCACATATGGTGGTGTCCGTAACAGTAGGCTCAGCTGGCTTTTGGATGAGCGTCAAGTTAATGCTATCTGTAGTGATACAGGGTCCGAGGGTAGCTTCTACCCTATATTCTCCTGAAGAGGTTACCGTGATATCGGATGTAGTTTCTCCTGTGTTCCATGCGTAGGTAGCGCCTGGACTACTGGCAGAGAGGGTAACCTCATTCCCACAAATGGTAGTATCAGCTCCCAAGTTAAAGGTAGGCACAGGTAAAACAGAAGTCTGTACCTCCTCCCGATTGGATACACAAAAAGAGGGAATGGTGCTCACCTTCCAGTCAAATAAGTAATAGTAAATAGAGCTAAGGTTATTGGAAGCATTAGTAATACTTACTACTCCATCCAGACTGTAAGGATAACTGACCCCAGAATTTACGATTTGTAGTTTACCACCACTAATGTTCTCACACACCAAGGTGTAAGCATTTCCAGCTAGTACAGGAAAGCCTAGGTGCAGGCTGGTTTTAGCATCTCCTCCTTCTGTTACCTCCAGGTCTTTACCCAATAATATATTGCCTTCATTATCTGCTAAGACTACCCTAAAGGTGAGTGGCGTATTAGCCAATACACTAATGGAGTCTATAATGATATCTGTAGAGGCATTAAACTTTAAGCCCCTAGCTGCATCTGCATACACAAACTGGGTAGGCGTTAGGATTCCCACCTCTCCTGCTGAAATGGGAGAAATATTTTGGGGATAATAAGCTGTATCCTTACTGATAAACTGCTCAAAACGGTTCCCAAAGCCTATAATACTCCCTGCGGATAGAGAATCCCACCAGAGAGTTACCAATCCGGGATTCTGAAGGGATAACTCGTATGTCCCTTCCCCACAATAGGTCTCATCAGCTATTAAGGGATCTTCAGGGGCAGGTAATATCTCAATCAGCATCGTATCCCTGCTGGTACAGGACCCTATGTTTACGGCCACCTCTACTTCTTGGGAGCTGGAAATATTAATAGAGGAGGTATTTTCTCCCGTACTCCATACATAGGAAGCTCCAGCGTTAGTAACATCCAGGGTAATAGCTCCTCCGCAAAGGGTAGTATCATTTCCTAAGGCCACCACAGGAGATGGTAATAAATCTACCTCTACCTGTACCCTGCTTGACACACATTCATCACTTAGCGCAGAAATTTTCCAATTATATAGATAATACCATATGCTGGTGAAGTTATTAGAGGTTTTAGTGATATTAATAAGATCAGAAATACTGAATGGGTAGCTTATTCCCTGGTTATCTACAGATAGAGAAGCGCCTCCAAAGTCAAATACCTCAAGGGTATAATTAGTTCCCGGGAGAATCCCAAACCCTATAGGTACCACTGTTTCTACCCCTCCTCCTACTGAGACAGTTACAGTAGTAGCCTGGAGTATATTACCTCCGTCATCTTTTAGCCTAATCCCAATTTGTCCGGGCGTGTTAGCAAATAAAGAGAGGGAATCTATTAGAATGGCCTCCAACACATCGAATTTGAGGCCCCTATCTACTGCATTGATAAAAGGACCAGCAGTGTACGCTTCCACCCCTACCCTACCAAAGGGAAGTTTAGCTGCTGAGGATACATAGAAAGAGGTATCATTATTTATGTCAACCTCATTTCCTATGGCCAGTAAATTACCTGCCGTGGGGGCGTCCCACCACAAATATTCTCCCTCAGCATCAGCTAGACTGAATGGGGTTATGCCTGTACCACAGGTCTCAAAAGTACCACCAATAGGATCCGCTGGCGTGGTGGCAATTACCACAAATATACTATCCCTGGCTGTTAAGCTTCCATCACTAACTTCTACCCAATACAGACCAGTGCTGCTCACATTTTCTGTGGGCGTGGTACTGCCTGTATTCCAAACATAGGAGGTGATGCTACCTTGGGTATTAGGAGTGAGTATGAGGGAGGAGCAGACAGATGTGTCAGCGCCTAAGGTGACAGCAGGTTGGGCAAAAGCATATTTACCCGGAAAAAGTATGAACAGAATGAGTAGAAAAAGAAAATAATTTCGGTTAAATGACATGTCGGGCTCCTGTTTAATAGGGCTTCACAATACCCAAAAAGGTACATAATCAGTAGATTAGCCCTATTCTGGTGTTAGCCTGCTACTTACATGCGTAAGTTTCATGTATTAACTATCTTTTTATAAAAGTCAGGTTACAATATGCATCTGCATGTACAATGGAATATCCCTGTTTACGGAGTCTCTTTACCACCTTATTTATTCTCACAGGGTATTTTCCATCCAGTGGGTTATGAAATTCATCAAACTCTACGCATAGCACCTTCACGTCCAGCTTTTTATTCAGCATATCATTAATCACCTCATATTCAGCCCCTTCAATGTCCAGCTTTAATAAATCTATCCGGCTGTGTCCATGCTTATGCATAATACTATCCAAGGTCTCCACCTCAGCTTCGAAGTATGAATCTGTTTTTTGGAGGTTAAGAATAGAGTGAGAAACATGATTTTCATTGGAAGGTTGGTAAAATCTTACTGTCTCATTATCCTTCCAAATACCAAGGGCATGATAATGGACATACCCCCAATTAGTAGGACTGATGGTATAGATATACTCTGAATTATGGGGAAGGGCCATTTCTTCTCCTTTTTCCACCGCTTCTTTTAGGGCATTATAATGTGCTCTAGCCCTGGGGGTGGGGTCAAAGATGTGCACTTCACTACCATAAGCCTCCGCTAATGCTACATCAAAAGATATGTCCTCTCCTGCCCCGGCTAAATAACATATAGATTCTTTCCCCATCACTCCTTTAGGGATCACCCATTCTCCATATTCAGACCCCCAGGTTTCCAATGGTACTTCCTGGTCTACACGGTAGTTAAGGCTGGGCAAGACAGACTGGTAAATCTTATGCTTTAATTCTCCTAGTGTTGCTTTCATTTGATTAGGCTTATGAATGAAACAGAGTAGAAAGCTGTTTAATTCTCATTTTGGAGAATTCTATATTTTACAAATAGGGAGAGTTTATTCAAGAAGTTTCCCGTACTACTCATTTTCTGAGGATTAGCAGGAAATCTATCCCAATATTTCTCTACCCAGTCATCTTCCACTGCCTCCCATGCTGCTTCTGGTACACATACTATCACATCATCATGTATGGAGAATCTATGAGTAGGGAAGTTTTCTTTCAGAAAGCTGAAAATCTCATCTATACGGGGCCACTGATCACTCTTAAGTGGCTGAGGAGGTCTGCCTAAAAAGCATCTGGCATCATCAATGAGGATATAAGCATTCTCAATCCCTACTATGCTTTGGAGTTCTTCCATGATAGGACACTGCTCATCTTCTCCCCCAGTCAGCCCACCGGAATAGTGCCCATCCAGCCAAAATAGGCAGTTATTACCAAATTTAGGGAGGTACTCCGGGAGGACATCTCTGCTGTTGCCTAATAGGAAGTGTATGTTAGTAAAGGCTTCTGAGAGTTTCATGGCTTTCTCCCGTAGCTCAGGATTTATTTCTATGGTATATACCTGATCAAATAAACTAGCAGCCCATCTGGAAGTACCTCCAGTGAAGGTACCCGTTTCCACAAACACGTCTATATTTCCAACTTTCTTAAGTCTTTCTACAAGGTCTTTTGGTACACCAAACTGATAAAAACCCATATGCTACTTCTTAAATTTTCTCAAAAGGTAAAATAGGTCCTAATAATCCCGGCCTAGCTAGCATCCAATAAGGAGAACTACTTAGTCCTCCTCTTATGGAGAATTGTAAAACTGGCGCATTCACCTCCGGCCTGCTTAGCCACTCTTTATAATGAAGACTGAGAATCATTTCTATTCGATACCCCCCTTCATTCAAAAAATTAGTCGGGAGCCAACAGAGATACTTATTTTCTCCCAGGTTAACAGCCGGCCATTTTTCTTTTTCCTGATCGGCCTGCAAAGACCAATACAGCAGTTGTCCCTCTAAGGTGTAGACTGCGAACCCTAGGGTCAGGGAGCTATCTGCCTTTTCTACAGTTCCCTCTATGATTATCCCTACTCTCTCATCATTACTGATTTCTCTTTCAAGTGGCGCTAAAGAGGTATCTACTATAGCAAAACGAGTGGGTCGGAAAAAGGGGTTATCCAGAGAGTCATCCTCTCCTTCATTTACCCACTCACTTAGGAGATTCCCTTCCTTATTCAGGTATCTTTTAATGACATCTATGGTATTTCCATATTCCTTTACTTGCCCCTGGTGAAGAAGAATGGTCTTTTCACATAGTTCTCTTACGGCATTCATCTGGTGGCTCACAAAGAGCACTGTCCTTCCCTGCCCGGAGACGTCCTTCATTTTCCCCAGGCACTTCTGCTGAAATTCTGCATCACCTACGGCTAATACCTCATCAATCACCAGAATTTCTGGCTCTAGGTGAGCAGCTACTGCAAAGGCCAATCTTACATACATACCGCTTGAATACCGCTTTACAGGGGTACTAAGAAATTTTTCTACCCCTGAGAAAGCTACTATTTCATCAAATTTCTTCCGGATCTCCTTTCTACTCATCCCCAGGATAGATCCGTTCAGGTATATATTTTCTTTTCCGGTAAGTTCAGGGTGGAAGCCTGTTCCTACCTCTAATAAGGATGCTACCCTTCCATTAATGGTTACTCTTCCAGAAGTGGGCTCAGTGATATGTGAAAGGACTTTCAGTAGGGTACTCTTCCCAGCACCATTACGGCCAATAATGCCTATTACCTGTCCATGGTCTACGGAAAAGGATACATCCTTCAATGCCCAGAACTCCTGCTCATGATGTCCATTAGTTCTGGATAAGCTGCCGGTAATTCTATGGAAAGAATTTACCAAAGTAGACCTTAGGTCATAGCTACCTACTACTCCGAGCTGGAATACTTTTGAAACACCCTCTACCTGTATAGCTGCCTCTGACATAATATTCTCCTTAGAATGGCCTCACAAAATATCTGCCATTACTCGCTCAATTTTTTTGAAATAAAACAACCCTAATACAAACATGACAGCTACTACCACAAATGATATGTAAGCATATGGATGCGGAGATGTACCTCCTACTATACACCACCTTACACCCTCAACTACTCCAGCAACGGGATTCATATAATATAAAAACAAGTATTTTTCGGGAACCAGGCTAGCGGGAAAAGCAATAGGGGTAGCATACATACCCACTCTCAATAATAAAGGTACTATATGCTGGAAGTCCCTATATCTGATAGTTAAGGCGCTGATCCATATCCCTCCTGCTAGTCCAGAGACCAGAGCCATTAAAATGAAAAAGGGCAAATATACCAATGAGGTGGGAGGCGTGAACTGGTAATACACCATCAATACTGCCATTATTATAAAAACGATCCCCAGATCAATGAGGGCCGTAATGGCTTTAGAGAGTGGAATGATGAGCCTGGGGAAGTAAATTTTCTTCACCATTCCTTGCGCCCCTATAATGGAAGTGCCTGCTGTGCTCATGACTGCCTGAAAGTAGGCCCAGCCACAGAGTCCTGCATTAGTATATAGGAGGTGAGGGACTGAGCCCGTATCTACATTAGCTACTGTCCCAAACACAAAACTTAATATCACTAAGGTGAAGAGGGGATTAATGATAGCCCATGCAAATCCCAAAAAAGTCTGGGCATACTTTACCCGGTAGTCCCTGTAAGTGAGCGTCCAAAGTAATTCTCTATACCTGTACAGTTCCCCAAGATTTAAGGTAAGCTTGTGCTTTCTTGGTTCAATGATCGTTTGGTTCATGCAAACAAATTGAATAGGGATATGGCATCAGCAAATTAGGACTTTAACCCTAAAATGATAAGTAAGTGTAATATTTTACCTAAGTGCGTACTTCAGCAGTATGATAGATATGTAGAATTATAATATCAATAGGCACATAAATTTTATGGATAGGCTACTTAATTACGCACCAATTAATTGGAAATTGTTTGTCTCGAATTAATCTGTAATACGCATTTGGCTATCATTTCCGCTTCTTTCCTTTTTACTTCCTGGTGAGAAGGAAGGACAATAGCCTCAGTATGTAGGAGATCCGTACAGTTCTTAAGTGTAACAAATTCTACTTTTCTGTTAATAGGAAGTAAATGCATAGGTACCCAGAGTGAACCTGTTTCTACCCCTCTGCCTGCTAATTCTTTCTGCGTTATTTCTTTTTTGCCCACTCTTACCGCATACCACCAATAATTAGGGGTAGCTCCCTTGAGGCTGAAATAACTTTCAATCTTGTGGTCTGTACTACTAAGCCAGCAGGACTGGTAGGCAGATATTAGTTGCTTTTTCAGCTGGAGAAGGGTTTCCAGCTTAGCTAATTGGGCTATTCCTACAGCAGCATGTAGGTTACTCATTTTGTAGTTGTAACCCAGCCCTTCATGATAGTATGGAATAGGAGAAACACGAGAATGGTTAATGAGGAGTCTGACCTTTTGGGCTAGCAAGGGATCTTGGGTTAGAATAGCCCCTCCTGCACCTGTAGTGATAAGTTTATTTCCATTGAAGCTTAAGCACCCTAAGCTTGCAAAAGTACCGGCATGCTTCCCTTGATACCAACTTCCGATAGCCTCTGCAGCATCTTCTACTACTGGAATATGGTACCTGGCTGACAGGCTAATGAGGCGTTCCATTTTTCCCATATTTCCGAGGGCATGAACAGCTAGTATAGCTGATATCCGCCTTCCTGAAGCTTTGTGGAAGCATTCTCCCTCCTTCAGGCGGGTATTTTTTTCTAAATACCATTCCAGTAAGTCTAAGTCCATTTGCCAAAAATGCTCCTCCACATCTATGAGAATAGGCTCTGCCCCATTATAGTAAATGGCATGGATAGGAGCTACAAAGGTAAGGTCAGGGGCAATCACAAGGTCATTCTCTCTTACTCCGCATACTTTCAGGGCTATATGTAAGGCAGAAGTACCACTATTTGTAGCTATGGCATGTCTTACACCTGTATATAGGCCTAGCTGAGTTTCAAATTCTTCTACCAAGGGACCAGCACTGGAAACCCAACCGTCTTGCAGGCTAGCAAGAAGGTTACTTTTTTCTGCTTCATCCAGATATGGCTTTGTTAGCTTAATCATGGCCCATTAGTTACAGATGAAATTGATATGAAGAATCACTTGAATGATTCTTAAACCACTTTACCGTCTCCTTTATTCCTTTTTCTAAGTCATAAGCAGGCTTCCAACCCGTTAATGAATTAAGATACGCATAAGTCCCCAGAAGCCTATTTACCTCACTATCCTTTGGTCGAGTGCTACATGCTTCAGAGGCAATAGACACTTCTTCCCTGCCTAACTTAAGGGCGACTACCTTTACTAATTCTTTAATGCTAATCTCCCTACCAGTAGCAATATTTATAGCTTTCCCCACACACCTATCAGACAACATCATTTCTTCTATAGCCCTGACAGTGTCTTGCACGTACACAAAATCTCTAGTGGGATATAAATTCCCTAGCTTCAATTCTTTTTCTTCCAGTAGATGGGTAATAATCTTAGGGATAATAGCCCTAAGAGACTGCCTGGGGCCATAGGTATTAAACGGCCTGACAATACATGTAGGTAGCCGGAAAGCGTAATAGTAAGATTCTGTCAGTTTCTCTGCTGCTATTTTACTGGCACTGTAGGGAGACTGGGCTACCAAAGGATGAGACTCATCTATGGGGGTATACTGAGCTGACCCGTAGACTTCCGAGGAAGAAACTGTCAATACTTTTATTCCCCCTGCTCTCTTAGCAGCCTCTAATACATTCAAGGTACCTTCTACATTAGTTTTTACATATGAAGCTGGTGTATCATAGCTGTGGGGAATGGATATGAGGGCTGCCAGATGTATGATAGCTTCCACCTCCTGAGCGCAGCTTTCTATCAAGAATGGATCCCTAATGTCTCCAGAGATAATTTCTAGCTTGGGGTGGGGATGAATCTCTGATAGCCAACCCACCTGATTAAATGAGTTATAAAGAACCAGCGCTTTAACCTTATATCCCTTTTCCAGGAGATATGAAACCAAGTGGCTCCCTATGAATCCTTCAGAACCGGTGATAAAGACACTAGTTGGCATGAGTGCTCATTGAAGGCAAAAATAAAGTCTTGGCTTTCAGAAAGTCTTCAGGGGTACCAATGTCTATCCACTTCTCATTAATGATGTAAATGCTCGGCTGCATCCCATCAGCCAGCATTATCTGAAAAAGGTCTGTCATATCCAGATACTGATAAGAGGGTACATATTCCAATATGGAAGGCGTAAGCACGTAAATACCTGCATTGATGAGATGCGTAAAGGAGGGTTTTTCCGTAAGGGAGGTGAGTTTCCCCTGCTCACTTTTGACTATTCCATAGGGATACTGTGTGTGGTGTTCTCTCACGCAGATAGTAGCTTGGGTTTTCTGCTCATGGTGATGCTGCCATAGGCTATCCACGTTAAGGGTAGTAAGAATATCTCCATTAATTAACAGAAATGGGTGTTTAGGAACTTCTTCTAAAAGCGCAAGTGGGCCGGCAGTCCCTAAAAAGTCATCAGGCTCTTCTACATAAGAAATATCTATCCCCCATTTTTCCCCGCTTCCAAAAAAAGACTTGACCAAGGCAGCCTTATACTTAATGCTAATGATAAAGCTGGTAAATCCATATTTTTTTAAGTGAAGAATGCTATGTGCTAAAATAGGTTTACCTCCTATTTTCAGCATAGGCTTAGGTACATCTTCTGCTAGTGCTCCTAACCTAGATCCTAACCCACCTGCCATGATAATGGCTACTCTTCCTTGAGTGGAAGTCAGATTTTCAGTACCCATGTAAATTGATTACGTTTTACTTACCCGTTCTACTACTCCATTTTTCAGGAGATATTCCTGATTACTTTCAGCACATATTCCCTTTCCGTTCTCATCAAAATGTAATCGATGACCGTATGCGCTCATCCATCCTACCTGCCTCCCGGGGTTTCCTGTAACCAGCGCGTAAGGAGGAGTAGATTTTGTAACTACAGCACCAGCGCCTATGAAAGCATATTCTCCCAAGGTTATGCCGCATATAATAGTCGCATTTGCGCCTATGCTGACCCCCTTTTTGAGAATAGTAGGCATATACTCGTGTTTCCTACTGACAGAACTCCTGGGGTTAATCACATTCGTAAAAACTGCTGAAGGACCTATAAATACCTCATCTTCACAGCTAACTCCTTCATACAAGGAAACATTGTTCTGGATTTTCACCCTATTCCCTATGTGAACATTGCTGGCTATGAACACATTTTGACCAATGGTACAATTTTTTCCAACGGTACAGCCTGACATAATATGCGAAAAATGCCAGATCTTTGTTCCTTCGCCTATGGTACTGCCTGTACCTACTACTGCTGTGTCATGTATGAAAATCTGCTGCATGTAGACGTATTCGCATCTTATCTTACAGAGGAGCGCTTCAAAAGTAGTATTTTCACCTCAAATATCTAATTTGACGTAATATAACACCGAAAGGGGTCTTACTTTTAGGGCTTATTGTTATGGAACATATACATCCGATTTTTGATCAAATTCTTTCCCGCTCAGCTAAAGAAACAGCACTTAAGCAGAAAGCAGCTGTGTTTTGGCTCACAGGCCTTTCCGGCTCTGGCAAAAGTACCATTGCGAAAGCTATTGAGAAGGAGCTACATGAGATGGGTTACTTCACCAAGCTTCTGGATGGAGACAATATTCGCACAGGCCTTTGTAAGGACCTTTCTTTTTCTGAAAGCGATCGTAAAGAAAATATTCGTAGGATTGCAGAAGTGTCAAAGCTATTTGTGGAAGGGGGAATTATCTGTATCTGTTCTTTTGTAAGTCCCACAGAATCAATTAGAGACATGGCTAAAGAAATCATCGGAGAAGAGGACTTTAAGCTAGTATATATAAATGCATCTCTCGAAACATGTGAAGAACGGGATGTTAAGGGACTCTATAAAAAAGCACGAGCTGGAGAAATCAAAAGTTTCACAGGAATAGATTCTCCTTTTGAAACACCATTAACACCCTTTTACGAATTAAAAACAGACCGTAAGGACATTGAAACTTGCAAAAACGAACTTATGACGGCAGTTTTAGCCGAAATAAAAGGTTAAGGGGTACCGCTATTTCAGCTACCCATATTTTTTGTTCATTATTATCATTAGGCTCCTTAGAGGAGGAGATTTTTCGGACCTAAAATACAAATAAAAGTGGATTACAGACTTAGCCATCTGAAACAGCTTGAAGCAGAAGCTATTTACGTCATCAGAGAAGTTGCGGCCCAATTTGAGAATCCGGTGCTTCTTTTCTCTGGCGGGAAAGACTCTATCACGCTGGCCTACCTTGCGAAGAAAGCTTTCTTCCCTGCTAAGATACCTTTCCCATTTATGCACATAGATACTGGGCATAATTTCTCAGAGACTATCGCATTTAGAGACAGGTTTATTGCTGATATGGGCGTGAAACTGATCGTAGGTTCCGTTCAGGAATCTATTGATAACGGCCTGGCTGTAGAAGAGAAAGGCCCCAACCCCAGTAGAAATGCTATTCAAAGCGTCACGCTGCTGGATATGGTTGCCAGACATAAATTTGATGCTTGCCTAGGGGGTGCCAGGAGAGATGAGGAGAAAGCCAGAGCCAAGGAAAGATTCTTTTCCCATAGAGACGAATTTGGCCAGTGGGAGCCTAAGAATCAGCGTCCTGAGCTATGGGACTTATATAATGGATTTAAAAATCCAGGTGAAAACTTCCGCGTATTCCCTATCAGTAACTTTACTGAAATGGATATCTGGATGTATCTCAAAACTGAGCAAGTCCCTCTACCAAATCTATATTTTGCACATGAGCGTAAGGTAGTAAACAGAGGAGGCGTATTTCTGGCAGATACTGACTTCATTTCTCTCGGAGAAGGAGAAGAATTTGAGAATAGAATGGTGCGGTTCCGTACCATAGGAGATGCTACCTGTACAGGGGCTGTCCTCTCAGATGCCACTGATATAGAGAAGGTCATCCAGGAAGTATCCGCTACCCGCCAAACAGAAAGAGGTGCCAGAGCTGATGACAAGCGTTCTGAGAGTGCCATGGAGGACAGAAAGAAGCAAGGTTATTTTTAATTCAGTTTTATTAGACGAACATTAACAACATATCATACATGGATTTATTAAGATTTTCGACGGCTGGTAGTGTGGATGATGGAAAAAGTACACTCATAGGTCGCCTGCTCTATGATACTAAATCCATTTTCGAAGATCAGATAGAGGCGATTGAAAGAACAAGTGAAAGAAGGGGAGCAGAAACCATAGATTTAGCGCTGCTGACTGATGGTCTGAAAGCGGAAAGAGAACAGGGAATCACCATTGATGTGGCCTACAGATACTTTGCGACTCCTAATCGTAAGTTTATCTTAGCTGATACGCCCGGGCACATCCAGTATACACGTAACATGGTTACGGGTGCCTCTACAGTGAACTTAGCCATCATCTTGGTAGATGCTAGGAATGGGGTAGTAGAGCAGACCAAGCGTCACTCTTTTATAGCCTCTCTATTGGGTATTAAGCACCTGGTAGTAGCTATTAATAAAATGGACCTGGTAGACTACTCTGAGGAGCAGTATGAGAAAATCAAGAAGCAGTATGAAGAATTCTCTTCTAAGCTGAATGTGCCTGATATCCGCTTTATTCCTATCAGTGCCCTGAAAGGAGACAACGTTGTAGATAAGGGAGATAAAATGCCTTGGTTTAAAGGGTCTCCTCTCCTCTACACCCTCGAGAATGTACACCTTACCAACGACCACAATTTTGTGGACAGTAGGTTTGCCGTTCAGTATGTGGTACGCCCCCAAACGGATGAGTACCATGATTACCGCGGATATGCCGGCAGAATAGCCAGTGGAGTCTACAAGCCGGGAGATGAAATCATTGTACTGCCTTCAGGCTATACGTCTAAGATTAAGTCCATAGATACGTATGAAGGGCCTGTACCTGAGGCATTTCCCCCTATGTCCGTAACTATCACATTAGAAGATGATATTGACATTAGCAGAGGGGATATGATTGTAAAACCTCATAACCAGCCTACCATGAGTCAAGACATAGAGATAATGGTATGTTGGATGAATGCAAAACCTCTGAATCCTAATGGTAGGTATAAGTTACGCCACACCACCAGGGATGCCAGGTTTGTGGTGAAAGATGTAAGGTATAAGGTGGATGTAAACACCCTACATAGAGTAGAAAATGATAAGAATATTGCGTTAAATGATATAGGGAGAATACTGATTAGAACAGC
>JBCCLI010000152.1:0-14159 GCA_039026975.1 Bacteroidota bacterium | reverse complement strand
TAGCTGGTCCTCTAGGCTCGCATTATCATTTCCGGGATTCTTTCTGCCTCTCTCCAGCACATACTCACAGGACAATATCACGACATCAACACTTTTAGTAGGAAATAGCATATTAGATTTTTGGAGCAGCAAATATACTGAGCTGGCGGAAAAAGAAATCCCTCCGGTTTTTCTTAACCAGAGGGACCTGTTAATTGTAGGAGACAGATTTTAGCTGAGAGCAGACCGGTTGCTCTTGGAAGAGACTGTCGCTCTTTTTCTATCCCTACTCCTACCCTTCATGCTCTTAGCTTTATTCTCTTCTAGTTTTTGACCTTCAAGTAATACTTCAAACCTAAATGCCTTCAGCCCCTGAATACCTTGTATGGGCCCTAGTTCCAGCTCTTCATATTCAGGTGCTACCAGCCCCTTGTTTACGAGGTAGGAAGCATATCTTGTATACAAAATTCTATCTTCATCCCTGCTGTAAACCACCACCAGCCTGCCCGCTTGACTAAGTCTTTCTCCTGTACCCAGGATACTGACCTTATTCAGCCGCTGCCTTATCAGCTCATATCTACCATTATAAGTATCCTCTACATCAAACTGATTTTCTCCAGGGTTAAACCTGATAGACAGAGGATGGCTGTGTACTAATACTGACTGGGCAGTAGCCAGCGGAACTGCCAGAGCAGGCTGTATTTCCTGGATCTTACGCGTAATTTCACACATGGAAATGAGCTGCCATAGCTGCATATTATTCAACTGCATATCATCAAAATTTCCCTCTTCCATGATGGCCTGTCCCATGTAGATACTGTAAGAAACCCCATCCGTTTGGTACTTTTCAAAGTAGTGGGGCGTCGCCTGCTGCAGTACTTCCTGCTGCTCCATCAGATAGACAGAGATAGTCTCATTGATTTTGTTGACACTATCCTCATATTTCTTTCTTTGAGAATAAATGACAGCCATGGAAGGGTCCAGGCTCTTGCGGTAGTCTTCAAGGATTTTAGAAAACTTCGGATTTTTAGAACTAAACTGACTGAAGAGGGGTTCAAGCTCATTATTCAGAAATTCCATAATCCTGATCTCATCAGAAGAACTGATCCCTTCCTGTATCTCACTTATCATCAGGTGGGTCCGGTTCATAAATTCATCAAGAATAGGGAATCCCAGTCCCGCTTCTTCTTGGATATTTCCTAATACAAGCTCAGCCAAATGGAGGTTCTCGATCAGGTCTGCCTGGATAGCATTATTCCGGGTATTAGATGAGCTCACTATATCAGCCTGTCCGTACATAGGGAGAATGTGTTCAAAAAACACAGGTTCAAACTCATCAAAGAGGGGATCTTCTTCTCGCTTCCGTAACAGATTAGCTGCAGCCCCCTTAAACCGCCAAGCTACACTTGGATGGATAGAGGTACACTTCTCCTTTATAACCACCTCTTGCCGAGATTCCACCTCTTGCTGGCTTCTACCTAAGGCCACAGAAAATACCTGTAGGAGTTCCTGAAGCTTCAGGATATGGGCAGCATGAAAAACACCCGCCTTCGCATGGCCTACCTCTAATATCCCAAAGATATTTCCTTTATCATCAGTCAAGGGAGCTATTAGATAGCTTTTGACTTTTTCTGCTGTTAAGGCCTGGATGGTCTTTCCCTGACGCTTATAGGCATGTAAGTCCTCATAAACAAGGGGTTGAGCCTGGAGAAATACTTCTCCATAGGGAGAGTCTGTTTCCAGGAAGGTTGGGAGATCATCTGAATAGGGGATAATTCCTTTCCACAAGCTATGACTTAGTTTGAAAGCTGTCTCAGGATGGAATGACAGGTTTGAGATTCCCAGCATAATGTCAGAGAGCCTGAGCACGCTAGCCAGCCCCTTTTGCATATGCCCAAGTTTCTCATCCGTAAAAGAGGCTTCCTTATCCATCAGCACTTGTTTCAGACGCTCCCTACTTTCCTCTTCTGTTATATCTATAAGCTCCATGAGGAGAGTTCCCTTAAACAGGAAAGAATCTGGAGAAACATGCTCCAGCCAGGTTTCCTCATCATCTATATTTTGAATGAGATCCTGAATATCAGATTTAGATAGAGAGGGTTTATCCCCTACTACCTCTATTTGCAGGAAATTAGTGTGTATCCTGGATCTGAAGTGGCGCTTCAGACCGGTCTTAGCATCCTTCACAGTATACACATAGGGGGGAACTAACTGGAAGTCTACCCCATATACTCTTTCCAGAATCATAGCCCCAGCAGACACTATCTGAAATGAACGAATAAACTCCGGGGAGTGGTTTGCATACCAAGAGAAATTTTCCTCGGCAGAGATTTGTTGAAACTCTGCTGTTTCAAAGATGGGGGTACTGTGAAAGGCTTTTAAGATCGCACATACGATCTGATCTTTTCTGGCAGGTGGAATAAGGCTCTGGATGAGGAGGTCAACTAAATCTTTGTGTTTATCCAGGATATCCCAATTCACAATAGTTTCCTGTAACTCCGGAGCAAATTCCAGTTTTTGAATGATCTCCTTAGCTAGCAAGCGGTCAGCAGCATTTTCTGAGGTCAAACGCTCCCGCCAAAAGTTGATCATCGGTTCAAAACTTAATACAGACTTATAGGGAAAGCTATCAAACCCTATAACAGCATTATGTTTTTGAATCGTAACGGCACTCATACGGTTATTCCTTAAAGTAATTATGGCTCAAATCCTTTTACTTCCCTTGGTTCTTTCCTTCTTCTGCCCTCGCAAGCATCAGAAAAACATCATGGCCTAAATGGGATAAGTCCCTGAAACCTAAGGGATAATTTATTCAATTCTCTTTTCAAGATGGTGGACTTGCTTTCAGAAAGTCCGTATTGTTGCGTGGCTTGCTGAAAGTATCCAGTTATCAGTATTTATAGAGCAGAGGAGATCTACTTAGGAGGGATGATAGGTAAGTCTATTTTAGCTGGATAGGATATACCTCTGTGAAACCTAAGCTGGGTAGAGTCCATTTCCAGAATATTGTCGTTCGGGGACAGTTCAGGATTAAATTCAAAGTTTCCCATGTCTCCTCCCGCTATGGATATTCTGATTTTATGCCCTTTTTTAAATACCCATGAAGTAGGTAGTAAATCAAACCGCATCTTCAAGACTTGCTCATCCTTGAAAGGGTAACGATCATATTGGTCTTTTTTGTACCCGTGCCAGGGAAGATCAGGTTTCACCTCCAATTTATGGGCATTTTGGTCTTCATCATCATGCTCCTGATGCCAGCCCGCACGTAATTGACCTTCAGTAATGTATTGGGACCTTCCTTTCTTATCCACATCACATAGGTAGACAAAGATGTCAGCATCCTCCACATCAGATGAGACATATAATTCTATGATAGGATGGCCGGTTACTTCCACCTCTTCTGCTAAAGGCTCTGTTTCGTAGATGAAACATTTTTCATCTGCCTCATCCCTATACATCATCTTATTAGGACCTGAGGTATACATCAGCCACCTATTCCTTTTCTTTTTACCATAGCTGGAACTGTGGGTATAATCTACCTGAAAGGTATCTACTTCTGCACTGCCCACCTCCTGAAGAAGCTTTCCCTGCGGACTGAGATAAAAGGGGGTAAGTTGCTGCCTTTCTATAGGCCAGCTGTCTTCCTCTCGCCACCCATGGTTCATCACGTATAGATATACAGCTGCCTCATCAGCTATGCCATTATCTATACCCTTCAGGTAGTAGTCTAAAAACCGGATTTGTTCCAGGGTGAGCATCTCCCAGTAGTCATTTTTCAGCCCAAATGCTTTTCTGTATGGCTTGGGGTAAGAAGGGAAATGAGCCCTGGGTGCTATCATCATCTTGGAGGGATTAGTACCTGCCAGAGTAGCATACAGCTTAGTAGTCCCGCGAGTAAATCCGTCAAACCATCCCCCTACGTGATAGATAGGAATGGCGGAAGCAGCTATTTTATCAGCGTAATAGCCAGGGCTGGAGGTCTGAAACCTGACTTCCTCATAGGGAGAAGGCCCTTCACTATCCATATACCTAAATTCTTTTTCCAGGAATCCGGCTACTGAAATATTTTGCGCATGCTCTTTTACAGCTTTGGTGTATATATTGGCAGCTTCATTAGAAGCCCAAAAGATCTCTGCGCTATCTTTACTCCTCAATAAATCTGAACTTAGGCTCCTTGGCCTTTCATCCGTGAGCTTTCCGTCTTTATCCTCATCCAGCACAGGGGTAGCAGGCAGGACAAATCTTCCTAAATCATACTGGCTCTGGTTCATGCGGTAGAGCCTCTTCCCAAAATTAGTAACCCACTTTTTAGCTGCAATTCCACCAGGTCTATTTGCAGCCGTGTACATCTCAAATCCTATCACCTCAGGGATAATGCACTTCAGAGCTTCCGGTTGTTGGGCGGCGGTCATGTACTGTGCCCAGCCCAGGTAAGAGGGCCCTATCATCCCTACCTTAGGTTGGGCCCATTCCTGTTTTGTGATCCATGCTATGATCTCCTTATTATCTTTTCCAAGCTGAGGCATCAAAGGCAGCTGGGTTCCAAAAGAGGCGCCTGTTCCCCGCATATCAGCTACTACCAAGGCATATCCATAGGAGAGAATCGTTTTCCCGTAGTCGAAATCAGCCTGATCAAAAATGGGGTCCCACCCTACCCCACTTATGCCTGCTGCTAGTTTTTTCAGCAATCCCATCTTGGGAATAAAGGAAGACCTATTATAGGGTGTGCTGATAAATACTACAGGAAAGTCTTCTGCCGCTGGCCCTTTAGCAGGGAGAAAAACATCTACCGCCAGTAATACCCCGTCAGACATGGGTACGTACTGGGAAAATTTTTGATGGCTTTTGTAGGCAGGAGTAGAATACCCCTCATACTGGAAATAATAGCTGGTCTTACTGGTCTGGGCTACTCCCCTAGTCAGGAATAAGCTCCCCACCAATAAGAGTCCTATAAATGTGTGTATAGGAAACTTGAACATACCCTGGATTTACCCCTTAAGTTAGCAAGCCAAGCCCATGAAGTAAAGCCGTCACCTATTTTCCCCATGGAAAACATAGCCCTTATGCTAAAGAATACTCCGTTTCAAGATGGGCCATAAGTAAATATGATAGAAAAGTGCCCCCTTGAGAATAGCTCAAGCGTTATGTTCTCTCTAGTTAAATACTCCCTTAACATCTCAAGAATAAGCATTCCAAGACAGGGAAGAAGATTAGCCCCTTGAACATAGTCCTGAGTAATCTTTATAAACAGGCTCCTACTTACCAACTGCATAGTAGCGGACTCACATCTGCTGAATAAATCCCTTTAACGTGGCATAGTAGTATCAAGTAGGGAATTGGGATCATACTGATACCAGGATCTTACTGGGGCCACAAGCTATCAACGTCATTCTCAAAATGAGGAAAAATCTTCCCGATTTTACATACACATTCTCAAAATGAAAAAAGCCGGCAAGTATGCCATAATTATAATCCCCTCTCTATCAAACTTTTATAAAAATAACTTTAAGCAGGAACAGTGCTTGCCAATAGGAAGTGTAATCCAATGTATGATAGATATGATGAAAGCACTTATCGTCCTCTTGCTACCTGTGAGCCTGACATTAGAATCAGGAATCAGAAAAGCCCCGTCAGCTGACCTCCTAGCCTTTAGCCCTACTATCAGTAGGTACCAAAGTGTAGAGGAGCCCGCTGACATAATAAAGCTTCAGCAGCAGCTAGCTGCTTGTAAAGCCAAAGGAGACAAACTGGGAATGGCTGAAATGTACCACAGAATGGGGATATGGTATAAAAGGAAAGGTCAGTACCGCTATGCTGAACAGCGTTTTTATCAGGCTCTGGTACTGCTGGAAAGTCTGCGACATGAGGAGGCAATAGCCTTTACCTGTCTACAGCTGGGAACTACTTACTCTTACCAGGAGCGGTATTCTGAAGCCTTGCACTACCTATTCAGAGCTAAAGAAATAGCCCGAAAAAGAAGGCTTACTCAGTTGGGTAGGGATCTTAATCAGCACATAGCCTTTGCTTATACTTCCCTGGGGAAATATGAAGAGGCCCATAGATACCGCCAACAAATAGACTAGTATAAATGACCAATAGTTGAAGTAATTCTCTCTTACCGCCTTACACTACACTTTTTCAGCAAGCTGATTACCCATTAATCTGTAGATGATAGCATGTGAGTACATGCTATCATCTGTTTAATTCCTTGCTCTACCTGCCACTACACATCCCTGATTATGAGTGTAAGTTTTAACCATTGATCTAAGTTTAACACCTTCATGTTGAAAATTGTGCGTACGCAACTTTCTGGAAAGTCCAGAAAAGTTGCATGGGAAGGTTGCGGGAAGAGCAGCGTTCTAAATCGTTCTTATGGCTTCTTGCCTGGGGCTGCCAGCCCTCATTCTTCAGTGAGAATCTATATGATTCTACTGGCTATGCTTACTGTTATGTCCGCTTGCGACTGGAACCCTCTTTTAGAGGAAGAGGATTCACCAGTACCTCAGCAAGCCGAGGTTTTTAAAACCCCTGTTCATGAAGACCTATTAGGGCCTGGTACTAATATCCGTCCAGGAAGAAATGGAGATGTGTACACGGTGACCAATCTCAACAAAAATGGGAAAGGATCTCTACGGTATGGTGTGGAAACAGCCAGAGGTCCCAGGACCATCATCTTTGCTACATCTGGAAAAATCAAAGATGGAGACCCGCTTTCTATTAAGGCCAATAATGTGCGTATCGCAGGGATGACAGCTCCCTGGCCGGGCATAGTCTACGAGGGCTCCATCAGGATCTGGTCTAAAGATGTGATGATAGAGTATCTGACTGTACTTGTAGGCACAAGTACCAATAAGGCAGAAGATGCGCTCACCATCTTTGGTACGGGTAATTATGTCTTCTACCGTTGTCTATTTGCCTGGAGTAGAGATGAAACCATTGACATTGTCAATCAAGTAAATGGTGTTACCTACAAGCATTGCATAATTTCAGAATCTCTGGATAATAAGGACCACGCCTTCGGAGGTCTATTCCATGCTAATAAAGGGAGGGTACTGCTGGATGGTAATTTATTCTCTCATCACGCAGGTAGAATGCCCATGAGTAGAATTAAAGAGCTGTATATAGCTAATAATATCTTCTATGATAGGTCAGGAAGGTTTGTAGAGCTATATAACCAGAATGGCCTGAGAACGAAAAATATGATCGTGGATAATATTTTCCAGGAAGGGCCCTCCCGACCCCGACAGCTAAATAGCAAGGTGGTTCATTCTAATAAGACTTCCTTGTTTGATGGCACCAAGATCTACATTCATGGAAATAGGTGGTCTGCTAATCAGAAAAACTTCAAGAGTCCGCGAGAAGAGTACCAGGCTTATATTTCTAATTTCCCATCTGGAGACTTTGGCGCTAACTCGCCCCTATTCTCCATCACAGGAAGAAACAGAATGTCTGTAGATAAAACAGAGTCTTATGTCCTGAGTAATGTAGGTCCCTTCCCGGGAAACAGGTTTAAAATTGCCCAGAGGATAGTGGATAACTACTGGCGGAAAAAAGGGAAAGTCATAGATTCTCCCTCCCAAGTAGGAGGGACTCCCTCTGTGCCTGTAAATAAGAGAAAATTAGATGTACCTGCTAATCCTCATAGAAAAGATAATAACGGGTATACCCGCTTAGAAAACTGGCTGAGCAGTTTTTACTAAGACCATAGAACAAGAAAACAGGCGGTTACTCTGAATGAGTACCGCCTGTTTCTGTTCAATACAAAAATAAGTTAGGCTACTTCTTTTGCTGGCTGCTTGCTCACAATTTCATGTGCGAGGTTCATATAGTTAATAGCCCCTTTACTTTTGGCATCAAAAGCAATGATGGGCTGCTGGAAACTAGGTGCCTCACTTAATTTAATGTTCCTATGGACTACAGTTTTGAAGGCAAGGTCCTTGAAGTGTTTTCTGACCTCTTCCACTACATGGTTAGCAAGCCTTAACCTACTATCATACATGGTGAGCAGAATTCCCTCTATGTCCAACTGTTTATTAAGGCCAGACTGTACTCTTCGGATCGTATTAATCAACTTTGCCAGTCCCTCTAGCGCATAATATTCACACTGTACTGGAACAATCACGGAATCAGAGGCTACTAGCGCATTGATAGTTAACATCCCTAAGGAAGGTGAGCAGTCAAGTATGATATAATCATATTCATCCTTAACAGAATTTACGACCTTCTTCATTTTATACTCCCGCCTTTCTGTAGTTACCAGGGCAGTTTCCGCTCCTACTAAATCTATATGGGAAGGGATGAAGAACAGATTGGGAAACTCAGATTCATGGATGGTATCTCTTACATCCAGCTCCTGATCCAGCATACAATCGTAGATGGTATACGCATCATCAGAAGGAGTAAACCCTACCCCGCTAGTGGCATTTGCTTGAGGATCTACGTCTATCAGCAGCGTCTTATACTCCATAGCTGCAAAGCTGGCAGCCAGGTTTACCGCTGTAGTGGTTTTTCCTACGCCCCCCTTTTGGTTGGCTAAGCATATAATTTTACCCATGGTATTTGTTCCTTTTTGGTTTGTACATCAGGATGTTGTGGACAATAAACATTCACATGCACGGGCGGGTAACGTACTGTCCCACCTGGCTGTTTATTGACATGTGCAGGGCAAATATACTTTTTCTACGCTAATAGCTTTCCACTGAGATAAAAAAGATTTGTGCAAAACTATAAGAGAATAGACAGACTTATCCACCTTTAGCTGTTGATAATATGTGCATAAAATTTATACAGCTGCTCCTACACATACATTCCCAGCCTATTTTCCATAAAATTGATCTTTTCTACTGATCGTCCTCCCAGGTACTTGAATTGAAAGATCCCACTTGGACCAGAGGATTTGTATGTCTGTAGCTATCCTGTAGGCATAAGACTGGTAATCTAAAACGATGGAACTCACACACAGATTATTTGAAAAGATGTCCCTAGCCAGAAGTAAGAGATTTTCACAAGCATGAAGAATGACAACTCAGAACTTTCGATACTCATCATGTCCGCACAAGTATTCTTTACTTATCTATCCAGTTCACTGGCCTGCTGTTGTACTTATAAAATTCTTTTTCTACTATCACTCTCCAGAAACCAATTCCTCTTACTAGCAAGGAAATCTCCCCTTAAATATGTCTTTGGATGAATCAACATATTCAATTTGTCACTAAAAATTCAGGCGAAAAAGTACCTTTCATACCAGAAAAATTAGTTGGTTCTCTCAAGCGAGCAGGTGCCACTGATGAGATAGCAGAATACATTCTCGAGTCTGTGAATCAACAACTTAATGATGGCATCAGTACCCGTAAGATTTACAGCTTTGCCTTTTCTCTACTCAAAAAAGCATCCCGCCCCACGGCTGCTAAATACAAACTAAAAAAGGCCATTATGGAGTTAGGTCCCTCCGGCTATCCTTTTGAGCAGTATGTAGGAGAACTCATCAAGTACCAGGGATATAGCGTTCAAGTAGGAGTCACAGAACAAGGCCATGCTGTAACCCATGAAATAGATGTACTTGCGGATAAGGGTCAACTAAGGGTAAGCGTAGAATGCAAGTATGGGAACTCTAAGGATAAAAAAATAAGTGTGCAGGTGCCTATGTATATAAAGTCCAGGTTTGAGGATTTAGTGAAAGAATGGAAGAAACAGGATTCCCTGAGGGAAAAACAGTTTCAGGCCTGGATAGCTACTAATACCGCCTTTTCCTCAGATGCTATAGCCTTTGGAGAAACCTATGGGCTGAGGCTGATCGCCTGGAGCTATCCTAAAAAAGGAAGTTTAAGAGAGCTGGTGGAAGAAAGTAAACTGTATCCTATTACCAGCCTCATTTCTCTCACGAAGTCAGAGAAAGAAGCGCTACTTGAAAAAGGCGTAGTGCTATGTAAAGAGGTAATGGAGAAAAAAGATCTTAAAGAGATATTTCGTATTCCCCATAGCAGGCATAAGCGGCTTATGGAAGAACTTAGCTTCCTACGAGACTAGCTTAGCTCTCGTAAAGTTCCAGCGGTAACGCATCAGGATCAGCAAAAAAGGTAAAACGCTTGCCTGTGTGTGGATCTACCCTTATTTCCTCCACTGTCACCCCCTGCTCTTCTAAATACTGCTTACTTCTCCCAATATCTTCTACTTCAAAGGCCAAGTGCCGCAGCCCTTGTGCTTCAGGCCATGATGGTCTACTGGGAGCGCCTGGAAATGAAAATAACTCTATCTGATAATGACCCCCAAAAGCCAGGTCTAGCTTGTAGGAGTCCCTCTCCTCTCTGTACACTTCCCGTAGGGCTGTAAACCCCAGAATGTTAGTATAAAAGTGTTTAGACCTGGAGAAGTTAGAACAGATAATGGCAACGTGGTGGATTTTTTTTAGGTGTAGCATGTAAGCTTACATATTTCTAAATGGTGATAAAAATTAACCTTTCCTTCATCTCTAAATCAAGAATTTTCCTTACATTCAATATATTAGCAACCCCTATTTTCGTAATCACCTAATAATCAGCCTTTTGAATAAAAAGGTCAGTATCTTTTTGTAAAAATACTCTCTTAGGTGACAGAACTACACTCGACTTACTAGCACATATCAGAAGCTGCTTCATAATTAGCAAAGCTGCATCTGATGGGGAACTGTGACCTTAACGTGCTGACATAAAGACTCCTCTCGCTTTTGTAGAAAACTAAGCCTGACCTATGAACACCATTAAAATGGCGGTCTTTGATATGGCCGGAACCGTAGTGGATGAACATAACCTAGTTTATAAAACCATACAAACATCTTTCCAGGATAATGGCTATCCGGTAACACTGGAAAAAGTGCTAGCAGTTTGTGCTGGAAAGGAAAAATATACCGCTATCATCACACTGGTAGAAGCGCTAGGCATTCAAAATCCTACTAAAGCCTTAGCCAAAGACTTATTTGACTATTTCAAGGCTAGGCTAGCAACTGCTTATCAAGAAGAAGCGGTAGCCCCTATGCCTGGATCAGAGAAGGTTTTCCAGTACTTAGCTGAACACAGGGTTATGGTAGTGCTTAATACTGGCTATGACAGATCTACTGCAGAGCAGTTGGTCGGAAGACTGGGGTGGGAAAACCACCCGTACATACAGCAGATGGTTACCGCCTCAGATGTGGCTAAGGGCAGGCCAGAACCTGATATGATCCAGCTGGCCATGGCACAGGCAAAGCTGAGAAATTCTCAAGAAGTCATCAAGATAGGCGATTCTCAAATAGATATATTAGAGGGGCGGCAAGCTCACTGCCAAATGAGCATAGGAATCACCACGGGTGCACACACACTGGAACAGCTACAGCAAGTGGATCCTGATGCTATTATAGATCACTTACAGGAGCTCATTCCTCTATTAGAAGAAATGAAAGCCCTACCTGCTTAAGATTACTCTTCTCGTTGATAGACCTTCTTCCCTTTCCAGTAGGTCTGTTCTACCGCCAGCTGGTGTAGCTCAAATTTAGAGATGGAAAAGGGGTTCTGTTCCATCACCACTAAGTTAGCTTCCTTACCTACTTCTAATGTCCCGGAAGTCTGTTCCTTAAACATCAGGTAAGCCCCTCCCTTAGCGTAGCCCTCTATCACCTCATAGGTATCCACCAGGTGCTGAGGGGTCCATGGCGCCCTTTCCACTGAATCAGGCCCTCTACGGGTTACTGCTACCTGCATAGCCAGCATAGGATTCACACTGGTTACCGGCCAATCACTCCCATGCGCAATTTTGGCGCCTGACTTAGCTACTGCTCCCAAAGGGTAAATCCACTCTGTTCGCTCCGGCCCCAGGACAGGAATGGTTAGCTCAGATATATAACTGTCTTCAGGCGTAGCCCATAAAGGCTGGAAGTTAGCGATGACATCTAATTCCTTAAACCTGTCTACATCCTCAGGGTCCATCACCTGCATGTGTACTATGTGGTGCCTGCTGTCTCTTATCCCATTTTGTTCCCTGGCAAATTCAAAGGCATCCAGAGTCATCCTTATCCCTTTATCTCCACATGCGTGTATATGCACTTGAAAGCCTGCAATGTCAAAGGCGGCTACCATCTGATTATACAGGTCTGCCCCTATGTAGGCACTTCCTGTGAAGTCTTCTCCTACATAGTTCTCAAATAAGGCAGCTGTTTTTCCCTCTATGACGCCGTCTATGTACATTTTGGTGCTCTTCATATCTATCCGAGCTAGCTTATCCTTATGGGCTTCATAGCGGTTGAGTACGCTTTCTACGGCATCCATGCCTTCTATGATATTGGCAAATAGGGAGAGGGTTACATCCATGGTAAGCTTCCCCTCTTTTTCCAAGGTGGCATAGACGGCTATGTCTTCTTCATCCACACGCGCATCTATCCAGGAAGTGATTCCATAACTATTGGCCATTTGAACGGCTTTCTCTAAGGCAGTTACTTTTTCTTCAAAAGTGAAGGGAGGGAGAATATTTCTGACTAACCCTATAGCATATTCACGTAACACCCCACTAGGCTCTCCCTCAGGGGTACGTTCTATCACCCCGCCATTAGGCGTCTCTGTCTCCTTAGTAACCCTTGCCAGTTCCAGTGCCTTGGAATTTACCCAGGCAGAATGCCCATCAGCAGACTGGATAAACATAGGCCTGTCTGCCGCTATCTCATCCAGCAGTTCCTTAGAAGGATTCCCATTTCCTACAGCTGGCAACCATAAGTTGGCCCCCATAATCCACTGCTTATCAGGATGCGCTTCCACATACATACGGATGGTCTGGAGAATATCTGCTTCATTACGTATATCTGTCAAATCACAGTCTTTCAGTCTGATCCCACCCCAAATAGGATGTATATGTCCGTCTGTAAAGCTGGGGAATACAGCTTTCCCTTCCAGGTCTACTACTGTTCCCGCAGATGCCTTATATGCTGCCGCCTCCGCATGCGTACCTACAAAAATGATCTTGCCCTCTTTTACAGCTAAGGCCTCCGCCTGTACGGTCTTGCCTGTCATGGGGTAAATACTGCCATTTATGAGTAGGAGGTCTGAGCTACGGTCTTGACAGCTAAAGAGGCTCCCCATAAGGAGAATAGATAGGATATGTGTGATTTTCATGTTTGCGGCTTTCTTGAAAGCTACTAAAAAATATTCTCCCACAAATTCGGAGAAAGAAAAATCCAGGAAGGCAAATAGGTACAGCAAGCTTTTTACAGATTCTCAGGTAGTACTTACTTCTCGGTGTTTACTTCTTGCTTGAAAAGAAACTTACTTTACTAATTTCCCTGTCCAGCTACTAATCCCTCCAGACAGATTTACCACTTTCTCAAAGCCCATCTTTTGGAGCTTATTAGCAGCCATCCTCCCCCTTTTTCCACTTCTACAGTATAAATAGATAGGCTTGTCCTTATCTAGTGTTAATACTTCCTGCTTAAAGTTTCTCTTGAGAACATCCATATGATGCGCCCCTGCTATATGTCCAGCCTGAAACTCTTTATCCGTACGCACATCTATGAGGACACCCTCCTGCTGCGCCAGTTCCTCTTGGAAGGCTTCCTGCGCTAAGGACACAACCGACTGCTCTTGCCTCTTTTTCCACATGAAAAAGAAGCCCACAATCAGCAACAGAACTACTACGACTATATTCATAGGGAAACATATTGATTGAATTACAAAGATAGGACAGTAAGCCTTCAGGGTCTGTGACCAAAGTTACTGGAAGGGACCGCATTTTTTGAATCCTCCAGCTCGTCGGTCCAGATCATGATCTGGACCCAACAGAAATTACCTGGCAGCTGAGATTCGGCAGCTAAAGCAGCCGCTCCATGATTTCCTGCAACAACTTATACTTGATGGATCCTTGAAATAGTCCGGCAACTTCAGTCGCTGCAGGTAGCACTGGTCAGCATCTCGCTCTTCGGCAGCTGCACTTCGAGAGCCTCAGCATAAAAAGCAGCCGCTCCATTACAAAGTTCATCATAAGTGGCTAAGTTATTAAAACACTTGCTATGGGATTTTACCCAAAGGATTTTCTAAGCAGAAGTAACTCCTTGCTAGCACTACATCCCGGAGAGAATGAAAATTATTTTCAAGAGAATTACTTTTCTTAGCTTTCCTGCTACCTTTTCTAATGACCATTAGACATCAAGATTCCTACATGGACCGGCTGCTTCAGCTGCCGATAGC
>JBCCLI010000151.1:0-14231 GCA_039026975.1 Bacteroidota bacterium | reverse complement strand
GAAGAGGAAGTAGAAAAAATCCACCAGTCCTTTCTGGCATTAGAAGAAGCCATCCCTGTGGTGAAAGGCTTTGAGTGGGGCATGAATCATAGCCCAGAGGGCTTGGACCAGGATTTCACCCACTGCTATACGCTGACCTTTGCTACTGAAGAAGACAGAGATTCAGTCTATGCCCCTCATCCCAGCCACCAAGCCTTTGTAGCCAGCCTGGAACCCCATTTAGAAAAAGTGTTCGTAGTGGATTACTGGACTAATCCCTAAAACTTGAAAAGTAAGCCTAAAAAAAAAGGCCCTGCCGTTATGGTGGCGGCAGCCTTTATAGGGCCAGGGACTGTTACTACTACCTCCTTAGCTGGGGCTAACTATGGCTATGTACTGCTATGGACCGTACTATTTGCAGTTATGGCTACCATAGTCTTACAGGAGATGGCCGTACGGCTGGGGGTAGTAGGGAAAATGGGCCTGGGGGAAGCGGTCAGGCATACCTTTACGCAACCCCTGCAGTTTGGCTTAGCAGCCACCCTGATCATATCAGCTATCCTGCTGGGGAATGCTGCCTATGAAGCGGGGAATATTACTGGAGCCTTGCTAGCTATCCCTCCCAGATCTGTAAAGATTGTTGGATTCTCCCTATCTGTATGGACTCCTATGTTAGGGTTTACCGCCTTTCTGTTACTTTGGAAGGGCGCCTATAAATGGATAGAGCGTTTCTTAATCATGATGGTAGGCATTATGTCTATCGTTTTCCTGCTTACGGCCATCATTCTTAAACCTGATATGGGGGCTATAATTTCAGGGTTATTTATCCCCAGAATACCTGAGGGAAGTATGTTACTAGTCATCGGACTTATAGGAACTACTATTGTTCCCTATAACCTGTTCCTACATGCCTCCTCTGTACAGGAAGTCTTTTCAGGGCCGGAAGACCTAGCTGATGCCAGGAAAGATACCTACATATCTGTAAGTATAGGAGGCGTCATTACCTTATGTATTGTTCTCTGTGCGGCAGTAGTCATATTTG
Organism: Bacteroidota bacterium; assembly: GCA_039026975.1. Taxonomy (GTDB): domain Bacteria; phylum Bacteroidota; class Bacteroidia; order J057; family J057; genus JBCBKZ01. The sequence goes on along the minus strand of JBCCLI010000151.1, from coordinate 13,210 downwards.
GGCAAGGCCAAGTGCTTAGCTCTATACAAGACCTAGCTCTCCAACTGGAACCTGTGTTGGGAAGCGGGGCATCTTTATTCTTGGGAATAGGATTCCTGGCTGCGGGACTTTCTTCTGCCATTACAGCGCCCCTGGCTGCTGCTTACGCCGTGAGTGGGTTGTTAGGGTGGTCTACAGAACTCACATCCATCAAGTTTAGGCTGGTGTGGATACTGGTTCTTATTACTGGACTAGTATTTGCCATGGCAGGCTTCAAGCCCCTGCCCCTCATTCTGTTTGCCCAGGTAGCTAATGGGATTCTCCTTCCTGTCATTGTAGGGTTTCTCCTATGGATCATGAATGATTCAGAGCTGCTTAAAGGGTATACTAATTCTACTGTTGCCAATATCATGGGATTTCTTATCTTTTTGATCACCCTAGTATTAGGAGGAAGAAGTATTCTAAGCGTATTCGGATTGATATGAAAGCGCATATTGACCTAAACTGTGATTTAGGAGAAAGCTTTGGCAGATATGTACTGGGAAATGATGAAGGTATCATGCCCTATATTACCTCTGCCAACATAGCCTGTGGATTCCACGGAGGAGATGCCATCACTATGGATAAGACGCTCAAACTGGCAAGAGACCATACTCTAAGGATAGGGGCTCATCCATCTTTCCCTGACCAAAAAGGGTTTGGGAGAATTCCCATGAGGATACCTGCTCCTATCTTGAAAGCAGACATTAGATATCAGATAGCGGCTCTTTCTGGTATGGCTCAAACATACGGATTGAAGCTCTCTTACGTAAAACCGCATGGGGCACTGTACAATCTCGCAGCTAAAGACGAAGAAACGGCAAGGGCAGTAGTAGATGCTACCTTCTCCATTAATCCTGGACTTGCCATCATGGGACTGGCAGGAAGCCATATGGAAGGCTTTGTACTTGAGAAAGGCATGCGCTTCATCAGAGAAGCCTTTATTGACAGAAGGTACACGGCTGAAGGGAGGCTATTGTCCAGAACCGTACAAGGAGCCGTACTTACAGATATACAAGCCATTCTCACTCAAATAGAATCCTTGGTGAAAAAGCAGGAAGTTACCTCTCATGTAGGTACACGTGTGCATGTTCAGGCAGATTCCCTATGCATTCATGGAGATACAGAAGGCGCAGTTGAAATAGCCAAGGCCGTAAGTGAATTCCTTCCCACCATAGGTTGTACGCCTAAAGCCAGTTGATGAATCTACTGAAATATGGAGAACAGGGATATCTCATCCAGTTTGAACAAGGGATCAGTCTGGACATTAGCAGCAGAGTCCATCAGTTAGCCCGTTCCCTGGAATCACAATCTATTCCAGGCATACTGAGCATGATTCCTGCCTATAATTCTTTGACTATATACACCCTACAAGAAACCTTTCAATTATCTCAGCTAGAATTCTTCCTCAAGACCTGGCAGCGTACCGAAGTTTTAGAAGAAGGGAAGGGAAGACTCCTCAATATCCCCGTTTGTTATGGGGGAGAATATGGCCCCGACCTGGAAAGCCTGGCTGCTTACCACCAGTTATCAAAAGAAGATCTAATAAAATTACACTGTTATAATTTATATCATATTTATAATTTCGGCTTTCTCCCTGGCTTTGCCTATCTGGGAAATGTCCCTACCAAGAAGGAGAGCCCCCGATTAGGAACCCCCAGGACCAGGATACCAGCAGGAAGCGTCGCCATCACAGGTAAGCAAACAGCTATTTATCCCTCAGAAACTGCAGCAGGTTGGCAAATCATCGGAAGAACCCCCATATCGGTATTGAATCCAACACTGGAAGTTCCCTTCCTATTCAGAACAGGAGACCAAATCAGTTTTTACCGCATTGATGAAAAGACCTTCATGGAAATCCAGGAGAACCCTTTAGATTGGCAAATGGTATATGCCTAGCACGCTGACCATAGAAGTGAGGAAGGCAGGACTATTGACCAGCATTCAACATCCTGAGCAGGTACAGTTTACTGCTTTCGGAGTACCCTTCGGTGGCCCCATGGATAAACAGGCTGCCCATACTGCGAATATGATTCTAGGTAATACCCTTTCCACCCCAGTGATAGAAATCACCATGATGGGACCGGAATTGCACTTCAGCCATAGTTGCCTCATCAGCATCACAGGAGCAGATTTATCTCCCAACTTAAATGGTGAGGATATTCCCATCTACCAGCCAGTACGTATTTCTCCTGAAAGTATTCTGAGATTTGGAAGGGCCAATAGTGGATTCCGCACCTATCTAGGAATCAGGGGAGCATGGCTACATACCCCCAGCCTACAAACACAATCTCTCAGAAAAGAAGAAATAATTGCTGTAAAGCTCCTCCCAGATGTCCATCCTGAGGTCCAGATCCAGCCACCGGCTCCTTTACCAGAACAACCAGTCATATCTGTCAGCAAAGGCCCAGAATTTCATTCTTTCAATACAGAATACATTGCATGGTTTTTCTCACGTGTATGGAAGATTACACCGGATAGTAACAGAATGGGATACAGACTGGAAGCTGAGGCACCTCCTAATCAGGGACCAAAAGAAATTATCAGCTCAGGCATATTGCCAGGCACCATTCAGATTACAGGTAGTGGCCAACCCGTTATCTTGATGGCGGATGCCCAAACCACCGGAGGCTACCCCAGAATAGCCTGTGTAAACCAGGCAGGTTTGAATATACTCGCACAGTGTAGACCCGGTACCTATATTCGATTTACTTATACCCCATAGCATGATACTCGAAATTGCTATTCTCCAGGTAAAAAAAGGAATGACAGACTCCTTTGAGAAAGACTTCAGACAAGCAGGTCAATACATCAGTTCCATAGAGGGATATATTTCTCACAGCTTACAAAAGTGTGTGGAAGATGATCACAGATACTTATTGCAGGTTCAGTGGAGGAGTCTGGAAGCGCATACTGTGAGATTCAGGTCTTCTCCTCAGTATCAGGAATGGAAAAAACTCCTTCATCATTACTATGATCCTTTTCCAGTAGTGGAGCATTATGTGAAGGTGTGAGGAATTCTTACTTCACAAGCAGCTATCTTCAGCTTACCTTCGTCTATACTCCAACTCAGATGGATAAGTTCTGAGGAATGCTGGTACATGCTAAGACTTAACTCAAATGATAAAAAAAAGCATCTTTCTTCTCTTTGCAGGATATATCATTAGCCTGATCAGTGCTTGCATATGTAACAATACTAAATATGTAGATTTTGATGAGATCAGTATATTAGTAGATGAGCCGCTTATCTCTACAGGAGATAGCCTACTTATGTACGTAGAAGCAGTGGATCCTAGGTTCATAGGGCAAGCTAGCCCCGGATTATCTTTGTTTCCTACCGCTTATGCCGCCATCGACTGTGATTACGGATGGGGAGGCTTAAAATTCCCCATATCATCTGTCAGTATCACCAGTAATCAGGACTTTAATGATGATTACCCGGCAGGAACAGAACTTAGTCCGTTATTTCTCCTGGATACTTACACATATGAAGCACCTGGATCAGAAAGAATCAAACCTCTAGGAGAAGTGAATCCACAAGAGCTAATTCCCTCAGAGCTGATTTTGTATGAAATCCCCACTGCTTCCAAAGCCCACATACTCAAAATTGAGATCACCCGAACGAAAGGGGATACCCTTATCGCCTTTTCTCCTACCCTAAGCTGGGAATAGTTCTTAGTTTTCCGGAGAGTTTCGTATTTTCCTGCTTAGTAAGGTATTATCAGTATGAATAGCTGGCTTGATCAGCCATATCCCCTTATCCAAAAAAGCAGGCAAAAAGCATTTCTCATCATTGCCTCCTCTCTCTTTGTGTATATTTTTTTACTCATCTACCAACCCTTTGGCGGAGCAGAGGTACCCAATAAACCCCTCTTCTTTGTCGGGTTTGCCCTGTCTGTTATGACGGGTTTATCAGCTGGTTATATCTTGTTTCCTTCTCTCTTCCCTCTCTGGTTTCAGGCGGAAGAGTGGACCATTAGAAAGGAAATTCTCCTGTTAGGAAGTTCTCTACTGATTATTTCTATTCTCAACTACCTCTATAACTCCATTGCGGGAGCTAACTATGCCCCTCAGCATAGCCTGTTAGCATTTGTAGGTATCACCCTGGCCGTAGGTATATTCCCCATCCTAGGAATGATCTTCCTGGTGGAGCTGTATCTCAACAAGCATAATCAAAAGCTAGCCCAACAGCTTGTGGTGCCTTTAGGTTTTTCTGACCCTATCCCTACAGTTAATCCAGCCCTCATTACCTTCACATCGGAAGCTAAAAAACCAGAAAGACTTACGGTCTATGTTGACGAATTCCTCTTTGCTACTTCTGACAGTAACTATATTACCATTTTTTATGAGCGGAAGGGGAAGCTAAACCGAAAACTCCTTAGACTCTCTCTGAAAAAAGTAGAAAATCAGCTATCCCATCTCCCTTCCATTATAAGGTGTCATAAATCCTACCTTATTAATCAGGATAAAATTCAGCATATCAATGGAAATGCCAGAAGCCTTACCTTAACGCTTGTCGGATACACGGGATCTATTCCTGTTTCCAGAAACTACGCAAAAGAGTTTCTGATCTCAGGGACTTTATTTGAAACAGATAATTCACTAGGAGAAATTCCAGCTTGAGGGGTTGTATAAAAATATCTTTTTGATGATAGAGAACTATTGTAATAGAAACTCAGGTAGTTCAGCTTCCTACATGCTACATTTATGAGGGGAGTTAATGATTGGAATATGGTCTCACTTATGTTCAGACTTATCTTGTCCCTATCAGGCCTACTTGTGCTAAGCAGTTGCTCACATCAGGCTACTGATTCTCAGCCTCCTAATGTAGTCTTCATCATGGTGGATGACTTAGGATGGAAGGATGTGGGCTATATGGATGGCACCTTTTTTCACACCCCTAATATTGACGGACTAGCCTCCGAGGGAATGGTTTTCACCCAAGCCTATGCCTCTGCGGCTAATTGCGCGCCTAGCAGGGCATGCCTCATGACGGGCCAACATACTCCCAGACATGGCATGTATACAGTAGGTTCTTCTGAAAGAGGAAAGGCAAGCAAACGGAAACTGATCCCTACCCCCAACAAGACAGAGATTCCTTTTAGTACCCCTACCATGGGAGACTTATTCCAGCAGGCTGGATATGTCTGTGGGACTTTTGGTAAGTGGCACATTAGCCAGGATCCCCTACAGCAAGGCTTTGAGGTAAATATGGGAGGAGACCTGAGAGGAAATCCTGGAAAAGGAGGGTATTTCAGTCCATATAATGTTTCCCATTTACCTGATGGTCCGGAAGGGGAACACCTAACAGACAGGCTTACTTCCGAAGCTATTTCTTTCATAGAAGCCCATCAAGATACTTCCTTCTTCTTGTATCTCCCCTTCTATGATGTGCATACGCCCCTACAGGCGAAAGACAACTTACGCCAAAAATACCAGGAAAAAGCTGCTCAAAACCTCAAAGGGATACATCCTGTGTATGCAGCCATGGTGGAAAATATGGATATGAATATTGGGAGAATTCTGACAACGCTCACCGAATTAGGAATAGAAGAAAATACGTTGCTGGTATTTACCTCTGATAATGGAGGGATAGCCTCACTTGCTTCTCAGCACCCTTTAAGAGCGGGGAAAGGGTCCTACTTTGAAGGAGGGATCAGGGTACCCCTGATCATGAAATGGCCTGCTCAGATTCCAGTAAGCAGAAAGGTTCACACACCCGTTACTAATTTAGACTTCTATCCTACCTTTTCCCACTTACTTGATATTCAAGATGAAAGCCTTCCGCTTGATGGGCAGGACTTGTCTCCTTTATGGAAGGGCAAACAGCTGGAAGAAAGAGCCTTGTACTGGCATTTCCCTATCTATCTACAAGCGTATGATGGAGCCAAGGATGAAGCCAGGGACCCATGGTTTAGAACCAGACCTGGCTCAGTGATGAGAAAGGGAAAGTGGAAACTTCACCAGTATTTCGAGGATAATGAAGTTCTGTTATATGATCTGGAGAATGACCTGGGAGAAAGTATTAATCTGGCTGACTCCCTTCCTGAGATTGCCTCTACTTTACTTTCAGATATGAAAAGCTGGCAGCAAGAAATAATGGCTCCCATTCCCATAGAGAAAAATCCCCTTTATCTTCTTGGGAATTGAGCCTGTTCATCCCATATTCAGCCCTTTCCTCCCATAGTTTTTGTGGGTAGGCTTTCCTAGCCTATGTTATTGGTCTTATTCATTAACACCACTACCTCATGGCATTGGGTAAAACAGATCAACAGCGCATTTTAAATAGGTATGGCACATGGGCACTGGTAACAGGTGCCTCCTCAGGGCTTGGAAGAGCAGTAGCTGAGGAGCTGGCAGCTACCGGCATGAACCTTTTGTTAGTGGCCCGCCGAAAGGGTGTATTAGAAGAGATAGCTGCCAGCTACAAAGACCAGCATGCTATAGAAGCCCATATACTCTCAGCTGATCTGTCTCAAGAGGAAGGACTTACAGCAGTCCTGGCGGCAGCAGAAACCTTAGATATAGGACTTTTAGTAACTGCTGCTGGATTTGGGAGCTCAGGTAGATTTCTGGATGCTGAGCTAGAAGAAGAAGTAAATATGCTGTCTGTAAACTGTGAAGCGGTTCTTAGATTGGTTCACCATTTCGGAAATAAGTTTAAGGTGGTGAAACATGGAGGTATCATTCTATTCAGTTCCATAGTAGCTTTTCAGGGGGCTCCTTTTTCAGCTCACTATGCCGCTACTAAAGCGTATATTCAAAGCCTGGGAGAAGCGCTAGCTGTAGAGTGGAAAGGCTCTGGAGTAGATATTCTGGTAACTGCTCCAGGCCCGGTCAAGACAGAGTTTGGAGGCAGAGCCAACATGAACATGGATGATGCCCAAAACCCAAATAAGTTGGCTATTTCTATTCTGAATGCCCTCGGTAGGAGAACGCTCAACTTTCCCGGCTTTCTTACCAAATTTCTCACGGGTTCTTTAAGCCTGCTTCCGAGGTGGGGAAAAGTTCGTGTGATGAAAGTAGTCATGAGTGGGATGACCAAGGCAAAGATTTAATCTTTATTCCCTCCCTTTTTTCGTTCCTGCCACACATATATCATATGAACATATACCCCTCTTTGTTGAGTATTTTTGCAGAAAACTATATTGATCCCTAAACGATTAATTATACTGTCTAGGCATCCCCATGAAGCCTAGCCAAAAATACCTTACCGAAATTAGAGACTTTCCGAAAATCCAAAGCAAATATTAACAGCTTGTTCAAAATTTATATAAAAACATTAACATAGCTGAATATTTGAATATCCCAGTTTACTTTCTTAATTTGTGGTTTAGTCTCTTTGACATGTAGGTCTATCACCAAAATTTTTCGTACTCGCAACATCACAATTCTAGAATTATGCAAGACTACTACTTAACAACCCAGAGTTGGTTGCTTAGGGGAAAAGTCCTGCTTGTGAGCACACTTTTTCTATTGTGTTTCACAAACGGATATTCCCAATCCAGAACTGTTTCAGGAACAGTAACTGGGGTAAATGAAGAACCCCTTGTCGGTGCATCTGTGCTGGTCAAGGGAACTACTAAAGGAGCCCTAACTAATAATGAAGGAGTATTCTCCGTAGAGGTTGGGCCAACTGAGAACACGCTCGCTATATCTTACTTGGGATTTGAAACCAAGGAAGTAACGATCGACGGACAAAGCACTATTGCAATTAGCCTTTCCGAAAATACATCCTACCTTGATGAGGTAGTCGTGGTAGCCTACGGTACACAGAGGAAAGAGACAGTAACTGGTGCAGTTGCTGGGGTAAAAGGGGTAGATCTCGTAAAATCTCCTGCAGTGGACTTATCTAACTCCCTAGCTGGGCGTATACCCGGACTTGTGGTTATTCAGACAAGTGGTGAGCCAGGTTTTGATGGAGCACGTGTATCTATTCGTGGGGTAAATACACTTGGAAATAGTGAACCCTTAGTTGTGATAGACGGAATTCCTGATAGAGATGGTGGACTCGGAAGATTAAGCCCTCAGGAGATTGAATCTATTTCTGTACTAAAAGACGCCTCCGCTGCTATTTATGGTGCCAGGGCAGCTAATGGTGCTATCCTGATTACGACCAAACATGGTAAGCCAGGTAAGCCTTCCGTTACGTATGACTTAAATCTGGGATGGTCACAGCCTACTGTTATCCCTGAAATGTCTAGCGCGGTAGAGTATGCCAATATCATGAATGAGTTGCCTATTTATCAGTCAGTTCCAGTTGGAGAATGGCAAAGCGCATGGCAGAGCATTCAGACTACCGGTACTTATGCCTCACCTACACCAGGAGTTCCCACCATAAATGCAAACTTTAGCCCTGAAGCGGTTAGGTTGCATGGTGAAGGATCTGACCCATGGGGATATCCAGATACAGACTGGTTTGGAGATGCACTTAAAACATGGTCACCTCAGAATAGACATAACCTACAGATTAGTGGAGGGACTGATGATCTCCAGTACTATGTTTCCCTTGGTTATTTGAATCAGGACGCATTCTACCATGAATCTGCTACTTTTTATAAGCAGTATAATGCCAGGGTAAATGTGGATGCACGTGTAAATGATTACATCAAAACCCATGTGGGCCTACTACTGAGAAGAGAAGACAGAAACTTACCCACTGTAAATTCAGGCGCTATCTTTAGGATGCTTATGCGTGGAAGACCTACCGAGCCAGAAGTTTGGCCTAATGGACTCCCTGGACCAGATATAGAAAATGGTCAAAATCCATATGTAGTAACTACTAATGCTACCGGATATGTAAGAGAGCCTTCAGATTACGTACAGACAAATGCTTCTGTAGAAATCACTAACCCATGGGTATCAGGACTGAAACTCACCCTTCTTGGTTCTATTGATACAAGAAAAGTAGAAAGAAAAACCTGGGAAACTCCATGGGAGCTATACTTCTGGGACAGAGTATCTTTTGAAGCTGATGGGGTAACTCCTTTGCTAACCTCTGCTGTAAGATCTCCTATTAAAGATCCGAGGCTTACCCAAACTAATGGGTCTATCTTGAATACTAACTTGACAGCTATTTTTAGCTACGATAAGACTTTTGGAGAAGACCATACTATTAATTTACTGGCTGGTGTAACAAGAGAGGATTTTGAAGGAAGCGACTTTTTAGCTTTCAGGAGAAATTATATCTCAACGGCTGTTGACCAATTATTTGCTGGTGGATCAGAAGAGCAAAATACAGGTGGAAGTGCCTATGAAAGAGCAAGGCTAGGATACTATGGTCGTGCGCAGTATTCCTTCAAAAATAAATACTTAGCTGAATTTATTTGGCGCTATGATGGATCTTATATCTTCCCTGAAGATGATAGATTTGGATTCTTCCCTGGAATCTTGGCAGGATGGAATATTTCTAATGAGCCTTTCTTTAATGTGAAAGGAATAGATTACTTGAAGCTAAGAGCATCTTATGGAGAAATGGGGAACGACCAGGTATTCTTTAATGGTCAACTTCAAGAATATGCCTACCTATCTACCTACGGCTTTGGTCAGTATCCGATAGGAGGAGTAGTAGTAACTACCCTTGAAGAGACTATTTTGGCTAACCCTAACTTTACTTGGGAGCGGGCAAAGAACACCAATGTGGGACTAGACATGACCCTCTTTAATGGACGCATGGATGTCACCTTGGAATACTTCTATAACCAGCGAGATCAAATCCTAATCCAGGAAACTGGCTCAACACCTGCAAGCTCTGGTATTAACTCCTTACTACCTCCAGTAAATGCAGGAAAAGTAGAAAATACAGGATATGAATTTGGTGCCGTTTACAACGGAACTTTCGGAGATGAAGGAAGATTCAGAGTTGGCGTTAACGGTGGCTATGCCAAGAATGAAGTTATTTTCTTAGATGAAGTTCCAGGTATCCCTGAATACCAAAAGCTAGAAGGAAAGCCTATCGGTGCCTTCCTGGTATATGAGTCTGATGGTGTATTCAGAAATCAGGAGGAGATAGCAGCTAATACCATTGACTACAGTGGTGTTACGGGAGAACTTCTTCCTGGAGATATGAAGATTAAAGACCTTAATGGTGACGGCATAATTGATGCAGATGACCAGACTAGATTGGAAAATAATGTAACGCCTAACTTCAATTTTGGGGCTACGTTTAGCCTAAATTGGAAAGGATTTGATGCATCACTCCTCCTCCAAGGAGCTACAGGCGCATTCACTAGGTTCCAGACGGAGTCAGGTGATATTGGAAACTTCCTCAAGTATAGCCATGACAACAGATGGAGCATAGATAACCCAAGTGGTACGCACCCACGTTTGGCCAGTAGAGGAGATACCTATTATACAGGTGGAAACTTTGGGAACAATACTTATTTCCTATTTAGTAAGGATTATATCCGTCTAAAGAACATGGAAATTGGTTATACCATCCCTAATAGCATTGTCTCAAGAATTAACATCGCAAATCTGAGAATTTATGTTAACGGGCTTAACCTAGTAACATTTGCAGATCAGGATATATTTGATCCTGAGGTAGAGAACGGCAGCGGACAGTATTACCCACAATCTAGGGTTATCAACACAGGACTTAGTGTAACATTTTAACTATTCATAAACAATGAAGATGCTTAGACTTACAAGCATACTACTCGCAGGTCTCATCATCATGACATTTACTTCATGTAATGATGACTTCCTCAACACTGAACCACTTGATAAAATTTCAAGTGAAGCTACCTGGGCCGATGGCCCCCTGGCAGAAGCCTTTATATTTAACGTATATTCTTTCTTAGGATATGGTGGATTTGAAGAACAGGGTCTTTCTTCCCTTACGGATGAAGCCATGTTCACCCATGCTGGTAGAAATATCAATACCTTCACTGAAGGTTCTGAATCACCTTCTAACCTGGCCTGGATTAGCCCCACTTACAACTGGGATAATATGTTTCTTGCCGTTAGGCAGGCTAATATTGCGATAGAAGAGCTTCCAAACTCCACATTCACAGATGATGTATTAAAAGACAGACTGTTAGGTGAAGCCTACTTTCTGAGAGCTTATTACTATCATCAGCTATTGCGGTACTATGGGGGAGTTCCCATCATTGACCGTACATATGGACTGGGAGAGGATTATTCTATTGCTAGAAATACCTTTGAAGAAACAGTTAATTTCATTGTAGGTGACCTAGATAATTCTGCTCGTCTACTGGAAGGAAAAGCTGAAACAGCTGGTAGAGCTACCAGATTGAGTGCATTAGCCCTAAAATCTCGTGTTCTCCTGTACGCTGCCAGCGACTTACATGATGGTGGAATTGCTAGTGCAAGTTCTCAAACGCTTGCTTCATTTGGAAACCTTGAATTAGTAGCTTACACCTCTGGAAGTCAGGCATCCCGTTGGGAAGCTGCCAGAGTTGCTGCCAAGGCTGCCCTGGATGAAGGAGTTGGGTATAAAATGGGCTTAAGTGAACCCGTATCCGCTGAAGAAGGTATGCAAAACTATATGTCCATCTCCATGGGAGGCGGAAGCTCTGTAGGAGATGCAGCCGCAGCAGTAGAGCTGATTTTCCAGCGTACCCATACTTCCCTGTTTACACAGGAGAGCAACTGGCCACTTGGAGGTATCCACTTTGGTGTGAATAATGGCCCTAATGGCTACCATAACTGGGCGGGAAATACGCCTATCCAGCAGCTAGTAGATGATTATGAAATGATGGATGGGTCCAGCTTTGATTGGAATAATGCTGAGCACGCCACTAACCCATTTGACAATCGTGATCCCCGTTTCTACGCTACTGTACTGTATGATGGTGCAGACTGGAAGCCGAGACCTTCTGATGTACTAGGAATAGATCCTGTAAGCCAGATTCAATCAGGTGCTTATGATGATGGTACCGGTGGTATTATTAATGGAGTAGATACACGTGAATCTAGTGTAGAGAACTGGAATGGAAGTAGAACAAGCTACTATGTACGCAAGTTCATTGATCCAGATCCAGGGTTAGCTGATAACCGCTCTAACGCACAGGTAATTCCGTGGCCCTTCATTAGGTATACAGAAATGGTGCTAAACTATGCTGAAGCCAGTATAGAAACTGGAAATGAGTCAGAAGCTATTGCCTGGTTAAACCAGCTTAGATTTAGAGTAGGTATGCCTGCCATCACTGAATCAGGTACTGACTTGATGAACCGCCTGAGAAATGAGCGCAGAATAGAATTGGCATATGAGGAGCATAGATACCATGATGCAAGAAGATGGATGGTTGCAGAGAATACGGTAGGTAGAGTTATTCAGGCACTAGATGTGAAAGCTACGCTTAAGGCTGGTGCTACGGCTCACGTACCTTATAAATATGATCCTGAGGTATATGATTACAGTTACACCCCTGTTGATAACACGGAAACTGAGACACGTACCTGGGTGGATAAAATGTACTATAGACCTATTGCAAGGAATGAGATCAACAGAAACTCTCTGCTGGTTCAAAATCCTGGATACTAGAAATTATCCACACACTCACTAGAAGAAAATCTACTCCTTTTGTAAAGGGGTAGATTTTCTTAATTTAACATATATGACTACTGCTATACGAGGATTGCACACATACGTCTGCTGTCTTTCTATCATTCTTTTTTCAGCCTGTCTACCTGCTGAACAAGAGACAGAAAGCCAACAATCTCCTACTACCCCTCCCCTATTTACCCAGATGTCTTCTTCTCAGACGGGTATCACCTTTCAAAATACCCTTACAGAAGGACTCAATACCAACATCCTCATGTATGAGTATTTCTATAATGGAGGAGGCGTAGCAGTAGGCGATCTAAATGGAGATGGATTAGAAGATCTCTACTTCACCTCTAATATGGAACAGAATGTTTTCTACCTAAATAAGGGAGAATGGACATTTGAAGATATCACTTCTGCTTCCGGTGCAGGAGGTAGACCGGGTCCCTGGAAAACAGGGGTAAATATGGCAGATGTGAATGGAGATGGAAGGCTAGATATGTATGTCTGCTATTCAGGCGCACTCCCTCCTCAAAAAAGAACTAACCAACTCTTCATCAACCAAGGGAACGATGAAAATGGAATCCCTCAGTTTAAAGATGAAGCAGAAGCCTATGGCTTGGCCAGCTCTGCTTTCTCTAATCAGATTTATTTCTTTGATTTTGACAAAGACCAGGACCT
>JBCCLI010000150.1:0-14293 GCA_039026975.1 Bacteroidota bacterium | reverse complement strand
GCTATTCAACGGGCTGGCTGGGGTATTCTCTTTGGCTCCCTGGGAGACTTAGGTTACTATGCTGCCTATGTGGTGATTGTATTACAAACTATCTCGGGAGAAATAACCATTGGGGATCTTACTTTCTTAGCTGGTTCCTTCGCCCGTTTAAGAGGCTTACTGAGGGGGGTACTGAGCCGGTTCTCAGTCATAGCCCAGAGCGCACTCTACCTAAAAGACTACTTTGATTTCATGGACATACAGCCTGAAATCAATACGCCTGAAAACCCTAAGGTATTACCTAAGTCCATACAGCAGGGCTTTACCTTTCAGAAGGTAAGCTTTAAATATCCCTCTAAAGCCGCCTATGCCATTAGGGATGTGAGCTTCCATCTACATGCTGGGGAGAAGTTAGCGCTGGTAGGAGAAAATGGAGCAGGTAAGACCACCTTGGTGAAGCTAATGGCTCGCTTGTATGATCCTACTGAAGGTAGCATTCTCCTGGATGGAATAAATCTGAAGCAGTACAGCTTAGATGAGCTGCGAAATGCCATCAGCGTTATCTTTCAGGATTATGTTCGATTCCAGATGACCGCGGCAGAAAATATAGCTGTGGGAAATATTGGGAGAAAAGAAGAAAGACCCATGATAGAGTACGCTGCGGAAAAGAGCATGGCAAACCGAGTGATTTCTCGCCTTGACAACGGCTTTGATCAATTACTGGGAAGGCGGTTTGAAGGAGGGGTAGACCTGTCAGGTGGAGAATGGCAAAAGGTAGCCCTAGGGAGGGCCTATATGCGAAATGCTCAACTCCTCATTTTAGATGAACCCACAGCTGCCCTGGATGCCAGGGCAGAGTATGAGGTCTTTCAGCGGTTCTCAGAACTCACTGAAGGGAAAACGGCAGTTTTAATTTCTCATAGATTCTCTACAGTGAGAATGGCAGACAGAATTCTAGTTTTGGAAAATGGACGTATGATGGAGTTAGGTTCTCATGAAGAGTTACTCGCCTTAGGTGGGACCTATGCAGAGCTATTCAACCTACAAGCACAAGGCTACCAATAACTAGCACCTAAATCCTACCGGGAATCCTTTCCCTAGGTTTACCGGTAAAGAACCAGCTGCCAGGACTTTCCCTGTGAGTACATCTACAGCAGCTCGCTGTGTATACATGCTATTCTGATATGCCATCATAATGCCATTACACTTGGTAGCATGCTTGATCTTGCTGAGTATGTAAGCATTCCCAAAGATGATTAGGATCACAGAAGATAAAGAGGGAAGTTTCTCAAGTAACTTGTAATAGGAGGGATGCATCCCGTAGGCTTCCGTAGATTTCATTTTATCTGCATGCACGCATATCAGTACCTTATCATAATGGCCCAGCTGGCTCATGAGAGAGTCAGGCTGAATTAGATTTTGCTGCTCAGAAAAGTGATAATGATCTACCTCTGTTTCTCTGGATAGGATGGTCTGAAAATCTGTAATTCCCTCTTCCCCTATAGCTAGGCAAGCCAGTTTTTGGGGATGACTGGAAAGAGGAACTACCTCTCTTTTATTACTTATCAAGGTGATGGCATCTTTCGCTATCTCATAATTTAGGGTGTGAACCTTAGGAGAATTTAGCTCTTCTTCCAGCCCCTCTGTTTCTACCGGCTGATACTTATCTAATCCTAGCCACAGCTTAGCAGCTAAAACTTTTTTACATCTTTTATCTATTTCTTCCTGGGAAATCTGGCCAAGCTGAATGGCTCTTTTAATTTCTTCAATGGCTTTAGGGACATTCTCACAGTTTAGGAGAATATCATTTCCTGCCAGTATGGCCTTGGTAGCTACTATTTCCGGCGGATACATATTAGCTACGGCCTTCATATCCAGGGCATCTGTAAAAATAAGACCCTCATACCCCCAGTCTTCTTTTAGCAGCTTAGTAATGATATGGTGAGAAAAAGTAGCCGGTAGATTAGGCCTGGAATCAAGGGCAGGCACATGAAGGTGGCTGACCATGACGCTCCCTACTCCATGACTGATTAATTCTTGGAAAGGAGACAGTTCCACTTCTTCCAGCCTTTCCAGCTTATGGGGAATGACAGGAAGATCCAGGTGGGAGTCCACATCTGTATCTCCATGGCCAGGAAAATGCTTGGCGCAGGCCATTACCCCCTGGTCTTGTAGTCCCCACATATAACTGATCCCCTTCTGAGCAACTTTATGTTTGTCTTCTCCGAAGGCTCGAAAATTGATGACTGGATTATTAGGATTATTGTTGATGTCTACTGCTGGCGCAAAGTTGACATGAATACCCATTCTTTTGCATTGACGACCAATTTCAGCTCCCATCTGATAAATGAGTTTATCTTTAGAAAGCGCTCCCAGTAGCATTTGGTAGGGGAAAAAAGGGGTATTCTTAAGACGCATAGCTAATCCCCATTCTCCATCTATAGATATCATGAGGGGTACCTTAGCCTTATCCTGGTAGTAGTTAGTAAGTTCTACCTGCTTTACAGCGTCATCCTGAAAGAAGGTAAGGCCACCTATTCCATATCTATATACCAGGGCGCTTATTTCCTGTCTGTGGGCATCATCCCTGTTAGAATAGGCTGCTACTTGTATGAGCTGCGCTATGCGCTCCTCCTGGTTTAAGGAGGAGAATGTTTTTTCTACCCAATTAGAGGTAGTATCGAGCGAAGGTGACGTGCTTGTCACGGGCTTCATCAAGGCTGTAAGTGCTTATAAGAATAAGGGTGAAGGTACAACCCTTTATCTTATGGTTAATTTGTCTACTTCTTCCAGGGTATCAGGATTTCTCACTTCCATCTCTATAGATCTTCCATTTATATGGAAAAAAACCAATGCATTTTGGGTAGTAAACCCGCTCACTTTAGGTGTCCAGGGCGTTTGTTCCTGGGAATAATAAGGGGCACCGGCTGCTCCATTATTAATCTGATAGATGGTTCTTGAAAGCTCAACTTTACTCTCCTGATATCCCTCTGGGTAGATGTTGGTCTCGGGGCCTATTTCTGTCCGAGCATAATTATGCTCATCACCTGTAAGGATGGCTATTACCTTACTACTCTTATTAACGATGATATCCAGTAATTCGTCTCTACGTTCTATAATACCCTTTGATAGTGGTTTTCCTGCTACATATGGTCTAAATCTGTTTTTTCCACCGTACCACATATCATCCCTGACATGTCCTCCATTTGGGAAAAAGGGGGTGTGCTGAGTTATAAATACATGGTCAATATTAGCGTCGTTCTCCAGTTTTTCTATGGTTTCATGAAACCATGCCAATTGTTGGTCCATGATATAGCCGTGTAAGCCACCACTGGTAACAGGGATGACTGGAGTGGAAGGCGCGTAGAAATAATCTGAGTTCATAACCACTACAGCCACATTATCATAGGTGTAGTAAAAGACATTTTCCTTGTATGGCGGGAAGTCCATCTTATCTGGATTGGGATCATAAGAGGCTCCGTCCTCACTTTCAGGCCCATTAGTAGGATTCACAAAGTTCCTGTTAAAGACAGCTTCTGCCGACTCATCATCATAGGGGAACCTGTCTATCAAGTATGTCTTTTTTCCATCAGAAAAGGTACGCATCAGGGCTTCATGGTTCCCCATGCTGATATAGACCGGGAAGTAGTGGGCAAAAGATTCTATAGAGCGCTTCCAGTTAGCGTATTGTAAGTCTGTTTCTTCTGTAGTATTCAGGTAGCCATTAATAAGGTCTCCTGAGAATTGCATGAAGGAGACGCCTCTGACAGAATTCAGTGCCATGATCCGCTTCATAATGTAGAAGTTAGCTCCATAGACATTTCTCTCTCCCCCGCCATTTCCATTTCTGGAGTCACTGGCATAGGAAAAGGTGAAGGCAGTTCTTTTCCCACTCTCAGGAGCTGTGGTAAAAGCATATGTCTGTTCTATGTCCCCTACCTTAAGAGTGTAATCATAGCGGGTAGCAGCCGCTAATCCCTCAATTTTTACTTCATGATGAGTGGCGGTTTCGCTGGTAAATGTCTTTCCATCTATAAGTATGGAAGCTTCTCCTTTTTTATGAAGGTCAAAAGAGATAGTAGCACCTTCCGGAGAAAGGAGATTCACAAACGGACCTTCTACAATAGTGGGAACTACTTTAAATGGCCCTGCCCCTGTAAAGGATACTTTCCCATCATGTAGAATATTGCCATTAATATCTACCACTCTGTATCCTAGCGTTCCCTGCTCTTTTTTAGCCCAGCCCACCATATCATAGATTCCACTCATTTGGTCTTTTATGTTAATAAAGGCCTGACCACCTAAAATCTCAGAAGATCTTTTGAAGTAAACCGGATATGGATGCTTGGAGTCTCCATAGGGGATAAAGCCATAGTAGAGGGTTCCACTTAGCTTAGGCATATTAAAATTTAGGCTGATCCCTTTTCCTGATCCTTTAGGATTTCCCCGCATTTGCTGGAGGGTGTAGTTTGCAGGCCGTACCGCTTCATATATTTTTTCTCCATTTGCATCCACATACAGTCCCATAGCATCTACCTTAATATTGGAGTGGATAGCAGGAATATCTTTTTTCCTGATTTGAGCATCTAGCTGAGGCTGAATACATATTAGTACAAGGAGAAGACTTAGCGGGAGTAGAATTGATGAACGGTTCATAGGTCAATAACTAGTGGATTCTTGATACTTAAGAGTTGAATTTGTGCAAGGCTTTAAAGTAAGTAAAATTTTTTCAGGGGAGTAACTGTTTTTCTGTGGATTTGCAGGGACTCAGTGGATATGCCTATTTTGATGCCCATATACAGAACCATTACCATCATGAGTAGAAATATTGTGTTTCTCATACTGCTAGCTCTTTGCTATTCCTGCCAACCAGATAGTCCTAAGACAGATGCTCTGCTAGAAATAGTTCGCCAAGAGTTTGCACCAGATAAACGGGTAGCCTTGTACAAACCGGAACTGGTAAAGAAGGGAAATCAGCTGATATTGAGAGGGGAAACAGATATGCCGGCAGCTAAGGAGAAAACCCTGGCTGTGTTAGCAGAAGAAGGGCTTGCTGTAGTGGATTCCATGAACGTCCTGCCTGATTCAGCTTTGGGGGGAAAGACCCAGGCAGTTATCCAGGTGTCAGTAGCCAATATTAGAAGTAATCCTAAGCATAGTGCGGAGTTAGCTACCCAGGCTTTATTAGGGATGCCAGTTAAGGTGCTAAAGAAAGAAGGGGATTTCTACCTAATCCAGACACCAGATGATTACTTAGGATGGGTAGATCATGGGGGAATTTGCTTAATGGATGAGAATAGATTCGCTGAATTTCTCTCTGCCCCTAAATTAATGTATGTGCGTACGAGTGGCTTTGCTATGGAAAGGGATGGAAAACTACTTACGAAGGCTGAGAAAAGGGTAGGGGATTTGGTAATGGGAGATATTCTGGAATTAACTGGGCAGGACCCGCTCTACTACTATGTCTCTTTTCCTGATGGCAGAAGTGCCAGAATAAATAAATCTGAGGCTCTCCCTTTTGAGAGATGGTTGGCTGAGGTGAGTGCCCAACCGGGTGAGATGGTAGAGACAGCCAAGACCCTCATGGGTATTCCTTATTTATGGGGAGGAACCTCTAGCAAGGGAATGGATTGTAGCGGCTTTACTAAGACTGTGTACCTCATGCATGGCTACATCATCCCTAGAGACGCCTCCCAGCAGGTACACAGCGGAGAGTTAATAGATGAGGTAGGAGAATTTGATAAGCTAATTCCTGGAGACTTATTATTTTTTGGAAGAAAGGCTACCGAAGAGAAGAAAGAGAGGATTTCCCATGTAGGTATGTGGATGGGTGATGGCGCCTTTATCCATGCCTCTGGTAGAGTGAGAATCAGCAGCATGAATCCTGAAGATCCTAACTATGATGAATTTAACAGAGGTAGATACATTCGTACCAAACGCCTAGCTAATCAAGGAGAGGGCGTAAAACTCTTAGCCCAAGGCGCCTTATTTCAGTAACTTTTAATTCAAACTTAGTGCCTAGCACCTTTGCGTGAGAAATTATTCACGCCAAGTCGCGAAGAGGCAAAGAACTAATACCATGAAAACCCTACTCCTAACTTTCAGCATTCTACTGACGGCTATATCCTTTTCTCACGCTCAAAGAGATGAAGACCTAAGTCGCCTTCTATCTACCTATGAAACTTACAAGGATACCCGTATCAAGGACAGAAGATTTAAACATAGAGAGATAGTCCCTATTTTGAAGGAAGCAGCAGCACATCCCTTGATCAGCATGAAGACCCTGGGACAGTCTGTAGAAGGGAGAGATATCTACCATCTGAGTTTAGGAACAGGACCTGTCAATGTATTGTTATGGTCCCAAATGCATGGAAATGAACCTACTGCGACCATGGCCATCATGGATATACTTCAGTTCTTTCAGCAGCAGACCACAGCGGAGGAATGGAAAAGAGAACTTCTCAGCAAGCTTACCCTCCACTTTGTTCCCATGCTCAATCCGGATGGGGCAGAGCGTTATCAGCGTAGAAATGTGCAGGATATTGATATTAATAGAGATGCCCAGCGCCTACAAACGCCTGAAGGAAGAATTCTCAAGAATATACGGGATGAGTTAGCGGCAGACTTCGGATTTAACTTACATGATCAGGGAAGGGGATATTCCGCTGGTAATTCTGCTAATACAGCTACTTTATCCTTTCTAGCACCCGCTTTCAATGAAAAAAAAGATATCAACCCCATTCGGAAGGATGCTATGAAGCTCATAGGATTTATGTGTGGACACCTAAGCCCCTACATGGAAGGGAAAATCGGGAAGTATAATGATACCTTTGAACCCAGGGCCTTTGGGGATAACATCCAAAAATGGGGAACCAGCACTATCCTGATAGAGTCTGGCGGGTATAGAAATGACAGAGAGAAGCAGTTTATACGTGAGATGAACTTCGTGGCTCTGATGAGTGCTTTCCATGGGATAGCCACCCAGGCCTATCTTAAGACCTCCACCAAAGTATACGACGCCCTCCCCTTTAACCAGAGACGGTTGTTTGATGTGCTGATCAGAAATTTGACCGTCAAGCAGCACGGCATAACCTACTTAACTGACATGGCCTTATATTATCAGGAGAATCAGGTAGATCAGTATAGGCACTATTTCATGGAAGGAAGGGTAGCTGAGCTTGGAGACCTTTCTACTTACTATGGGTACCAGGAGGTAGATGCTAGTGGCTTAACATGGGTAGAAGGTAAAATTTATCCTGAGGGATTTAAGGGAGTAGGGGATATTTCTCCAGAGAAAATTCAGGAGTTGCTAGCTGCTGGATATACCACTGTAGTAGTGGAAGAACTCCCCATGGAAGCCATAAAGCCTCATTTTCCCTTGTCCCTCAGCCTCCTAAATAGCCCTAAAGTAAGTGGGATGAACCTGGGCTTTGTCCCTAATTTTGTGCTACATGAGGGAGATAAGGTGAAGTATGCCATTGTAAATGGAATCTTGTATGAGTTAGAAAAGGGATTAATGTTAGGCGAGCAACCAGAGGGGGAGTAGGGAGTATTTCGATTAGGGTATTGAAATGTCTTCTGGAAAAGATCCTTTCTGCCAACAAATTCTTATAAAATTTGCGCATTCATTGATATATGCTTAATTGCTAATATCTCCTTTATCCTAACCCATGGATGATATGAATCGCAAAGAATTTCTCAATAGCCTGGGGATTACCAGCACCTCCCTGCTCCTCATGAATGCCTGTAGCCTACCTTTTGAATCCCGACAGTTGGAAGTGGCGGGAGTAAAGGTAGAACCTCCCAAACAGGCTGAAGATGTGTTTGCCTACATCAGAAGAGTAAATGGTCAAATGGACCTAACCCTCTATCGTAAACTCATTGGGGCGGCAAATGAAATGAAGGAGGGAGACCAGACCCTGGGCTTAGTAGCTGAGTCTGCAGCCTCCCGAAAGCATGCAAGGACCCTTCTTGCAAATGCTAAGCTCAAAGACTTACAGGACTACCCACTCTATGATGATGCCCAGTATCAGCTGATAGCCCAGACAACGGCTGATTTGGGAGACATTGGGGCCTGGACCATGGGGGAATTGAAAGCCTTTATCTTAACTGCGGAAGAAGAAGAGATTAAAGAGATTATGCCCGCCTTAAGCAGTGATCTTATAGGATGTGTAGTAAAGCTAATGAGTAATGAGGAGCTAATCCAGGTAGGACAGAAGATATTCAACCCCCTTCCCGGATCTAAGATAGGTAGCAAAGGCTATATGAGTGCCAGAGTACAGCCCAATTCTCCTACAGATAATATTGATGATATCACCTGGCAAGTATTTGATGCATGGTCATTTGCGGTGGGAGATTTGGTATTAGGAACTAATCCCGTATCCTCTGAGGTAGCTTCTGTAGCCCGCATAGAGCAGGCATTATTTGATATTATTCAGACCTTCAAGCTGGAGAAAGTGCTACCTAATTGTGTGCTTTCTCATATAGACATACAGGCCGAGGCGGAAGATACCCAGCCAGGCACTACCGGGATCTGGTTCCAAAGTCTGGCCGGTACTGTTAATGCGAATAAAACTTTTGATGTCAGTCTGGAGAAAATGCAGGCCCACGCTGCTAAGAGATATGGACAGTATGGGATGTATGCTGAAACGGGGCAAGGGGCAGACTTCACTAATGGACATGGAGAAGGATTTGATATGGTGGTGCACGAGTCCAGGAAGTATGGCTTTGTAAGGGCGCTGAAGCAGCAAATGGCTCAAGGAAAGTCTCCTGAAGAAATGCCATGGGTACACGTCAATGATGTGGCAGGCTTCATAGGGCCAGAGGTATTTAAGTCTAAAGAACAGTTGGTGCGCTGCTGCCTGGAAGATACCGTTATGGGTAAGCTACATGGCTTGACCATAGGATTAGACATATGCTCTACCCTCCACATGGACGTGAGCCTTGATGACCTGGACTGGTGTATAGATCAGGTAATGCCTGCTAATCCAGGATATCTGATGGCCTTACCCACCAAAAATGACCCCATGCTGAGTTATCTCACTACTTCTTTCGCAGATCATGTGCGAGTAAGAGAGAAGTTTGGCTACAAGATTAATGATGCCATGTGGGCCTTCTTCCAGCAATTGGGGGTAATAGATGGCGAAGGAAAGCCTACAGACCATTTTGGAGATCCCATTTGGGTGTACTACCAATACCTGCAAGCCAAAGGGGATACGCGATCAAAAGCGGTCATCTATGCAGAAGGTAAACAGAAAATTCAGGAAATACAGGACAGAGGAGTACCTATTGCAGTAGGGTATGGAGAAGAAATCTGGGAGCTGGAGCCTACCTTGCACGCACAAGTGAGAGAGCTGTATGATGATGCGAAGATCAGCATTTGGGCGGAGATGCCTAAGTCCTTTGTGGAGGGAATCCCTTCCACCATTCCCCTAATTACGGCTTCCATGGATAGAAAGGACTATGTCTATCATCCTGAGTCTGGAGAAGAACTGAGTTCCGCTTCTGAATCTGCCCTGAGAGAGCTGAAAAAGTCCTGGAAGCAGGGCGTCCCTAACGTTCAGATCATTATCTCTGATGGCCTTAATGCCAGGGCTATTATGGATGAAGGGCACCTTAAGCCCTATGTAGAGCAACTACAACAATCCCTGGTGGAAGCCGGTTACCAGACAAGTAAACATGAGCTACTTATCAGACATGGTAGAGTACGCGCTGGCTACGCTTGTGGAGAAATTCTATTCGGTGAGGCCAACACTCAACATCCTAAAGGTATCATACATATCATAGGAGAACGACCTGGTTCTGGCCATCATAATTTTTCTGCTTATCTGACAGTAGCTACTACTGATATCTGGTCCCGAAAAGGACAGGTAGACCATAATATCTCTCGGGTCATATCAGGCATTTCTGATACTGCTCTTCCTCCAGTGCGGGCTGCCAAAGAAACTGTAGGGATTTTGGATCAGTTGTTTGGGATTATGAGTTAGGGAGAAATCAAATTCATTGAAAAATTTGAAAAGATCTCTATTTACATTCAGATCAGTCCTTTGAGCTGCGACCGTGATAGATTAAAATAATGGCAAAGTATTGTTAGCCACTACCAGCATATGCTATTTCTGAGCTGCCAAGTCATAGCTCCATAATTCCTCCCCTTGGGCATCTACTAAACTTAAGGTAACTACCCTTTCCAGCCTGGGGCCACTGATCTTCACTACACCATAATTTCGGATACCTACATCAGAACCCACCACCTTATACATATTGGGTTCTTTGGAGCCATCATAGGAGGTAGAAGTTAAGGGAGAGACGGTGAAATCATAAATATTTAGCGTATTCTTTTCTATGAGAGAAAGCTCAGAATGGTGCCTGTCGCCAGTAAGGAAAATCACATTTTTGATGTTTTCCTCTTCTATGGCTCTCAGCATGTATTGTCTCTCTTCTGGTGCTAGGTTGATATAATTCTCATATCTCTCATAGCTGCTGATCACCTGATTTCCAATACAGATGAACTTAAAAGTAGTCTTACAAAAGATCAGGGCATCTATGAGCCATTCCAGCTGCTCTTCTCCCAGGAGGGTATGCTCTCCATTGGCATCATTAGGATCGCGGAAACTGCGGTTGTCTAACAAGAAAAAGGTAGCGTCTCCCCATGAGAAGGCAGAAATGGTAGAAGGCGTTTGAAAGATCCCATAGGTGGGGTTATCCCAAAAATCTTTAAACGCCTCCAGGGTGTACGCACTCATATGGTAGCTTCTATCAGAGTCGTTTGGACCAAAATCATGGTCGTCCCAAATAGCATAATGGGCTGTGGAAGCTAAAAAAGACTGCATTTCTGGCGTAGAGCGCGTATGCGTATATCTGTGGTAAATTCCCGTTTTAGAGCCAAAATCTACTTCTCGTAAGTATACGTTATCCCCCATCCATAACATAAAATCACCCTGCTCCTTTTGCATGGCTTCAAAGATCTCATACCCCCCTCCATATCCTTTGCCAGGTCTGTCATATTTGGGCTCGTTAATGAACGTACCGCTTCCAAGGAGAAACTTCATCTCAGGAGGGTCAGTACGGTACTGCCAGAGAGGGGGCGTCTTGAAGTGGGTGGGGTAGGGACGGGAGAGCTTTTCTCCATCTATGTACATATCGTACTTATACATTTTCCCCGGCTCTACCTTGTCTGCTACCAGATGAGCAGTATAACCATCCTCTTTTAGGGTGGTGACGGCATCAGTTTTAAAAACAGTCTTTTCATTATCTGTAGCGTAATAGGTAGCATACACCTCAGCTGTTTCAGTGGTCTGTAACCATAGTTTAGCCTCCAGCATATCTGCCATACCTACCATAGGGCCGGACTGTAGTTTCTTTTCAGCCTGACCATACATAGAAGGGGAGAATACAAGTGTGAAGAAGAAAATAGATAGAATGGAAAGTCTGTACATGAGCATTAGGATTGATGAAAGCCAAAAGTAAGTTGTATCTACATGCGGAAAGTTAAGCCTTTATTAATATTTTTTTTAATCCGGATATGGAGGCTTCTTCTCCTTCAAGGGTGTAAGTAGCTTGTTGGTAAAAAGGTTCCCGCTCAGCCAGCTTACTTTGGATAAAACCTACCAATGCTTCTTTATCCAGGTCTTTAATAAGGGGCCTATGGGCACGTTGTGGCCAAAGTCTTCCTACTAAATGAGAGATATGGGGCCGGAGGTAAATGCTAATTCCCGCCTGGTTCATTCTCACTATATTTTGAAAGAAGCAGGGTGTTCCTCCTCCTGTAGCTACTACACTAGGAGAATGAGTAGAGGATTCTATCAGCTTTATAAGGGTAGTCTCTTCCTGTTTTCTGAAAGCGGCTTCTCCATAGGTTTCAAAAAAGGAGGCTATGGTCTCCCCTATTTCCTGCTCCACCAGATCATCCATATCTATGAAAGGAATTTGTAGTTTCTTAGCTAGCTGTTTTCCCAGGGTGGTTTTACCTGCTCCCATAAAGCCTACTAGAAAGATCAGTCCCTTTTTTTCCTCCTTCATATGTGTAAGCAGCTCCACGCGCTAGTTAAGGCTTTTTTCGAGTGCCACTATATTAGGCTGGTTATTATGGTGCCATTTTTTGAGAATAATCCCATCTTTTAGCAGCACAAAACCTGGATTAGCCCGAATGATGGTTTTTAATACGGTCTCATCCATAAAGCCAAAGGGATACTTCAGCCTATACTTTTCTTGAAAGGGTTCCAGAGAAGATGGACCGGTAGCAGTTAGCCCCAGAACTTGTATATCACTTCCCTCTAGTTCATCATAGAGAGTAGCTGTTTGTAGTAGGCTTCCCTCATCCGCTTTAGTCATATCATACGCTATCATGAGCAGCACATTTCCTACAAATGGATCTACTTTTTCTGATCCCATGAAGGAGATGTACCAGTCTTTACACTTAGGAATCCCATCAGGTCCAGGCTCAGTGGTACAGACTGGTAAAGAGACCCCTTCCTTGTAGGCTCTATAGTCAATCACAGGAAGATTCTCATGGCAGTAATAAGAGAATATACCTGCCAGGAGAAACGTAACGCCAGTGAGAAGACCTGCCGAGAGCTGAGTGGGAAATGCCTTGATACTGTTCCTATACCTAAAAATAGGGGCTATTATCAGCAGCAAGATGATGTCCTTCATAAAGGACTCAAAGGGGGTAATTTTTAAGGCATCTCCGAAACATCCACAATCAGTTACTGCACCTGTAACGTGAGAATAGGCCGTGAGAATGGTAAAAAAGACCATCATAATGACTGATAGCCACATGGTTAACCGCATCTTCCATCCCAGGAGGATGGCTACAGCCAGGGCTATCTCAAACACACTAATGAACCAAGCCATGGGTTCTGCCAGTGGCACAAAAATGTCGAAAAATCCCTTCAGTGGGCTGAAGTGCTCCCCAAAGACGGTAAAATATTCTTCTAGTTTATAGGCAAACCCTATGTAATCATTAGCCTTTACAAAGCCAGAGTAAAAGAATAATATGCCTACCATAATCCTGGAAAGCGTGATGAGTGCCTGGGTAGCGGGTAATTCTGAAAGGAGGGCTCCTTTCCTACTGGCATTTTCTATGACATTCACTACCAAGGTAAGCAGAGCTATTGCGGCAAAAACAAGTCCTATGATTTGGTAAATATTCATAGTTTCCTGAGTTGTGAGAAAGTCTATTTAGTGGTTTCAGAAAATTTGATTAAGCAAAAGACAGCATAATTGAGCATGTCTATGTAATTAGCATCAGCCCCTTCTGATATAAGGGTCTTTCCGGCATTATCTTCTATCCGCTTCAGGCGGAGGATTTTCATCAGAATTAGGTCCGTAATGGAACTTATCCTCATACTTCTCCAAGCTTCTCCATAGTCGTGGTTTTTTTCCTTCATAGTCTTGAAGGCCTTATCCACATAGGTATCATATAAAGCAGCTAGCATGCCTTCCTGTTCTAACTCTTCCTCATTTTGTTTCTTGTCCAGGAGCATGAGGGCAATCACACAGTAGTTAATGATACCTAAAAACTCGCTCTCCTGGCTTTCCCCTACTTTATTTTCCCCACTTTCCTGCAGATTTCGGATTCTTTCCGCTTTAATAAATATCTGATCAGTTAGGGAAGGCATCCTGAGAATTCTCCATGAAGTCCCATAATCCAAAGACTTTTGAAGAAAGATACCTTTGGCACGTTGAATAATGGACTGATATTGTTGGATTGTTTTTTCCAAAGTGAAAAGGCTATTTTGAGCGCAAAGCTACATTTTTTCTCGTTGAGAAGTTTCCGCTAGAAAGAAGTTGATAAAACTAAATTATTAGTTGGTGAATACGAACATTAGCACAAACAGTTACTACACCTTGAATTGTAGAGGTAAGCTCCTCACCTTAGAAATTCCCAGGATTATGGGTATTCTTAATGTAACGCCTGACAGCTTCTCAGATGGTGGGAAGTTCATTTCCTTAGAAAGGGCCCTGAATCAGGTTTCCCGTATGATGGAGGAAGGAGCAGACATAATAGATATTGGGGGGTACTCTTCCAGGCCTGGTGCTGATCATGTAAGTGAAGAAGAAGAAATAAACAGAATACTGCCGGTAGTAAGTGAAGTCTTAGCGTCCTTTCCGGATATTCTTGTATCTGTAGATACTTTTCGGTCAGGGGTAGCTAAGCGTATGCTTGAACTGGGCGCGCATATCATCAATGATATCAGTGCAGGGAAGTTAGATCCTAATATGATGAAGGTAGTAGCGGAATTTCAGGTGCCTTACGTGATGATGCACATGAAGGGTAAGCCTCAGAATATGCAGCAAATGGCTGAATATGATG
>JBCCLI010000149.1:0-14376 GCA_039026975.1 Bacteroidota bacterium | reverse complement strand
TTTTATAGTGCTCATAAATGACAGGGGGAGTGTACTCAATGATCTCTGCTATTTTACGTATAGAAACAGTAGGCCATCCCTTTTTCAAGGCTATGTCCCTGGCTGCCTGCAAGATATGTGCCTTCACGGCTTCTATTTCTCTCTGTCTTCTTTCTCGAATTCCCATATGTAATAAATTGTTACACTGTTATGTAAATCAACTAAATTATTACGTGATCTCCAACTTTCCTGGTACATTTTTGTAAGGGTGAAGGAATTTTACGTATTTGTACTTGCCCACTTTATTTGGCGATGAACATGGGCTGTTTCGCCGTTGTACCCAAAAGGTGCAACGGTTTTTTAGTTGTTCACTCCCTTTACTGACTCTATGAGGGAAAAGCATATGTTTTCGCTTTCCGGAAAGACAGCCATTATTACAGGAGGAGGGAATGGGATAGGGGAGAAGATCTGCCAGGTCTTTTCAAAAGCTGGCGCTAGCATACACATATTGGATATTCATGCATCTCAGGCAGAAAAAGTAGAGAAAAGCATAACTGAAAGGGGAGGCACAGCCAAAGCTTGGCAAGTGGATGTTAGTCAGCAGGCCAGGATAGTGGAAGTATGCAACCAAATTCAGAAATCAGCAGGGCAAATAGATATTCTCATCAATAATGCAGGGATAGCGCAGATAGGTAATTTACATACCACTTCAGAGAAGGAACTTGATAAAGTCATACAGGTAAATATAAAAGGTGTCTACAACGGAATGTTTGCGGCTATTCAGCATATGCGTAAAAAGCAGCAAGGGGTCATTCTAAATATGGCTTCTGTGGCCTCCTTGGTAGGTTTACCTGATAGGTTTGGCTATTCCATGACTAAGGGCGCCGTATTGAATATGACACTGACAGTAGCCCGCGATTATGTCCGGGAGGGTATTAGGTGTAATTCCATCTCTCCTGCGCGAGTACATACACCCTTAGTGGATGGTTATTTGGCGCAGCACTATCCAGGCCAAGAAAAGGAAATGTATGACCAGCTAGCTAACACCCAACCCATAGGAAGGATGGCCAAACCAGAAGAGATTGCATGGCTGGCCTTATACCTATGTTCTGACGAGGCTAGTTTTATTACAGGTACTAACTTCCCCATAGATGGGGGATTTCTCAATTTATCCATATGAAACTTATTCGCTTTGGTCAGTCAGGTCAAGAGAAAGCTGGTATTGTAGATGCTAAGGGCATTCGTAGAGATGTATCAGCTTTTGGGCAGGACTATGATGAGACATTTTTTGGTACGGACTGTATCCCTAAGCTGGAAAAGTGGCTCACAACAGAATTAGATAACTGCCCGGAAGTGGCTGAAGGGGAGCGCTGGGCTGCCCCGCTGTGCAGGCCCTCTAAAATAGTGTGTGTAGGACTTAATTATGCCAAGCATGCTGCGGAGGCTAAGGCTACCATTCCTACAGAGCCTATACTCTTCTTCAAAGCTACCTCTGCCATAGTAGGGCCTTATGATCAGGTAATGATCCCGAGAGACAGTGAGAAAACAGACTGGGAGGTGGAGCTAGCTGTAATTATAGGGAAAAAGGCTACTTATGTTGCTGAGGAGGATGCACTGGAACACATTGCCGGCTATACCATACATAATGATTACAGTGAGCGGGCCTTCCAATTGGAGCATAAAGGGCAGTGGGTTAAAGGGAAGAGTGCAGATACCTTTGCCCCCCTTGGCCCATACATAGCTACCTCAGACGAAATTCCTAATCCTAATGTGCTCAACTTATGGCTAGATGTGAATGGAGAAAGATTGCAGGACAGTAATACAGATGATATGATTTTCTCTGTACCCTTCCTGGTCCATTACATCAGTAAATACATGACCTTACTTCCAGGCGATATTATTTCTACAGGAACGCCAAGTGGAGTAGCCATGGGATTTACCCCTCCCCGTTACCTGAGAGGAGGGGAAGACATAGAACTGGGAATAGAGGGACTTGGGAGTATGCGGCAGACTATCAAAAGCTATTCAGATTCATGAATACCTACTGCCTAACCCTGGACCTAAAGAATGATCCTGAGCTGATCAGGGAATATGAAGATTGGCATCAGCAGGTTTGGCCAGAAGTCTTGCAGAGTATCAAAGATGCTGGCATACGTAACATGAAGATTTACCGCTTTCATACCCGCTTATGCATGTTCATGGAGGTAGAAGATCATTTTAGCTTTGAAGATAAAGCCAGAAGGGACCAGGAGAATGAGATAGTCCAGAAATGGGAGAGGCTCATGTGGACCTATCAATCTTCTATTCCAGGGGCAGATACAGGCGTCAAATGGCAACTGATGGACCTCATCTTTGAGACTAAGCAAGCGTAGAGTGTGTTGCTAGCGGTTCTAAATTAGGGCAGGTAATTCCCGTTAGCAAAGCAATTACGACCATTTATAACCGCTAGAAAGAATATTTAATTACGGGTTCTATACATTAGCCTCATATTTTGTATCGGGTTTCATTTGTGGTAAATCAAACCCATACTCTACCTGAAGTCTCTCTACCCACAGTTATTTACATGCAAACCCTATAACTAGATCCTGTATGAGTATGCAAGAACTTCATAATCAGTTGGAAGTGTTTGCCATTGATTTTTTCCGTTTGAGACATTTGGGAAAACTGGATGACCTAGACCTCGAGAAACGTGGGCAGGCATTAGCTATCCTTAAAGCATTACTTAAAGAAGTCAGTTTTGAGCATGAGAAAAAGTCAGGTAGACTCAAGTAATTGTTTGATCCGCTAGTCTAAAAGGGGCTCGGTAGACATATCGAACCCCTTTGCTGTTAGGTAGATTGTAGACTTACCCCTATCTTTAGGGCCCAATAGATGCAGGATTTGGTACGTAAAAGATGGGGTAATATGTTACTTGCGGGTATTTTCATATATGGCTTATGGCTTTTAGTAGCCTATCAGAACGTTTCTCGCCTAGTGTTGCTGCCCACCCGTTTACCAGCATCTTATCCTTTCCAATTTGACCAACCCTTTCAAGAGACTTGGATGGTAGATGAGAAAGGAGGGGTACACGGACTCTTCTTCCCAACAGATCATGCTTTAAAAAAGGGGCTCATCCTCTACTTTCATGGAAATGCAGATGACCTTCAGAGATGGGGGAAACATGCAGGAGATTTTACTAGCAGGGGATATGACATTTTGATGGTAGACTATCCAGGCTTTGGTAAATCAACAGGAAAACCTTCTGAGAAGGGACTATACAGAGCAGCTGAGTTAGCCTATACATGGGCAGAGGGAAAATACCCAAAGGAGGATATCATCCTTTACGGCAGATCTATGGGCAGCGGGCCCGCTTCTTATTTGGCTACCCATCACAAGGCCAGGTCCCTCATGCTGGAAACCCCCTTTTACAGCATGAATGACATTACCCATAAACGCTTCCCCCTTCTGTTCCCGTTGGAGATTCCTTTTAAGGTAGCTGTACATGAGAACCTGGCCAACAGAACCATGGAGGAAGCTTATATTTTCCAGGGGACGGATGACAGGGTAGTACCTCTACGTTCAGCTGAACGCCTGAAACCCTTTTTAAAGCAGGCAGAAGACTTTTTTCTCATAAAAGGAGGACAGCATAAAAATCTCTCTCACTTTGATACCTATCAGACAGCCTTAGATAAAGTCCTCTAAGGGAGAATTTGCCTATCTGCCAGAAGCCTCCTAACTTATAGAATGGGCTTTTTTATCACCACACTATTAATTGCTGGCGGAGCATACCTCCTCCTTGCCCTATTTTTCTTCTTTTTCCAGCATCTTTTTTTCTTTAGGCCTGAAATTTTACCTTCTGGCTTTTCTTATAATTATCCCTTTGATTTTGAAGAACATACCTTTCAAATGGAAGATGGGGGTATCATCAATAGTATTTTCTTCAAAGTACCTAATAGCCGTGGAGTGATCTACTACTTAAAGGGAAATTCCAGAAGTATTAAGGGATGGGGAAAATTTGCGAAAGACTTCCTGGGAAATGGCTACGACTTCTTTATGTTGGATTATAGGGGGTTTGGAAAAAGCACAGGTAAGCGCAAAGAACATATTCTCTATAATGATGCCCAGCATTTATATAAATGGCTTTCAGAGCAGTATGATGAATCCCAAATCGTGGTGTATGGTAGATCATTAGGGTCTGGTATAGCCGCTAGGGTAGCCTCGTGGAATAGGCCTGCTATGTTGATATTAGATTCTCCCTACTACAGTTTCAAATACAACATCAACCGGTATTTATTTTTCCTGCCCCTCAGATGGCTGCTGAGATACCAAATCAGAACAGATCAGTTTCTCAAAAGCATAAAAACAGAAGTGCATATTTTGCATGGGGATAAAGACTGGCTCATCCCCTTTTCCCAAAGCAAGAAATTAGTTCAGATTAATCCTGATCAAATTCTCCTACATGTGATCCCAGGTGCAGGACATAATAACCTTCCTGACTTTGCTGACTATCATGAAAAGCTATATGAGCTCATGGATATAGCCGTTTCAGTAACAGAATCTGTATATGAACTGGACCAGAACCTTTGAGGTATTTACCCTGCAGGAGCAGTTTGCGCCTAATGAAAAGGCTGTAGTATACCAGGAGGAGAATAGGTGGATTAAGCTTAGTAGTGCGGACTGTAGAAAGGTCATACGGGTTTACCAACTTACATTGGTGGCATGGGGGCTAACAAAAGGAGATAAGCTGATGTATATGCCTAATCGTGCCAGGGTAGAATGGGTGTTACTGGATGCTGCGGCCCAGGAACTGGGGATCATTGTGGTCCCAGTCCACATTTCCCTTACGGAAGAAGCCTTTCAACTGGTACTGGCAGAAACGGGAGCCAAGGCTATTGTATTTATCCATGAAGAAGATAAAAAGCGGTATTTCCCTATGAATACGCCTGAAGGGCTAGTGATTCATACGCTCCATGAACCCATATACTTTCTGTCTCCAAGGGCATGCTTAAGCCAGAAGGAAATCTTTCCTGAAGACCAACTTCCCCACATAGACCCAGCGGACCTGTCCTGCATCATTTATACTTCCGGTACTACCGGGAAACCTAAGGGGGTGATGCTTTCCCACTATAATTTGGTCTCTAACGTGAAGGCCTCCCTCACAGTATTTCCCTCTGCTTATCGTAAAAGGTGCATGAGTTTTTTACCCTACAGTCATGTGCTGGAGAGAATAGCTGTCTATTCTTTCATGGCATCAGGAGCAAGCCTGTATTTACCAGGAGACCATGACGTTCTCCAGGCGTTCCAGTATGCGAAACCGCATTACTTTACAGCCGTTCCGCGTATTCTGGAGAAAATGGTAGAGAGAATTCAGAACTGGAAACTCCAACAGCATGTGTGGTTGAGAATGATCGTCAATTGGGCTTTGAAAATAGGTAAGAAGTACAAAGAAGGAGCTAAGGTGCGGCCTATTTTCTGGTTTGAACAAATGGCGGCAAAAATATTAGTTTTTAACAGATTCCGAAAAATTACAGGTGGATATGTGAAAGGGATATTGACCGGAGCTGCATATTTAAGGCCAGATATAAGCAGGATTTTTGCCACGGCAGGGATCAAAGTTCGTGAGGGATACGGATTGACGGAAACCTCTCCTATTATTAGCATGAATAGATTTACACCTGGCATGTACAAGCTAGGGACAGCAGGTCTACCCATCCCAGGGGTAAGGGTAAAAATAGATCAACCAAATGAAGAAGGGGAGGGAGAAATCCTGGTCAAAGGTCCCAATGTCATGAAGGGATATTATAAACGCCCCGTAGAAAGTAAGGAAGTATTTACAGCTGATGGATGGTTTAGGACGGGAGATATCGGAAAATGGAATGGGAAGAGATTTCTACAAATTACCGACAGGAAAAAAGATATTTTCAAGACTTCTGCAGGGAAATACATAGCCCCCCTTCCTCTTGAGAATTACCTGCAAGGCTCAACTTATATAGATCAGTGTATGGTCATCGGCTTTCAAAAGCCATTTGTTACAGCACTCATAAGGCCTGATTTTGACGCCATGGAGGCATGGGCGTATGATGAAAACATTCATTGGACCAGCCCAGAATACATGATCTTGAATATCAAAGTAAAGGAGAAAATTTTTCAGGAAGTAGCCCTCCTAAATGAGCAGCTTCCTAATTTTCAGCGAGTAAGAGAATTTACCCTCTTTCATGAAGAATGGTCTCCTCTGAATGGCCTCATGACCTATACCTATAAGCTTAACCGACCTAAGATCCTGGAGGTATTTGAGAAAGCAGTAGCTGAAATGTATTAGGATGTCAGATCCTGCTTCCGGAATAATCTTCGACTATAAAATGGCCTAGCTATTGAGAGGTGAGGACACTGCCTCAACAGTGCCCTCTATATCTTCCTTCCTTATTTGGTACCATTAATAATAGGAACTGAAGAAGAGCTCCATCCCGGATGGTATAAATAATACACCTCTTCATGCAGATCCTGCTGATTCCTTTTCTTGCAGGTTATTTCCAGGGTAATCCACCCTTTATAGCTCCCAAGTTGCTCCTGGCTAAGCCTGATTCCAAAGGACTGGCCCGCAGCTTGAGAATTAATCCTAATGGGAGCCCCCAGTTCTTGCGAAAAGTCAGGAAGGCCGGAGCGGGTAGGAGTACCAGCATACAACCTTACTACTCCCCCTTCCATGTTCATTCCACTTCTAAACATCACATAATACTGGGAAATGGGGCCGGGATACCTACCTTGATTCACTAGGGTAGGCAGATAGTAATCTCCATAGCCATTACCTATCTTCATCTTAGCTATCAACCCTAAGTTATCTGAACGTATTCTTCCCCGCGTAAGCCATAGGTCCACTGGCCAATGCATGAAGGTATTCCAGCCTGGATTTGCAGACCCCTCTTTGGTTTCCATCCAGTACCTATTTCTCACCACTAACTCTTCTGCTTTTAGGTAAGCCTTAGTAGCTTGTGGGGAATAGAAGTGAACTGACAGATTTTGGCCAAAATCAAACTGATAAGGTTGTATGCCTGCATAATATCCTATAAGGGCAAGCTCTCTATAAACGTATGAATCATTATGTTCTCCCTCATATCTGGTGGCATACTCATACTGAGCTTTCCACTGGGGAGATCTTTCGCTTTGAGCAGATAGCTCCAGGCCTGCCAGTAAAAGGGAGGCAATAGCTAGTAGCCCAAAATGGGGTAATTTTCTGTAGGTGTTAGCTTTCATGGCTCAAGAAAACTGGTTAATAGGTTAATGAATAGAACAATGCATTGTATGGATGAAAATCCCACAGCTACCTAGCGTAAGTGTAGAGAATTCACCATAGCGTAAGTAAGCAGACGTGAACAGTCTGCCATAGTTACCTTAGATCACCAGTTAGGGAATTTGACGTTGTGCTAGAAATGAATCGTATTATGTAATTACCTATTAATTGCACAACCTATTGAAAGGTTATATGAAAAGTAGGGAATACCGGATAATACTCGATTCATGTTATTTAGTATACGTGAATAAAACGAAATGGTGGCAGATAATGGACTATTTTTACTTATTTCTTTGAGGTTGATAATCCTTAGACTATGAGCTTAGGAAAAAAAGAAGCTGCTAACTTAACCTGTTAGCTAAGATCTTGAATGATCCGCCCTATCATCTCTACCCCTTTTTCTAGCTGGTCCTTAGCGATAAATTCATCGGCGCGGTGGGCTTGTTCTATAGACCCGGGACCGCATATTACGGCCTGGAAGCCCCCTTCAGCAAACTGACCGGCTTCTGCTGCATAAGAGACAGCGCCTAGCTCCATTTGGCCACTTAGCTGTTGAATCCAGGATACTATGTCCTGATCCAGGGTAGTATCAAGGGGTGGAACGGGCGGATGATGAACCTCTGTAGCGATCTGAAACTCCGGGAAGATGGGTCTTAGCTGTTCTTCTACTGTCCTGCAGTGGGCGTCAAAGGCTGCACGTATGTCTGCTACCTTGTCCATAGGGACGTTGCGTACATCCCATATAAAATCCGCTTTGTCTGAAATGACATTATGGGCTATTCCGCCCTGTATCATACCGGAATGCAGAGAAGTATGGGGTGGGGAGAATCTGTCATCTATATGCCCAGCCGCTACCAACTCATTCATCTTATTTTCTATCCAGAGAATAAGCCTGGCAGACTCATGTATGGCGCTGACTTCCTGTCTAATCCTGCTACTATGTCCGGCAGATCCATTGACATGTGTATGGTAAACGGTAATGCCTTTTTGGCCTACTATAGGCTGGAGGAGAGAAGGTTCTCCAATTAATGCATATGTAGGCTTCTCAGTATAAGAGGACTTAATGTGTTCTACCAGTTCGGGTGCTGCCAGACAGCCTATTTCTTCATCATAAGAAAAGGCAAAGTAGATGGGGCGCTTCAGCTCTGCCTTCATCATCTCGGGTAGAGCCGCTAAACAGCAAGCTATGAAGCCCTTCATATCACAGCTTCCCCTCCCGTACAGCTTTCCATCCCCTCCATCTGTCAGGGTGAAAGGATCCGTAGTCCATTCCTGCCCTTCTACAGGCACCACATCTGTATGTCCAGAGAGAATGACCCCCCCATCTACAGCAGGGCCTATTCGGCAATGGAGGGATGCCTTATTTCCTTCTTCATTAGGAACCAGGGTAGGCATGATGCCCTGTTCTAAAATATAATCTCTGATCCAGTGGATAATACTGAGATTGCTATCTCCTCCAAAAACTGGGAAAGAAACAAGTGCTGAGAGTATGTCCTGTGCTGTCAAAAGTAATGGCTGATGTTAGAATATATAGCAAGCTAGCTATATCCTATAGCAACCGCAACCAAAAGGGTAACCCAAGAGACCGCGAGAACCATGAGCATAAGTGGAAAAATAAATCGTAGCCATCTGTCCAGGGGTACCCTACATAGGGCCAACATGGCAATTAAGCCACCTAAGGTGGGGTTGATCAGGTTAGTCACCCCATCTCCTATCTGAAAAGCCAGTATGGTAGTTTGGTTTGTTAATCCTAGGACTTCACCCAGAGGAAGCATGACGGGTAGGGTAGCGAGCGCCTGCCCACTTCCCGAAGGAATAAACAGATTGATGACACATTGGGATAGGGACATGCTGATGGCAGCCAGATATAAGGGTAGTCCCTCCAGCATATTAGCCAGGCTATTGGAAATGGTGTCTGCAATTTTACCTTGTTCCATCAGCACTTTTATGGTGGTGGCATAGCCTACCATAAAAGCTCCTGGAGCAGCTTTACTTACTCCCTCCAAGACAGTATTGCTAATGTCCGTAGCACGCATACCTGAAACCAGACCCGAGGCTAAGCCTATCATGAGAAAAATGGCTGATAGCTCTACGATATGCCATTGGAACTGCTTAATCCCATATAAAATTACTGCTAATCCCAGGAGAAAAATGAGAATTACCAGCCAGTTAGCAGCAGTCATAGAATAAGAAGAAATAGGCCTTGAAAGGGCCATCCCTTCTTCATCCAACCCTTTTCCTAAGCTTCTGACTGGATCTTTTATGATTCTTTTCAGGTACCTAACATTTACCCAGGCCATCATACTTAATCCCAGGAAACACAAGACAGTCCTAAGCCCGGCACCTGAATACAAAGGGAGTTCAGCCAGGTTATGACCCGTTCCCACTGTGTAAGGGTTGATGGGAGAAAGCCCAAATCCCACTGTCATAGCCCCTGCTGAAATTCCTGCTGCCAAAATCAGGTCTCCTCCTATGGCTAAGCTTAAGACAGCCGCTATAGGCACCATGGCTATGTTATTCTCATAGCCTACTGCTACGCCCAAAAAGCCAAAGACAAAGGTCATGATCACCACAAGCAGGTACTTATTGTCAGGCCCCATAAGTTTCACCAGAGAGCCAACACTATTCTCCACCGCCTGTGATTTCTCCATGAGACCGAACATGATTCCACCGGCAAGCACAATGAAAATGATATCTACTGCTGAGCGGAATCCCAAGGGGACAGCTTCAAACATGCCCAGTAATCCTATAGGGGAAGAGGGAAGTTCCTGATAGGAGCCTGGGATTACTCTATTCCTACCATTTACCAGTTCCCGCTCATAGGTGCCTGCAGGGATAACATAGGTCATGATGGTAACCAGAACTATGATGCCAAAAAGAATGGTTACGGCATGAGGGATTCTTTCATACCATTTGGGAGAAGAAGTCAAATTTTTCAAGGTAAGGCAGCTTGTGTGAGTGATAGGAGATTAGTACAAGTCCAAGTTATAAGTTTTTCCCTAACTAGAGAAGTTAAGATCCCATCAGTAAACTTGTAAGATAGTACAGAATGGAAGGGCAGAGTAGGACGCCTAACCCTGTGTAAAAAGTAGCTGTCAAAGCACCGTAGGGAACTAACTTAGGGTCAGTAGCAGCTAGTCCTGCTGCTACCCCACTGGTAGTACCTATCATTCCTCCAAAGACCATGGCTGTGTTAGGATTGTCTAAGCCTATTTTTGGTGCAATAAATGGGGTAAGGATAGCAGTAACCACACTTTTTATGACGCCTGTAGCTATGCTGATAGCGATCACATCTGAACTGGCGCCTATAGCTGCTCCAGTAACGGGCCCTACAATGTAGGTACATGCGCCAGCCCCTATGGTAGTCATACTTTTTACATCTACATAGCCCATAAGGCTAGCTGTAATAGCACCGAAAGTAAAGGCTACCCCTATACCTATAAATAGAGAAAGAATTCCTGCTACGCCTGCTTTCTTAATCTCCGTGAAGCTAGCGCCCATAGCTGTAGCTACGATGGCAAAGTCCCTAAACATAGACCCTCCGAGCACAGCTACCCCTGCAAATAAGGGAAAGGAAGCTATCCCTTTCTCTCCCCCGAAATAAGCCATGACCAGGCCCGCTGTAATGGCAATAGCAGCCCCAGAGACCTTATTATGGGTAAGCTTGGCTGCCAGCCAATAGGATAGCCACATGATGATGCCCACAAATAAGAAGGCAAATACCAACCCATTTTTAGCTATAAGAGCATAAACCGTTTCCATAGCCTACTTTTCTTTGATGGATTGAGACTTACCTATTTTGGCCACCAGGGGGATCAGCAAAAAACAAGCGAAAGTGCCTCCAATCCCCACGCTAAGGGCTATCCATCCTCCCGTCAGGGCAGCTTTTACATGCTGGGTAGCAGACATGGCTACTACTATGGGGATGTACATACCACTCCAGAATAAGATGCCCTGGGAGGTTTCTTCGGGTATGGATTTCCTTTTGTATACAAGGGTATTTACCAGAATCAATAGGGCCATGGCAAACCCCACCCCGCCCACATTGCCGTCTATGTGCAGGAGTTGACCCAGAAAGGCACCCATAAGTTTCCCTATCAGGAAACAGGCTGCGAGCATAGCTACACCGTAAATTTTCATTACTGAGAATAAGTAGAAATGTAAGTCTAAGAAGAAGTAGAAGTCTAAATGTAAGTTTAAGTTTAAGTCTAAGTGGAAGTTTAAACTTAATCTTACACTTAAGCTTAATCTTGATCTTATTTGGCTGCAAACATAGCCGATAGGGCTTTTTTGGTCACTTTTCCCATGACGTTACGGGGCAGGTCATCCAGTATCAAGTATTTACGCGGAAGTTTGTAGCCTGGGAGTCGTTCTTTCAGCCAAGTGCTTAAGTCGCCTTCATCTAGCTCTGATTCAGCTATTACCAGTCCCGCTACGACCAACTCCCCCCACTCATCATCTGGAATCCCTACCACGCCACAGTCTTTAATAGCAGGATACTTCCTGAGAACTTCCTCAATCTCCAGAGCAGATATTTTATATCCTCCTGACTTGATGATGTCTACCGAATTTCTCCCTAAGATCCGAAAATACCCTTTATCCATGACAGCTATATCTCCTGTCTTAAACCAGCCATCCTCTGTAAAGGTAGCTTGAGTAGCTTCTGGTTTCTGCCAATATTCTGTAAATACATTGAGGCCTTTTACCTGAATCTCTCCTGATAGGCCCTCTTTTACTTCCTGGTTTTCTTCATTTACCAGTCTGACCGTTATGCCAGGTAAGGCCTGGCCAATATGCCCTGGTCTCCTTTCTCCCTCATAGGGATTGCTAATGGCCATTCCCATTTCTGTCATCCCAAATCTTTCCAGCAAGGTATGTCCACTAATTTCTTTCCATTTTTCCAGGGTAGAGATGGGTAGGGCGGCAGAACCGGAGACCATTAGCCGGAATGTTTGCAAGCTGGTAGATACTTCTTTCCGTTCCTTTTCTGTTCGGCTTTCCCAATAAGCAATCAATTTATAGTAGATGGTGGGGACAGCCATAAAAAGGTTGATTTCTCCCCTAGAAAAGGCGTCAAAGATTTTTTCTTCCTGAAACTTAGGGAGAAATTCACAGCAGGCTCCTGACCAAAGGGCACAGCTCATCACATTTATGATCCCATGTACATGATGGAGGGGAAGAATGTTGAGGATATGATCTTCCGCCTGCCACTGCCATGCATCTACTAAAGCTGTGATCTGTGCTTGTATGGCTGCATGCGTACTAACTACCCCCTTAGGCTTACCAGTAGTCCCACTGGTATACAGTATCATGGCTCTACCAGAAGGGGGTACTTCCGGGAGAGTAACAGGTGAACCTACCTGTCCCTTCTCCCCTAAAATAGGAATACCTGTCTGTTCACTGAGAGGGCGTAGCAAAGGAAGAAATTCTTCTTCAGCTATCAGCTGGGATACCTGCCCATCTTCCAGCACATATAGAATGGAGGGGGCAGGATAGCTAACACAAATAGGGACGGCAATCCCGCCTGCACGCCAAATGGCCCATTGGGTTTTTACGTAGGAGAAGCCCGGCCTTACCATAAACCCTATTCTGGCTTCTTCCAGAGAAGACTTTCCATTCAGGAGTTGATCCGCTAATAGTGCAGAAGCTTCAAGTAATTCTCCATAGGTGTAGGCTCCCTGAGGATCTTTCACAGCTATCCGGGTAGAAAAATCTTGTGCCCGCTTGATTAATGCTATCATGAATAGTTCGTAGTAGGGGCACAAGATATAGATCCTCAGAAGATTAAGCACGGAATATTCTCAATTCATCTTGGCAATATTCCTAAAGTTTCTTTTCCATGATGTCTTGCCGTATTTCTTCCCTAGTCTGACAATGATGAGGTTTTTATCTGGATTAATGTAGATAAACTGTCCCAGTATCCCCTCAGCAAGGAAGGGAGAAGTGGGGGAGACCACATAGGTTTGTTTGACCTTCTCGTTAGTAGTGGTATCTCTGGTGGTATAGCTGCCCGTATCATACAGGTCTGGTTGCTTCATGGTATCTGTTTTTGCCTGATAATAGGGAGTGTGCCACCATTGGTAAGAATACTGGAAGCCATTTTTAACTCTGTCAAAGGTGGTAGACTGAGCAACCCATTTTTCAGAGACTATCTGTTTCCCATTCCAATTGCCATTATTAAGATACAGCCTCCCAAATTTGGCAAAGTCTCTGGCGGTAGCATTGAGGCAGCAGAAGGCTTTAACCATTTTATCACGTTTATTATCCACACTCCAGCTAGCATCTGTTTCCATTTCCAGGGGAGTCCATATTTTTTCCTGCATATACTCATAGAGGGGTTTCCCGGTAGCATTCTCCAGAATTATCCCTAGCATCTGAGGGTTTGAAGAAATATAATCAAACTCCTGATCTGGGGCCTGTCCACTTTTAAGTTGGGTGATAAACTTCCGCAGATTAGTCCCATAGTAGAACTTGGCTACATGCCCAAAGGGATTAAAGTACCCCTCATTAAATGTGATTCCTGAACGCATATCCAGAAGATCTTCTATGGTAATGGTATCTATTAATTCTGGATGTAAATCTGGTAGATAAGTGGAAATAGGTTCCTGCACGGAGGTAATGTATCCCTCATCTATGGCTATGCCTACCAAGGCAGACACAAAACTTTTAGCCACTGAAAAAGAAGTGTGAATAGTCTGAGGGGTATAGTCATCTAAATATCTCTCATAGAGTAGGCTATCATTGCGGATGACAAGAAAAGCGACCGTTTTACTCTCTGCTAATGCCTGCTCAAAAGCAAAAGATTCTCCATCTACTTTCATGTTCTCAGGTAAGCTAAGCGGATTTTCTTCTGAAGAAACGGCCGTAAACTGAAACGTTTTCTCTGGCGCTTTCAAAGGCACAGAAGCAAACTTATTTTTATCGTTAGTGTCTGCAAAATTCCAAATAAAGAAACGACCCACATGGCAGGAAGAAAGTGTGAAACAAATAATAAGGCTGATGACAAATCGGGGTAAATTCATAGTGTTTTGTTCAAGGTATAGCAAAAAGACAATTTGCGCTACCCTCCAAGATGCATCATGACAAAAAAAAGTTACCCTACCTTTCCATAAATGCATATATAGCTAGAT
>JBCCLI010000148.1:0-14505 GCA_039026975.1 Bacteroidota bacterium | reverse complement strand
TCTTTCAGATGTATAAATCCAAGGTAAATATCTTTCCCTATGATGCGTGTAAGATAGGTGCTGGTATTTACACATGGAGGATGTATGTTAGCTCCCCACATACGCGCCTCATGTACATAAATTTCAGTATCATAAAAGCCACCAAAATTATTAATCACTCCCACCATAAATTCTCGCGGATAGTAGGCTTTGAGGAATAAGCTCTGGAAGCTCTCCACCGCAAAACTGGCAGAGTGCGCCTTGGAGAATGAATAGCCGGCAAAGCTTTCTATCTGTCGCCAGATTTCCTGATTGAGGACTGGGTTGTAGCCTTTGCTGGCGGCTGCCTGAAGAAATTTCTCCTTGATGATGATGAACTCCTGATTGTCGCGGGACTTGCCACTCATGGCGCGTCTAAGTAAGTCTGCTTCTGCCAGAGAAAGGCCTGCA
Organism: Bacteroidota bacterium; assembly: GCA_039026975.1. Lineage (GTDB taxonomy): Bacteria > Bacteroidota > Bacteroidia > J057 > J057 > JBCBKZ01. Next base: position 14,076 of record JBCCLI010000148.1, on the reverse strand, counting down.
TATCCATTGACCATTTTGAGTACGTCTTCCTGGTAGATCATAATGCCATAGGTGTCATCCAGCAGTTCCTTGATTCTAGGATGTGGGTAGTTAAAAGGCGTCCCATTATGCCGAAGGATGAATTCCTGCATCATACCAGATCTGGCTACACCGGGACGAATCACGGAGCTAGCCGCTACCAGGGTAGGGTAGTTGTCGCAGCCCAGTTTGGAAAGCAGTCCGCGCATGGCAGGAGATTCTATGTAGAAACATCCCATGGTCTGCCCTTTGGACAGCATCTGGTTGACCTTTTTATCCTTCTTAAAAGCGTTGGTTTGATGTACATCCACACTGATCCCCTGATTCTCATGGATGATGTCTACAGCAGATCTAATGTGTCCCAATCCACGCTGGCTCAGTATGTCAAACTTATACAGCCCAATCTCTTCCGCTGTGTACATGTCAAATTGCGTGATGGGAAAGCCCTTCGGAGGAATCTCTGTAGGACTGAAAGCATGTATGGGCTTTTCTGAAATGAGGACTCCACCTGCATGTATGGAAAAATGGCTGGGAAAGCCCTGCATAGCCTTGGCGTAGTGGAGGACCTGTCGTTCTATCTTGGATAGGTCCGCTGGCGGCTGATGATGCATATGCACAAGTTGGTCAATTTCTCCCTTGGGTAAACCGAATACCTTCCCCAGTTCTCTAATAGCAGCTCTGGCCTTGAAGGTGCTGTAAGTAGCTATCATAGCCGTATGACTTTCCCGGTAGCGTTTCAGCACATAGCGGATCACCTCATCCCGTTCTTTCCATGAATAATCTATGTCAAAGTCTGGTGGGGAAGTTCTCTTAGGATTCAGGAAGCGCTCAAAGTAAAGATTCAGTTCCAGTGGATCTACATCTGTAATGCCCAGGCAGTAGGCTACCAGGCTATTAGCACCTGATCCACGGCCTACATGAAAGAACCCCCTGTGCTGGCTATACTTCACAAAGTCCCAGGTAATAAGGAAGTAAGCGTTAAAGTTGAGTTTGTCTATGATCTGAAGTTCGCGTTCCAGACGTTTGGTAGCTTCTGCGTTATGGAGGCCATAGCGTTTCTCCATGCCTTCTATGGCCAGCTGTTCCAACAGTACAATGTCCCCATACTTATCGCCCGTATAAGTCTGCCTTGTATGAGAAACCCCAAAGGAAAACTCAAACTGGCAGGAAGCCAATAGCTCTTCCGTGTTCTTCACGATTTGGGGAAATCCTTCAAAAGCTTCCCTGAGTCTGGCAGGTGAGAGAAAGGTTTCGCCTTCATTGGCCTGCTGACTGTGAGACAGCTTAGAAAGAACCAGGTTATGGTCTATGGCCCGCATTAGGCGATGCTGATTAAAGCCGCGCTTATCCAGAAAAGTGACAGGTTGGAGAATGACCAGCTTATCCTGCCTGTGGTGGTAACGTGAGCGAACTAGCTGATTCAGTTCAGCTGGATGAATGCCCAAAAATTCATGCGCTGATAAGGTAGCATGCCCTCTCCGCTTCCATGGATAGATGACGTAGACATTGTTCCACAGAGGAGCTATTTCCGGGAAGGGTTCTCCTATATGGGCATACTGAGAATAGAAGGCATTGATTTCCTGAAAGCCTTTCAGGTTTTTAGCCAGGGCTATGTAAAACAGCTTGTCATTTACCCGGAATTCCATGCCCACTACCGGGTGGATGCCATTCTCCTTACAGGCTTTGACAAACTCAAAACAGGCTGATACGTTGTGAATGTCCGTCAGTGCCAGGGACGGTATCTGATGAGTAAGGGCTAAGTCTACCAAAGCCTTTACTGATAGGACCCCATACCGCATACTAAAATAACTGTGGCAGTTAATATACATCTCCACTTTGTCCGTTTTTGGCCCTGGCTAAGGAGACTTGACAGCATGCTGATCCCGACTGAATCTTCTACTAGTTCCGGGTTTATTAGGTTTGATTATTTAACCGACCCTTGTATCCCACCATTCAAATGGTGGGTTCAAAGCCAAAAATGGACCGGCTGCTTCAGCTGCCGTAAGCTTCGAAGGGCGGATAAATCTACCCCTACATTTTTTAAAGTCAATAAATCCGGAGCTGGCAGAATACCAGTTTATGGTTAACACTACTTGCTCAAGTCCCCCCAAACAGGGTATAGGTTTAAGACCATATTAGAAACGCTAGTTTCTGCAGAAAATCCCGGCTTGTGGAACCTGAACCGCACTGATTTTTCTCATAATAGCTCGCTATTCTTCAAAAAAATCAACTTGTCAGAACCCTCAATCCAGAACTTTTCGCCTACAAATTATCTGTTTCGAATATGGTCTGGATAAATTTGCTACTATTTTTAGTATTATCCCAAATAAATACTAAAAATATTGGAAAATTTTATACACAATCATTACCATCCTCCGTTATTTATGTAGATGGAACGGAGTATTTTACACCTGGACCTGGATACTTTTTTCGTGTCGGTCGAACGGTTAAAAGACCCCCGGCTGGAAGGGAAGCCTGTTTTAGTAGGTGGGACAGGCAACAGAGGGGTAATATCTTCCTGTAGTTATGAGGCAAGGCATTTTGGGGTACATGCTGCTATGCCTACCCGCATGGCCAGAAGGCTATGTCCACATGGGATTTTTCTAAAAGGAGATTTTGATGCGTATAGTGAGAAATCTTCAGATGTGAGTGAAATCATAGCAGAGGAGTCTCCGGTATTTGAGAAAGCCTCAGTGGATGAGTTTTATGTGGATATGACGGGTATGGAGCGTTTTTGGGGCTGTCGAAAATGGTCCCAGAAAATACGAGCCCGGGTGTTGAAGGAAACAGGTCTACCCATTTCTTTCGGTTTGTCTGTGAATAAGCTGGTGGCCAAAGTAGCTACCAATGAGGCCAAGCCCAATGGGGAATGTGAAGTCCCGCAAAAGGAAGTGCTTCCTTTTCTGGCTCCTATGCCTGTGCGTAAGCTACCCGCCATAGGAAAACAGATGGCTCTCAACCTAGCATACATGGGGGTGCGTAGGGTGAAGACCTTGAGAGAAATTCCGCACCCCTTACTTACACATGCGTTTGGAGAACACGGTAATATGCTCTACAAGCGGGCGAGGGGAGAAGATGAACGGGAAGTGATTCCACAGACAGAGCGTAAGTCCATGTCCTCTGAGCATACCTTTTCCACAGATACCATAGATATGGTGCAGCTTAGGGCTTTTCTCACCAGTATGACTGAGAAGCTGGCCTTTTCTCTCAGGCAGTCAGGAAAGCTTACGGCCTGTGTGAGTGTGAAGATCCGCTATACGGACTTTGAAACTGTTAGTAAGCAGGCACATATTCCTTACACTGCTTCTGACGCTTTTCTGATGGAGAAAGTGCTTCAGTTATTTGAGAAGCTGTATACCCGTAGGGTGAGATTACGATTGGTAGGGGTGAAGTTCAGTAAGCTGGTGCCGGGCCATCAGCAGATCAGCCTCTTTCAGTCCATTCCCAGGCAGGTAGATCTCTATCAGGCCCTGGACCAGATTAAGCACAAGTTTGGCGCAGCTAGTGTGAGGAGGGCTAGTGGGTTTTAAGAAGCTAATTCAATAATTTATGTGTATCAATTATGATAATTACTTGAATCGCCTTGTTTTACTAATACTAGGTGGTAGCTTTAAGCTCTCGAAAACCATAACATGCAAAAACGTATTCTCCTAACTGGTAGTAATGGCTTGCTCGGACAAAAGATTACTAATTTATTAACTGGGAGGGTAGGGATAGATTTACTTGCTGCCTCAAGGGGGGTAAATAGAAATCCCAACAGAGAAGGTTATAAGTATAAAGATGCTGACTTAACAGACAAGCAAATATGGAAGGACATATTCGAGACATTTCGTCCTACAGAAGTGATCCACACGGCAGCTATTACGCAGGTAGATACATGTGAGGATGAGCAGGAGATGTGTGAGCTGATAAACCATCATGCTGTAGCCTACTTATGTGAGTTATGCGTGGAGTACAGGGCTAGGCTTATTCATATATCTACGGATTTTGTGTTTGATGGGGAGCATGGGCCTTACAGGGAAGAGGATAGCCCTAATCCTGTGAATTTTTATGGAATGTCTAAATGGAAAGCAGAACAGGCCATTCAAGCTTCAGAGGTATCTGCTGTTATTCTTAGAACTATCTTGTTATATGGGATTACTCATGCTATGAGTAGGAGTAACATTGTTCTATGGGTGAAAAAGAGCCTGGAGGAAGGAAAATCTATCAATGTGGTTCATGATCAGTTTCGTTCGCCTACCTTGGTGGAGGATCTGGCATGGGCTTCAGTAGCGGCAGCTATGAAAGAGGTAGAAGGAATTTTTCATATTAGTGGACCGGAATATATGCCTATTATAGAGGTAGCAAGAAATGTGGCCAGATACTGGAACCTGAATGAGGAACTTATCTCGGAGATTGATAGCAGTGATTTAGGCCAGAAGGCTAAGAGACCCCCTAGAACTGGCTTTATACTGCTGAAGGCACAGACTGAGCTGGGATATAAGCCCCATACTCTTCAACAGGGATTAGCCGTACTTGACAAGCAAATCAAGGAATTAGCAGAAATAATATAGATCCGGATTCTGGCTAGTTCTGAACTTTACATAAAGCTTACGTCTCCGGCACCAGAAACGTTAACGTTTCTCTTTTGAGGCTGCCCTTTACAACGTACGTCTCCGGAACCTGAAGCAGAAGCTACTAAGCTCTCCGTAACATGTACATATGCATCACCTGCGCCAGAAACGCTCACCTTACCTCTTTTAGTTTTGAACTCATATCCTTTGAAGTCGCCGGAGCCGCTTACCTGTATCTGAATTTCATCTGCACTTCCACTCATACGGACATCACTGGCACCTGATATTTTTACCCTTACAGATTCTGCTTTGACCACACCTAACTTTATGTCAGAAGATCCACTGCTACTGAGTTCCAGATTTTCACTTTCAAGCTCTGTCTCTGCATAGACATCTGAAGCACCACTGGAACTAATTAAGCTTAGTTCTCCCATTCTCACATAAACATTGAGCTTTTCCGCATTTCTAATATTTCTTCTGGACTTTATATAGAGAACTCCTCCACGGACTTCTGTAGAAATGTGATCTAGTAAATTTTCATCCGCTTCTACTGTTACTTTGTAGTCGCTGCCCTGGCTGATGTAGACGTTAAAAGCCCCTCCCACCGAGACCGCCTCAAAGCCATCTATATTTCTGTTTTGGCGAACTACTTCACCGTTACCTCTAACTGTCTGAGAAACAGCTATATTAGTAAGAAGTAAGCATGCGCTCATTAGTGTAGCCAGCCCCCAGATGGAATATCTTCTCATACTATTTGTGTTAATATTGCTTGTACTTTCTGCTAGGATATGCAGTCTCTTACCACAAAGACAACACTTTTATCCAATAGTTGGTCGATGAAGTTAAAAAATTCAATTTTAAATATACGAATGGTAAGATTATTGCTATAAACGTTCTCTTTTAGTCTGAAATAAGGCAGAAGACATATCCCACTGTAGTTTTCGAGGGGAAGAAATTTTCTCCTCCAGGCTTTCCCACTTATCAGTAGGATACAAGCGTACTTTTTCTCTTCCAATAATGGCGTTCACTGGCATGATGAATCCTTTCTCATCTACGATCCATTTGTACCTAAGGTTGCTGCGCTTTCCTCCCTCCTTCACATCATAGGCAAGTACAGGAAGCCTGGAATGATAAAGATATTGTCTGAAGAAAGGCGTGTAATCTCTGCCCAGCCGTTGGTTAAAAAAGGAAATAAAGGTTTCTGTATCTAGGGAGCGGTACTGAAATTTTAGGTAAAAATCACGTATAGTCTCAAACCACCTTACGTCATTATTAACCAGGTTTCGGAGGGAATGTAGCATCCATGCGCCTTTATAGTACCTGTCTGAATCTTTCCATTGTTGATAGTGAACTCCCTGCGGAGCTGTAATAGGGTACTGGTTATTAATTCGGGGGGTGAGGGTAGCTAGCCAGTCCAGGCTTACTTCATAGCCGTAGGTTTCTTCTACATAAAGCCCTTCCAGGTAAGTAGCCCAGCTGTGAGCCAGCCAAATATCCCCAGGATCAGAAGCTGATACAGCCTGTCCAAACCATGCATAGGCAGCCTCATGTGCCAGGCTATAGTCAAAGCCAAAAGTATTATTCTGGTAGTCCCCTCCATAAGCCATCAGTCCATGGTGGGCAGACCCCCAATAGTTGGTTTGGACTATCTTAAATCCGTCCTCAGGAAAAGGGTAGGGCCCTATGAGTTTTTCATAAGTAAGGAGGATCTTTCTAATCTGCTCAAAATGAAGGATAGCCTTCTTCTTCATTTCAGGGAAGACATAGTAGGTAATATCTATTTCCCTTGAACCTATGCTAAGGTGATCCTCTATACGGTTATATTTCCCTACAAAGCAGGATATTTCCTGGGGAGAGAAAGGGTGATTGATTTTCCATTTGGTTTGCTGAAATCTCCCAGGGAGAAGTTTACTGGACTCTATAGATCCGCAGCTTACCGCTTCCATCCCCTCAGGGACTATCAAAGTGATGCTACCGTAGTCTGCCTTATCAGACAGGTGGTCTTTACAGGGCCACCAAGCATAAGCACCTTTATTTTGACTATGGACAAAAAACCATGGATTCCCACTTTGATCCGTTTTCCAGCTAGTACCCCCATCCCATGGGGGGTTGATAGAGGGAGTAGGATTTCCTCCATAAATGATACTGACGGAGTAGGTATTTCCCTTGAGTAATCTGGTGGGGAACTCAATGAATACCGCATGTCTATCCCTTTTATAGACAGTCCTTTTCCCTTCAAAGAGAATATTAGCTATCCGGAGATTACTATGGAGATCTACCTGAATACGCCTAAGCGTTTCTACTGCCTTAAAATGAATGGTACTAGTGCCAGCCAGTCGTTGGACGTTAGGATCAAGTTTAACCTCTAGGTCATAGGAAGTAACATCATAGTTTACCTTCTCAGCAGAAAGGTAGCCATGAAGGCTGTCCGTTCGGGAGAAGGTGGAGATCTGCCCAAAGCCGACAAATGGAAGAAGGACACATAGTCCAGCTATCAACCAACTTTTCATGCTGTGAATCTAGTGATTGTCATGTCTTCCTACAACGCGTAAATGGTGGTTACCACTACAATGATGGGTTAGGATTCTTACTAAGTATCACTGTCTTCCTCTTTTCTATTAGATCCTGGTATCGCATACCATATGATATAATGCATAGGGGAAGGGATAGAAAAAGGGGTTGCGAATGTTCACAACCCTCATCTTATATGGTAGGAAACCTTATTGCAAGGTTTTCACAAAGGCTCCTTTATAGCCTAGTTGTTGGGCAGCTGCCAGTATTTGACTTTGCTCGGATCCTTGTTGTTGGTCAAAAAGGCCTACGTAGACCTTAAAGTTCCCTCCACTTCTTTCAAAAAATACATTCTCAAAAGTATCTATAAAAGGGGCTAGGATATCTGCATTGACATTTTTAAGGCTAGCCAGTTGCACCGTATATCTTGGGCCTTTGATACTATGAGAAACCCACCCATTAGCTTTATTAGCCCAGTAATTAGGTTCACAGTAAATAAACGCTCTGTTCATCTCTAGCTGGCTTATATACTTCTCTCCTATGGCCCTTACCTTCTGCCAAACATATACTGCTGTCTGCTCATCTGCGTAATGCCCTAGCGTAATTCTCCGGAAATTTACCATAATGGTTCCTTCAGGGAGTACCCGGTAGCCTTCCGTTTCTTCTATGATGCCTAAATTTTTGATGGTGGCAAAGTCTGCGGGGGAAAGAATACTTGCGAGCGGATTAATTACACCTGCCGCCTGCTCATAATAGACCAGTAACTGAATCTTATAAATCCTCTGCTTCTGCGTAGACTGACTGTACAGGGAAAAAGAAAAGATTCCCAAAATTAGCCCGATAAAAACCTTTTTTAACATAGAGTTGATTTGATGTCTTAATATCTAAACGCAAAAAATTACACGTCTGTATACTTATATGACGTAATTTAGGAATATTCGTTTATGGGGCCTTATATCCGGGGATGGAAACTCTCGGATAGGAATTATTGTAGAAATCTATATCTGCCATACGTTGACTGGCATCTATCACTACCTGACTAATGCTTGCTACTGGCACATCTATGGTAAAGGTGTAAGTAGGATGAGTCCAGGGCCAGTCTGCTAGCACCTGATACTTAAGACCAGGGAAGAAGGAATCGTTCTTTCTTTCTCCTCTCATCATTCTCAAGGGAATATTATAGCCTACGGCCTGACTACCATTAAGCTCAACAATAATATCTAGTGGCATGGGCATATTTCCCTCTCTTCGAAGGGTTACTTCCGTTTGATTTCCCTTACCTACTACAGACTCTATAGCGTAATCAACGGTATTAGTAGTTCCTATCCAATGCTCAAAATACCAGTCTAGCTCCAGACCAGATTCTTTTTCCATGACTCTTTTGAAATCTGTGGGTCTGGGATGCTTGAACTTCCACGTATTAAAATAGCGAAGCATACCCTTGAAAAAGGCTTCTTTTCCTATGATATAACTGAGTTGGTGAAGGAAAATAGCTCCTTTAGAATAGGCAGCTGTTCCATATGCATTATTAGTATCATAATGGTCTGAGTGGGTAGTAGAAGGCTCTTCCTTTCCAGAGGCTACCAAGCTGAAGTATCTATTGTAGTTACCCATGTGGGGATTCATCTTTCCTTCTTCCAGTAAGATGTCTTCCATCATATTGGTGGCATAGGTGGTAAAGCCTTCATCCATCCAGGAATATAAGGACTCATTAGTGGCCAGTACACCCTGAAACCAGCTGTGGATGGCCTCGTGCACAGTTACGCCTAATAAGCTGGTAAACTTTCTGTCTCCGGTGATCATGGTACACATGGGGTATTCCATGCCTCCATCTCCTCCCTGGATAACTGAATACTGTGGGAAGGGATATTTTCCAAAGGTAGCACTCATCTCCTCAAACAGACTGACAGTGTAGGGCTGAAGCTTTTTCCACTTAGCCACCAGGCTATCATCTGAAGGCTGGTAAAAGAAATGAAGCAGTGGACCATCAGGCACTTGCATGATATCATGCACGTAATCAGGGTCAGCTGCCCAGGCAAAATCATGTACCTGATCCGCCACAAAATGCCAGCTTAATTTACCTTCCTTATCTACTTTCCCCTCTCCTTTAGCATAGCCATGTCCTACTTTTTTGGGGTTTTGTAGTACGCCTGTCCCTCCTACTACATAATCAGCATCAAGAGAAAGAGTTACATCATAACTCCCCCACACCCCATGGAACTCCCGGGCTACGTAAGGGTTAGCATGCCATCCATCCTGATCATACTCACATAGCTTGGGGTACCACTGGGTCATGGTAAATTCTATACCTTCTTTATTATCTCTACCAGACCTTCTGATTTGGAGAGGGACCTGCCCCTCAAAGCTCATCTCAAAGGTAGTACTGCTATTAGGGAGAAGCGGACTGGATAGCTGTACTTCCAAAATAGTTCCTACTTCCTCATATGTGAGAGGAGATCCATCCTGACTCAGAGACTTGGCATGTAAGTATCCTATCTCTTCTGGACTGAGCTTCGCAATACGATCTCGCACCCTTCTGTCTGGATCATCAATGGTTCTGGACCGGACATCCATCATACTGTTAGGCTGGAAAGCATTAAAGTATAGATGGTAAAATACCTTACTGAGAGTATCTGGAGAGTTATTGGTGTAAACCAGCTGTTGCGTACCTGTGAACTGGTGTGTTTCCACTGCCATATCAATGTCCATGGTATAAGCCACTGCCTGCTGCCAGTATCCTGTCTGTGCTAGCAACCCAGAAGACAATGAGATGAAAAAAATAAAGAGTAGGAGCTTATTTTTCATAAATCTTGCGAACTTGGGGATACATAAACAACCAAATTACGTACTTTTTGGAATTGGTGCTATGACTTGAGAGAATTTCTTTGAACAAGGAAGTCATATTTATAGTCTTTACCTTCACATAGCAGCTAAGATCAGCATGATGAGAATGACCACAATAATAGCCTTAGGTATGTTGGTGTTGGGAATATTTCCTAACGACTGCTGGGCACAGAAAAAAATAGGATGGGACCTGCTCTCAGAGATGAAGTATGACTTTGTATTTCATGAAGAGTACAAAGCCTACTATAATAAAATGATGCCTTCAGAGAATCTAGAAGCCATAGATGGGGAATATGTGAAAATTACGGGTTTCATTCTTCCTGTATCTACGGATGGAGAATCCTATTTCCTTTCTGCCTATCCCTACAGTGCCTGTTTCTTTTGTGGAGGCGCTGGTCAGGAATCTGTCATAGAGCTACGTTTCAAGAATAAACCTGGAGGCTATCAGGTGGATGAAATCAAGAGCTTTGCCGGCAAGTTCAAACTCAATGATGTGCCCTTTGAAATGAACTACATTCTGGAAGAGGCAGTGGAGTTTGTGGAAGAGTTGAAGTGATAAGAAATTCTATTTATGGTGCTGGGCTTATTAGGTTTGTCTAGTTAAAAGTCTCTTGTTTCCCACCATTAACATAGTGGGCTCAAAGCCAAAAATGGCCCGGCTACTTAAGCTGCCGTACGCTTCAAAGGGCAGATAAATTTATCCCTATATTGGGGTATTTATTTTATCAAAGTCAAGAATCCTAGCGCGAATTATTTCTATCCACCAGAAATCGTCGGTTTCTTTCCTATCAGTTCCTGATTTCCCACAGCTTTAGCCATAAAAGCAGCTACATCTGCACGTGAGATCATTAGGCCCGGCTTAGGAGAATTCTCATAACTGACTGTGACCTTTCCCTTCTTGGAGAAGTTAGTAAGTCCCGCCGGACGAACGATGGTAAAAGGAATACCAGATGCTACCAACAAGCTTTCCTGTCGTTCATGATCCGCATAGGCTACCCCTATGTTACTGTTCTGAATCATCATCTTAAACCACCAGGGAATATCATTTAAAGTTTCATGCACACCCCAGGCTGAACAGATAGCAATCTGAGAAAGTGGATTCTCCCTATGAAGCTCAATTAGGTTTTGCATCACCTCCGAGAGGAAAGTAGGTGGCGTTCGTAAAGGGGCCCAGGGGAAGTCAGAGGTTCTGGAAACGTTAAGTGCACTTACCACTACCTTACATCCTTGGATGGCATCCCTAAGGGCTACTTTGTCAGAAGGAGTCCCTTCAAAATAGCTTACAGAAGAAGGCTTAGGTGATACCTTATTCACATCTCTCACCAGGCAGTGAACCTCATGACCATTTTCTAGACATTCTTCTGGAAGAAATTTTCCTGTTCTACCTGTAGCGCCAAGGAGGAGGACTTTCATGAGAGAAATAGACTTTTAATCAGGCTAAGGTAGTGGTTCCATTAGTAAGGACATCATTTTTGTGAAAAAAGGAACCTCATGGTCTAGGCTTAGGATTCTCCATAATCCTGATAAGCAGAAAATATCTCACTTGAGAACGGCCATAAGGAAGCGCGGAAAAGAGAATTATTCTTTCCCGCGCTACATGAAGGGAGGATTGTATTCATACTAACGGATCAATACAACGGAAATATTTCGCTTGATTTCTGATCCTGTAGCAGTCTTTGCTGTCACCTGACACACATATACACCTTCAGGAACCGGAACCCCTTTACTACTCCCATCCCATCCAATATCTAAGTCCTGGGGTTCTGCAATCAATTCGCCCCAACGATTAAATATTCGCATATTCAATGAGGCAAAACCTTCATGAGGTATTCTCAATACATCGTTTCTCCCATCTCCATTAGGGCTAAAAGAATTAGGGAAGTATAAAGTGGGTGCTAATACTTCCACATTTCGGTAACTGGCTGTATCAAAACAGCCTAATTGATTGATTGCCGTTAGGACAATGGTATATTCTCCAGGTTCTAAAAAGACATGTACCGGATTTTCAGAGGTACTGTCGATCTCACCCCCAAAATCCCATACATACTCAGTAGCTAAGCTGCTTAGATTAGTAAACTGTATCGTCAGTGGACCATAGCCTTCATCTTCATCCAGCTCAAAGGCAGCAGTAGGGTTATTCACTCCTTTCACGGAGAATGATAAGGTGTCACCCAAACAACCTCTGGTACTGACAGGTATTACCCAGAATTCCTTGAGAATGGTATCTAGTGCCATAATCTCCAGGAATCCTCCTGTATGTCCATTGCTCCATATGTACTCATACTCTCCTTCAGGTTCTATCAGGAGTTCTGTTTCGAGACAAGTTTCAAACAGAGAATCCAGCTCAGCATCCGGTAAGGGTAGCACAGCTAGTGTCACGGTATCCAAAGCTGTACATCCTATATTGCTACTTCCAGCCACCTCCCAGCGTTGATCCCCTTCTAGGGTAATAAGGGAATCTGATCCACTAAATGAAGCTTGAGACCCTAGGGAACGCCATACGTAGGTTTCTGCGCCAGAAGCTGATAATAGGTAGGTTGATCCGAGACAAATACTATCGTCTAAGCTGACAATTAGATTGGGTGTAGGGAGAACTTCTACCAAAATGGAATCTACTGTAGCACATCCCTCATCACCTGCACTAACTCTGTAGCGTGTCGTTTCAGTTGGACTGGCAAGGGGACTAGCGATGTCTACCTGATGTAAGCTTGGAGAAGCTTCCCATCTTAGAGCTTGATTACTAATGGCAGAGAGTATGATGGATTCTCCCAGGCATATACTGGTATCAGGTCCAGCATCCAGCACGGGAAGATCCACAACTGTGATGGTAAGGGTATCCTGTCCCCTACACCCCCTTCCGTTATCTACCGAGAGAATATAGGTGATGGTATTGGTTGGAGATGCAAAAGGGCTTGCTATGTCCGGGTTATCCAGGCCTGTTGGAGGAGACCAGGCGTAATTTAGCCCACCTTCACCTTCCAGCCTGAGCGTAGCACCCGCACAAATACTGGTATCCTGACCAGCACTTACTGCAAGGTTATCCTCTAATGTGATGGTTACCGTATCAGTGTCAACACATCCATTTTGATTGACCGCTTCCACATAATAAGTGGTAGAGATGTCAGGAGTGGCCACAGGACTCGCCATGGTAGAATCACTTAAACTTCTTCCAGGAGACCAGGAATACTGAACAGCACCAGGGCTGGCATTGAGTTGAACACTTTCTCCAGGACAAATACTGGTATCTGCTGAAACACTTAAAAATTCTGTATTCTCAACTTCAAAGCTTAAGACATTAGAAATGAGACTACAGGCAGCCTTGTCTAGGTTGGCTTCTATATCTGCGGCTTTGATCCGGTATTGATCCACGGAATTGACACTACCTATCTCATAGGTGAGATTTTCTGCCATGGGAATATCTGTCCATGTATAGCCGCTATCCTGACTTATCTGCCATTGGACAAAGGCTGGATTTATGTTACCTAGTGAGGTGACCTCCAGGTCTACTGTGCTTTGTCCGCAAACTAAGGGAGTATTGTCCACAGGGTCAATTCTTACAGAACTCCCACACAAACGGAAGCTAATATTATCAATGGCCAGATCATTCCCGTTTCCACCTGGTGCATTATTTCGGATAGCTAGTAAATATTCCGTTTCTCCCGGCGGAAGGGTAAAATTAAACCCATAGGTACGCCAGGTAGCATCATTTAGAATATCACCTGTATCATATATAGAAGGCATGTTTCGCAGATCTCCAAGTGGGGTATTGGCAGGTGCCAGGATAAAGCTAATGTTGGGCATATTGCCAGGGTCTTGACTGTATGGACTGAAGATATTGATCATATCCACAGTAAATTCATAGACATTACCTCCACACAGGTCCTGGACTACTCCCTGATAAAAAATTCCAGGCTCATATCCGGCATTTACGATCATCATATACCCATTTTTATCAGGGCTATTGTCCTCAATACTTATCCAGTTATCCTCCATCTGATTAGTCGAGTTCGAAAAGTAAGTCCCCGGCGTCATACCAAAGGTATTATTGGCTAACACATAGTATCCATCGTCAGGGTAGCTTTGGTTAAAACCGTTTAGGCCATAATTGTAGGTAGTTACTCCCGCGGGTACTTCTGAGATGTAGAATTCT
>JBCCLI010000147.1:0-14529 GCA_039026975.1 Bacteroidota bacterium | reverse complement strand
CTACCTGAAAATCTTGTTAGCCTTAAGGTGATGTGTGTCATAGCTCTTCTGGTAGGAAACAAAGAGGTATATGATCAGGCAAACAGCCAGTCCTATAGAGAGGCCAAGGATATTGATGGCTAGGATGAGCTTATTCCGGAATAGATTTCTGAGGGCGTTTTTAAAGTAGTGTCAGAACATGGTGAGGTCTTTTCTTTGATTTGGTAATCATTAGTCTAATTTATAACTAGTTGACAAACAGTATTTTAAGGACATGAAAATATCGCCATTTGTAAGAATTTACTCCATAATAATACAATGACAGTTTCAGGTTGGAACGTTCTGGCAGGGGAGTAGATTTACAAAATCTTTTGTTTCGTGAGAAATTTATGCTATGCTTGAACAGAAGGAATGCTACGCTAACGGAATAAGAATTCCCTGATTCAAATTTCTCTTCCAAAACCTACCGCTACTCATCCAGTTATCTTATAAGCATACACGGTTACCTATGAATTGGGAAACGTTTACAGATGGGTTAGCTTCTCAGCTTTCCAGTGATCTTCCTGGAAAGGAAGCCCAGAGAGAAATGGCTTCTAGCCTTAGAGATCCTTACTTCCCCATACCTGACGGGTATAGAGAAAGCGCGGTACTGGCCCTCATTTACCCCTATCAGGATCAAAAACTACATGTGGTCTTTATGAGACGCACCAAAGATGGGAGAGCGCATGGCGGTCAAATCAGCTTTCCAGGAGGAAGAGTAGAGGCAGAAGATCTTGATACTATTCATACTGCTTTAAGAGAAGCTGAAGAAGAACTAAGCGTACCTTCCCAGCAGGTAAAAATCCTTGGAACTCTCACAGAACTCTATATCCCTGTCAGCAATTTCATGGTGTATCCGGCTGTAGGATTTCTGCCTGAAAGGCCCACCTTTATTCCACAACCAGAGGAAGTAGATGAGGTTATTGAACTTAGGCTAGACACTTTTTTTAACTCAGCTATCATACAAATGCACAATGTGCAAATAAGGCCCAACCTGTATTTGAATGTACCTTCCTTTAAGATAGATGGATATGTGATCTGGGGCGCAACCGCTATGATGATGAATGAGCTGATACATGTAGTTAAAAGGATTCCGGAAGCGATCTAAATTGGTAGCCAAGTTTAGAAAAGTGGGAAAGCACCTTTGGGAGCGCCTCTTTGAGTCGGGGAAATGCCTTTACACTGTCGTGAAACAAGATGATAGAGCCTGGCTTAGCATGCTGGCACACTCCTGAAGCACACCTATCTGCCGTTTCTCTAGTATCAAAATCTGCACTTATGATATCCATCATCATTATGGGATACTGCTGTTTTACTTCCTGAATTTGTGTAAGGGTCATTCTCCCATAAGGAGGCCTAAATAGGGTCGGAGTAATATTTCCTACTTCTTGACATACCTCTTGGGTTTTCTGTATGCTTTGCGTGTAAGTATACAGGTCTGTTTTACGGCCATTATCATGTAGGTAAGTGTGATTCCCCACTGTATGACCTTGCTGTAAGGTACTTCTTAGAATTTCAGGATGGGCTTTTACATTTTTTCCTATCACAAAAAAAGTAGCTTTCGCTTGGAACTGTTCCAACTGGTCTACTACCCAAGAGGTAATTTCTGCTGTGGGCCCATCATCAAAAGTGAGGTATAGGACATTTTCCTGGCTGGGGATTCTCCAGGTATAAGAAGGATAAAGTTTTTGGACCCAGGAAGGGATGTGGGTGAGATACATATAGCTTAGAGAAAAATATCATTGGCCATACTTATGGCTTTTTGGAGGGCTTGCTGGTCTAGTCTGGGAGATTCTCCTTGCTCCGCCAAAAAAGGGAGGAGGCTTTCTGTGGCTATGTTCCCCACCAGTTTATCTTCTGCAAATGGGCACCCACCAAACCCTAGTAAAGCGGAATCAAACCTTCTGCAACCTCCTTCCCAAGCCGCCTTTAATTTAGGAACGCTCTCTTCAGGCGAGGCATGGAAATGAGCGCCCCATTGAATGTGTGGATAGGCTACTAACAGCCTTTGAAAGAGAAGACGTATATCCTCTATTTTCGCATTTCCCACCGTGTCAGCCAGTGAAATAATACGCACGCCCCACCCCACCATTTTCTGTGCCCACTCCTCCACTATCTCGGGACTCCATCTTTCTCCATAGGGATTTCCAAATCCCATAGAAAGGTAGAGTACAAGTTCTTTACGGTGTTTCTCACATAGGCCCAATATCTCTTGTACAAGTGGAATAGATTCAGCTATGGACTTACGTGTATTCCGTCTCTGGAAGGTTTCTGAAATGGAAAATGGATATCCTAGGTAGGTGATTTTCTCATAGGAGACGGCCATTTCTGCTCCTCGCTTATTAGCGACTATGGCTAGTAGCTGAGTGTCTGTCCCTGATGTATCCAATGTATCTACCACTTCTGCTGTATCAGACATCTGGGGGACTGCTTTAGGGGAGACGAAGCTTCCGAAATCCAGGGTGTGAAATCCTACTTGTAGCAGCTGTTTGAGGTAGGCAATTTTATCTGCTGTGGGGATCTGTTTGGATAGCCCCTGCATAGCATCACGTGGGCACTCTACTAGCTGAAGATGTTCTGGCATCTTAATTACTTAAAAACCTACTTTCCTTTGAAGTTCAGATTCCAGGAGAACATCATTCCCAGGCTGGAATTCTGACACATCTTCAAAAATAAGGCTTTTCAGCATATCTTCATTTCTTTCTTGAACAGGAAGGGCTGCTAGCCGAAGATGTTGGTTTTTAATGGATTTTTCTACCACTTTCCTGACTGCCCTGGCGTTTCCAAAGTATTTATTTTTCCGCTGGTGGAGATAAGTGAGGTATTTACCCATTTGCTCCAAGGCTACTGTCTCTGGTACTATCCCTTCTTTGGCCAGCATGATGGCAGCTATTTCCTGTAATTCATCAGCCTTATAATCTTCGAATTCTAGCTTCCTGTCAAAACGGGACTTAAGACCAGGGTTTAGCTCCAGGAAGTTGTCCATAGGTTCTGGGTATCCCGCCACTATAACTATAATTTCTCCCCGTAGGTCTTCCATCCTTTTGAGAAGGGTTTCTATGGCTTCTCTACCAAAATCCTGAGTTCCTCCCTGAGAAAGGGCATAGGCCTCATCAATAAAGAGGATACTACCTTTAGCCTTGTCTACTACCTCTGCTGTTTTAGTAGCTGTCTGCCCTATGTACCCAGCTACCAGTGTTTGCCGATCACACTCTACTACTTCCCCTCTTTCTAAAAGACCCAAAGCTTTATAAATCTTACCTAATATTCTGGCTACAGTAGTTTTACCGGTACCAGGATTTCCAGAGAATATGGTATGTAAGGAGAAGCTATTCAGAACATCTTTTCCTATCTCCTGGTAGAATTTTACCAACTTTACTAACTCTATCACCTCTATTTTTACCTGTTCTAACCCTATCAGGTTATTGAGCTCACCCAAAGCTTCAGACAGGAGTTGGTGATCTATTGGGATAAGAACCTTATCTCTTTCCTGCTCACTAAAAATGGGGATTAAGTCTTGCTGTTGGATGGTGGAAAGCTCTACACGAGAAAGCTCTTCAGGATTTTCAACCTTCATGACCCGTAGGCCTAAGTTCATTTTGGCCTCATCTATAAGGGTCTGTACATAGCGTGCATTCCCAAAAGATTTTTCCCTGGAACGGTAAGCTTCCATTAGCTTCTTGCCTAAATATATCCTGGCTTCTTCATCTAGCACTATTTCTTTTTTCACAGACCAGAAATCAGAAATGGCTATGAGTTCTTCAGGTGTATAATCTTTGAAATTAAAGCTGAGATTAAAGCGGGATTTCAGACCTGGATTAGAGACCAGGAAATTATCCATCTCTTCTGGATAGCCTGCTACTATGACAGCAAGATCTCCTTTGGGCTGGGACATTTCCTTTACCAGGATTTCTATAGCTTCTCTCCCATAGTCCTTCGCATCATCACCGGTTCTGGCTAAGGCATAGGCCTCATCTATGAAGAGAATCCCTCCTCTGGCTTTGTCTATGGCGGCCTTCATCTTAGGTGCAGTTTGACCTATGTATTCTCCTATAATGTCAGACCTGTCTACCTCGTGTATATGTCCTCTGCTAAGTAGCCCTAATTTGTAGTATATAGTCCCTAACATTCGGGCTACAGTCGTTTTCCCAGTGCCTGGATTACCCGTAAACACCAGGTTTAGCCCTATAGACTGATCTTCTTGGAAGCCCTTTTCCTTCCTGATTTTGAGAAAGTTAAGGTATTGGGCGTACTCCTTAACCTTGGCTTTAATCCCTACCAAGCCTATTAATTGGTCTAAGTCTCCCAAGATATCCTCTAAGGACTTTGGGGTGTGTTCTTTCCCAGAAGGTAGTCCCAGTACCAGACCTGTTTCTCCAGGAAGGAGTAGCTTGGATTCCCCTTCTATAAAATGGTCATCCACCCTGAAAGGAATGACCCCTAGTAGTTTATCCATAAATACTACCTCTACGGTATAACTATCTGCATACCACGAGCTTTTATAGTCTGACCCCCAGCCTGAGGTTACACTTATCTTGTTCTGACGTTTACCTATTTTTTGGAGTTCTGTGGTTACCCCTTTAAGTTGTCTGGATCCGTTGTAGAACATGAACTGTATCTCAGCCATCCACTCTTTTTTTAGCTTACTAGTAGCCTTTAGCTCTACCCAGACAAATCGGGTTTCTTTATCATGGAAAGTGGAGTAGTAAGTAGGTTTCTTCTTTTTACCATCCTGATTAGCGCCCTCAAATAGTTTGATGGCCTCCAGTTCAAAGTAAGGGTTGTTATGAGGGTCTATAGTACCTACTTCATAAATATAGAATGGATGCTTGCCCACAGACTCATTATCTACGAAGGCTTCCCAACAATAGGAGCCTTCCTTCCACCCCTTTCCTCCCTGTTCAGTACCCCAGCCTTCTCTCACAAAGATTATATGCTGCTCTTTAGGGATATTCTTCTTGACGGGCAGCTCACATATAATATCGGAGGGTTTTGACTGTTCATAGGCTCTCAGTACTATGTCTGCTTCCCAGTCTTTTTCATCAAATAGTTTATTGAAGAATGAAAACTCAGCATACATAGCATTGATTTCACTCTTATCAAATACTTGCCTGTATTTCTTTTTGCTTTCTGCTAACCACTCAGCAGAAGCATATGATTTTAATGCTCGGAACTTGAACTTTCGCTGATTAGATGGAGATCTCTTAGCCATATGCTTCTTTACCTGTGATCATGCATACATGATCATTATCGTGAGTATATATTGCTCCTTCGAGCATTTAGTCTTTAAGAATGCCAAAATGTCCTTTTAGCAAAGGGAAATCAAAGCAGTAAAAGGGGAGAAACTATGAAAGTAAGAATAGGGGTAAAAAAGTAGGTTAGTCAATTTCCCGAGATAGTTCTGCTAGTTCTCTGGGAAGTTCAAATACAATGGTATCTATCATCTTTCCTTTGACGCTGAAGGTGCCTTTTCCATATCTGGTAGCTACAAAGCCCATCTTTCTAAGGACTTTTCCAGAGGCTTCATTTTGTGGGTCTACATTAGCTTCTATGCCCCTCAACAGCATTCTATCAAACCCAAACCTTAGCACTACCTCTAATGCTTCAGTCATATATCCTCTTCCCCAATAGTCAGGAGATAGCTCATATCCAATTTCAGCAATTCCGTTTTTCTTATCCAGTTTCCAAAAGCCGATGCTACCCATATACTGATCCTCTTTTTTATGGGTAATAGCCCACCTAATCCCTTCCTTATTTTTGAAGGCTTCCTTAGCGTCTTGGATGAGATTTTCAGCCTCTGTCATTGTATCCAGGCGTTTACTACCCAGATATTTCATGACCCTATCATTAGAATGGTTGCTAAGGATAAACGGAACATCTTTTAGTTCAGCCTCTCTAAGGACAAGCCGCTTAGTCTCCATATTTGGAAAGCTTTTGAAAGCCGCCCAATTAACGTAAAACGTTTTGAAGCTGTTTTTAAGCAGACGCATATCCTTAAAAAGTGCTCTCTTATGACTATCCCGTATTCTGGTTAAAGGTTAGAAGAATATACTTAAAGGTTACTTCTTCTCATATAAACATAATTTTGTTAGTAATATTTTATACGTGTATGGTTGAAAAGGTATGATGTAAAGGCTGAGGATAAATTATCTAATCTTACTACCGGCCTATCCATTAGGCGTTAAAAAAGATTCTCTAATTACTAATTCAAAAAAGCTTTTTTCTGACATTTAGCATATCTCCCTAACAGGTAGGATGTTATATAATTCAATTAATATAATTTCTGAATTTTTAAAACAAGTAGCACTTTAAGGGATAATCTAAACTTCAGTTTAAACCATGATAAGGCATACTATTTTGATAAAAATATTTACGTTGCCTGCTGTTCTCTTCTTATCCCTGCTTCTCTCATTCACGCAAGCCACAGCAAAACATCCTGCAGCAAGCACCATAGCCGTAGACGTGGATTCCGTAGACAAAACTGTCTTCAAAGGTCGCCAAATTACTGACTCTCTCACCATTAGTAGCGCAGGGGAAGATTTACTCATTTGGGGCACTTCTTTTGACGCTTCCTGGTTATCCTTATCAGTGGAGTCAGGGGCTCTCCCAGAAAGTGGGTCTCAAAAAATTATTCTCACCTTCCAAGCTGATTCATTGGTTCAGGGATTGTATGTAGACACCCTTAATATAATCTCTAATGACCCTTCTAACGCTAAAATAGAAATTCCTATCAGGTTAGAGGTTATTTCTGAGGCTGATATCAGAATTTCTAATAATTCCTTCAACCTTACGCTGGATCAAAGTAACGAGACAGAACTGGCGGTCACTATTTATAATGACGGAACAGAGCCTCTTAATTGGGGTCTTTTTACCAATCCAGCCAATAACTGGATCACTCCTGGGGACCTACTTTCAGGAAATATAGAACCTGGAGAAAATACAGGGACTAAAATTATCATTAATTCTGCCGGACTTACTGAGGGGACTCATACAGGTTTTGCCTGGATCAGTTCAGATGACCCAGATACCCCTACTTCCTTAATGAATATTACGTTGGAGGTAGATAATGATTTTGCAAACATCACATTTTCTCTCAGTGATACCAGTTTCTGTCCGGGAGAATCAAAAAGTTTCATTTTTAGTGTTCTGAATGCAAGCCCCCAGTCAGGGAATATATTTAGTGCAGAGCTATCTAATGAGTATGGAGATTTTGCAGAAAGTCAAGTTGTAGGGAGCCTGACGTCTACTGCTATCAATGGGTTAATGACGCTTACCATACCACAACAAATTCAGGAAGGGGGGCGCTACAGAATCAGGATAACCTCCTCTCAGCCATCCTTAGAGGGAAAAGATAACGGAGATAACCTGGAGATAGGATCTATAGTACCTATTAGCTGGGATCCCATCCCTAATCAATGCGTCAATGATGGTTCTATCCTGCTGTCTGGAGTCTCACCAGCAGGAGGGGTTTTCAGCGGATCTGGGATAACTGATAGTACCTTCACGCCTTCTTCTGCCGGACCAGGAACGCATACTATTACCTATACATATTCAGGGTTTGCTGGCTGTAGCAGCATAGAAAACCAGGATATACTTGTAAGGGATAAGCCTAATATCTCCATGAATACCTTTGAGTCCTTATGTGAAGATCAGGAATCTGTAGAACTTGGAGGCTTACCTGTAGGAGGAAATTATGCAGGAGTAGGGGTTAGCGGAGATCAGTTTACTCCTGAGATGGCTGGGGAAGGATTTCATATAGTATCCTATGCTTATACTGACATTAATGGATGTAGCAATAATACTTCCACAGGAATTAATGTTCTGTCAGTTCCTACCGCCAATCTCCTAAATTTTGATCCTGTTTGTGTGGAGGGAGACTCCATCTCACTTTCTGGTGGTTTTCCTGAAGGAGGTGAGTATCTAGGCCCAGGGGTTATTAGTGGAAGCTTCTTTCCAGATTCTGTGGGGGAAGGAGATTATAATATTTCCTATGTCTATACTAATCAGGTAGGATGTGTAGATACCGCCATAGCAAGCATAAGTGTGCGAGAGCCAGTATCAGGATTAAGTATTCCTGACTACGGAGGAGTATGTGAGGATGGGGCAGAAATATCTATGCAGGGAGCTACGCCTAATGGAGGAGTGTATAAAGGCCCCGGTGTATTTGGAGGGATATTTGACCCGGTGGATGTAGGCCCGGGAAATTACACCATTACCTATGTGTATACAGATGGCTGTTCTGACAGTGTGAATAGTGTCATAGAGGTGTATGCCAAGCCAGATACTCCTGTCATCCAACTGCTAACAGATACCCTATCTACCTCTGAGGCTTTCTCCAGCTACCAATGGTTTAGGAATGATACCCTGATTCAGGGGGCCATCTCTGGAGAACTCATAGCAGGAAAAACGGGGGTCTATAAAGTTAGGGTTACTAATGCAGAAGGGTGTGATCAGGTATCGGCTCCTTTTGCCTATGTAGCTACTTCAACTGAACTTCTGATTTCTAATGACTTCAGCCTGTTCCCCAATCCAGTAGACTCAGAGTTAGTGATAGCCTGGCCTGAAAATGTGGATGGGCCAGCTGTAACTCTTTCTTTAATAAACCTTAGTGGTCAGCGGCTGTGGCAAGACACGCGGAGTATACTTCCAGGTGAAAACAAGCTTTTCCTTAGCAGAGAGCATATACCTGCTGGCTATTACTTTTTAGTTATAAGCTCAGGACAAGGCACAGGCAGAAAAAAAATTATGCTTAGATAAGTCTGATAGAAGCAGGAGGCACTCTCCTGCTTCTATTTTACTTCTGGAAGTGCTTCTGTATGTAGTTTGAGCCTTTCTGACTGTATGGATCGTATATTACCCTCTGGGTCCAGGCGGTTTATAATAGACTTAAAGGTTGGAAGATTTGGGTACATCTCTTCAAGTATATCAGCACTTAGCCTGGCATCCTTAGTGAGATAGACCCTCCCTCCATATTCCAAGACCACCTTATCTAGTTCTTCAAGGAAGGGAAAAAGACCCCTGGTAATGGGAAAGTCCAGTGCTAAGGTAAAGCCTTCCATGGGAAAGCTGATAAAGCTATCCTGTTTTCCAAACAGCTTTAAAACTGCCAGGAATGAGCCCATATTTTTCTCACTGATTCTGTGGAGAATATCATGTAATCCCTTGAGAGAATGTTCTTTTGGGAGTACAAATTGGTATTGGATAAATCCCTTTTTTCCATAGATCCTATTCCAATGATAAATGCTATCCAAGGGATAAAAGAAGCTATCATAATCCACTAATTTCTCTACCTTTTTCTTAAGCTGTTTATGGTAATAAAGGAAGTTGAATGCTTTGATAGAAAGAGGATTAAGTATAAAGGAAGGAAAGTCAAAGGGTACTGTCAGTTTCTTCTTAGAAGGAAGGGTAAGGGGGGCTTGTTGCCTTTTGTTTGTGAGAATCTCCAGGGGTGCATGCTCTCCTTTCATTAAAATACTCCTACCCATTTTACGCCCACTTGCCAAACAGTCTATCCAGGCCATGGTATAAGTAGCATCAGAAAAAGACTCTGACAGCTCTATAATTTCTTCCAGGTTTCTGGCCTTAATACTTTCCATCTGTATCCAGGCACTTTCGATGGGCTTCAGTTGAATTCTCAAGTCAAGAATAAAGCCTGTTAGTCCCATCCCTCCTACGGTGGCATGGAAAATCTCAGCATTTTGTGTGCGTGAACAGCCTAGGATTTCTCCAGAAGCTGTTAAAAGGCTGAAGTCAAGTAGGTGATCAGAAATAGCTCCTTCTGAGTGATGATTCTTACCATGGACATCAGAGGCTATAGCTCCTCCCATACTGACAAACTTGGTACCAGGTGTAACAGGAGGGAACCATCCTTTAGGGACAAAGGTGGTCAGAATATCTTCATAGGTAACGCCTGCTTGGCAGGATAGAATCCCGGATTTTGGTTCGAAGGAAAGGAATTTATTCAACTTAAGAGAAGAAATCATATGTTCTCCCAGAGAAGAGTCCCCATAACATCTTCCCATCCCCCTGGGTATCCAATTTTCAGGGAATGGTAAGCTCTCTTTATTTCGCAGAAATAATTCCTGCCCTTCTACCTCAGGGAATTTCCCCCAATTACTTATCTGCATACTGCGAAACTAGTATAATTTTAGCTTTAATTCCTGAAAAATAATTTAAACGGCCATTGAAATAGTATGTGATTAGAATAGTTTTTTAAATATTTATTTTATTTAATACAATTTTCTTCATTAACCATTAATCTGAAATAATTAACCTCTCAAGAAGGACAGTATACCATTTGTCGGTCTAAGATTGATATGGGGGCTATAAGATGCTTATATTAGTATAAATTATTTTACAAAGAATATTTAACACACAAACAAGATGGGTGAGAATAAAGTATGTTATCATGCTTTTCCAATCCAGCCGCCAAGTCCTCCTGTAAAGTAACCCTTTTCAGGATTTGGTAGTAAGAGCAGGGCCTTGTTATCTAATAGACATTTCCATGCTAAAGTTTATAAGTTCAGTATTCATAATTTGGTTGGCTGTTAGTCTGGTGGAGGAGGTTGTAAGTAGCCCGTCTTATTTTTTAGATAGCCACTGCAACATCCAAGTACCTGATGCTTTCTCTCCTAATGGGGATGGAATAAATGATGAATTCTATATATCATCTATTTGCCATCTTTCTGATTTTTCGCTTAAGATCTATTCGCAGAAGGAAGAGCTGCTGTTTGTAATTCCTTCTTCTTCTAAATCATGGGATGGAAAAATAGCAGGTAGGTTAGCTCCTGAGGGTAAGTATAAATGGAAAATGGTTTACCATACTGGCCCTGGAGAAAGAGTAGTAAAAAGAGGACAACTGTTACTTATCAGATAAGTATTTGGCATATCGAGTTACTATCCCCATAGGCAGCTTTCTCCCTGAAGGTTCTGGCAAATATAACTCTCCCGTCTGTAGACCATTACCTATACTAGTAGAGAAGTGTGTGAGCACTAGGTTTTCTAATACTAAAGGTGAAAATCCTAAAGAGTAGCTATTAAAGATGAGTAAAAGGGGATCTGGATCCATGATCTGGTTTATCTCTTTAGTAAGGTCATTAATCATATCTTCAAGCTTCCATTTTTCACCCTTAGGTCCGTGTCCCCATGCTGGAGGATCCAGCATGATGGCTTGATAAGTCTTTCCTCTGCGCGCTTCTCGTGTAACAAATTTATATGCATCCTCTATCAGCCACCTAATATCAGTTAATTTGCTTGCCTCCATATTAGCCTTGGCCCAGTTAATGACAGATCTGATAGAATCACAGTGAATGACATCTGCCCCTGCAGCTTTGGCAGCTAAAGAAGCCCCTCCTGTATAAGCAAAAAGATTCAGCGTTTTAGCTCCTGGATGTTTCTTCAGGCTATCATAGATATAGTTCCAGTTGATCGCCTGCTCAGGGAAAATCCCCACATGCTTAAAGGCAGTCATCCCTAGTCTGAATTTCAGCTTCATCCCCTTATATTGGTAATTGATAAACCACTGGTCAGGCATCTCCTTTTTACGATTCCAGTTTCCAGAGTGGCTCCCTTTTTGGATGAAGTGGGCATGTGCTTTAGCGGCCCATTCCTTTTCAGATAGGGTTTTACTCCATACAGCCTGAGGCTCAGGTCTCCTTAGTACATAAGCACCAAAACGTTCTAGCTTTTCCTGGTCTCCACTGTCTAAGAGCTGGTAGTTTTTCCAGGAAATAGGAGCCAATAGGTTCATGCAGAAATAACTTTGTAGCTAATTAAAGGGCCAAGTTGGGTAAAAATTCTGACTTTCTATTAAGGCTCGGAAGGGAACATATCCAGTAGATTGTTTTCCTAATACACACTGTAAGAAGCCGGCCTGCTTTTTCTCTTAGGACTTTCTGTCGTATTTTTCACAAAAATTGTAGAAGTCGTTTATGCACAAGGTATTTCTGGTGTTGGGGTTGTGGATCATGTACATGTGGACGGGGGCTTCAACCTATGCGCAAACGGTACAAATAATTGATGCACAAAGTAAGGAAGGAATTGAAGGGGCCACCATTAGTTGGGAGAAACAAACAGTAGTCTCTAACGAGCGCGGAGAGGCAGCACTTCCTATCCTGATGCCTGAGGATAGCCTATACGTAACACATTTTGCCTACACCTCTCAGCTACTTTCCTACCAGCAGCTTATAGAGTCATCCTACCTCATAAGGCTGACAGAAAATCCGCTATCATTGGGGGAGGTAGTGATCTCAGTAAATAAATGGGAACAGAGAAAAGAAGATATTCCTAACCAAATTCTTTCCATCTCTAAAAGAGAAATAGATTTTTTAGATCCTCAGACTACAGCTGATATTCTGGCTGCAAGTGGAAAAGTATTTGTCCAGAAAAGCCAGCAAGGTGGGGGCAGTCCTATGATAAGAGGCTTTTCTGCTAATAGGGTTTTACTGATGGTGGATGGCGTGAGAATGAACAATGCCATTTTTAGAGGGGGAAATTTGCAGAATACCATTTTGCTAGATGCACATGCTATCAGGCAAGCTGAGGTCATAGTAGGCCCTGGTACAGTCATTTATGGTAGTGACGCCCTGGGGGGAGTCATGGACTTTCATACCTTAAGTCCTAAGATCACCCAAGGAGACACGGCTAGCTGGGCGGGACATACCACCCTGAGGTATGCCTCAGCCAACAAGGAGAAAACAGGTCACTTAGATCTGAGGGTTAGTAAAAGGAACTGGTCATGGATAGGCTCTTTTAGTTTCTCAGACTATGATGACCTCCGCATGGGAAGCAGGGGAAATGCCTCCTATCAAAGAACCTCTTTTGTAAAAAGAATTGATGGTATAGATTCCGTTCTCCTGAATGGAGATCCTGATCTTCAGCGTTTCAGTGGATATTCTCAAGTAAATATTCTCCAAAAACTTAGGTTCCAACCTACGCCTTCCCTCAACTTTCAGTACAGTTTTCACTACTCTCGAAGCTCTGATATTCCCCGCTATGATAGACTGATAGAATTTAGAGATGAGTTACCCCGTCAGGCCGAGTGGTATTATGGCCCTCAGCTATGGTCTATGCACCAGCTAGAAGGCTACTATTTAGCCAAGAACAGACTGTTTGATAGGATAAAGTGGAACATAGCTTTTCAGGAATATGAAGAAAGTAGGAATGACAGAAGATTTGGCAGTAATATGCTAAGAGAAAGAACAGAAAATGTGCAGGCAGCCAGCCTAGCAGTAGACGCTGAAAAAGAGTGGTCAGAAGACGCAGGGCTTTATTATGGGATAGAATGGATATGGAATGGGGTATCTTCCAGGGGAGAATCAACAGACATAGTCTCTGGCGTAACAGAAGAAATAGCCTCTCGCTATCCTGATGGTTCTAGGTGGTCATCCTTGGCTGCCTATGCTCAGTATAAGCAGCATATAGGGACTCAATGGACCATGCAGTCTGGCCTACGCTTGAATCATACAGAGGTATCAGCCACCTTAGATAGAAGATTTTTCCCTTTTCCTTTCACGGAGATTGAGCAGGAAAATACGGCGCTTAATGGGAGCCTGGGATGGGTATATAGACCCAGAGAGTCATGGCAGTGGAACCTGAACCTATCTACAGGTTTTAGGGCACCTAATATAGATGACATAGCCAAAGTGTTTGACAGTGAGCCTGGGACAGTAGTGGTGCCTAACCCTGACCTTCAGCCCGAGTATGTGTATAATGCTGAAATCAGCATGCGTAAAAACTGGGGCTCCTCATTCCAGCTAGAGTGGGCGGCTTTTCATACCTGGCTAGATAATGCCATGGTAAGAGAAGACTTTCTCTTTAATGGGCAACCTACCTTACTATATGATGGGGAGCTAAGCCAAGTTCAGGCATTAGTCAATACAGATGAAGCCCGCATATATGGATTTCAAATAGCTGGAAAAGCGCTCATCAGTCGAGATTGGCAGCTTAGCACAGCCTATACCTTTCAGCGAGGCGAGACGGGGGAGGGAGAAGCGGTTAGGCATGTGTCGCCTTCTTTTGGAAACACACATGTGATCTTTTCTCGGAATAGGTGGAGGG
This sequence comes from Bacteroidota bacterium, assembly GCA_039026975.1. Classification (GTDB taxonomy): domain Bacteria; phylum Bacteroidota; class Bacteroidia; order J057; family J057; genus JBCBKZ01. Next base: position 453 of record JBCCLI010000147.1, on the reverse strand, counting down.
GGGATGCGTATGCCATCTATCATGGTAGCATTCCCCACAGCAGGTTAGCTCCTTCAGAAAGAAATAAGCCCTTTACCTATGCTACTGATGGGGAAGGGAATCCCTTTTCCCCTGAATGGTACACCCTAAATGTGAAAGGGAGTTACCGATTTTCTAATGGGTGGGTGGTTTCTGCGGGGCTAGAAAATATCCTTGATGAGAGATACAGGCCCTACTCCTCAGGAATTGCAGGCCCAGGGAGAAATTTCATTCTTTCCCTGAGAAGTAGCTTTTAGCTTTCTCGCTGTTCTGATAAAAAGAGTTTGTATTTTGTGCATGAGAAACATGCCCATGAAGCGCAGGAAAAATATCATTTCCCTTATTACCCTCATTTTTCTGAGTTACGTCCTCTACAGGGCATCCTTTCTATATCCTAAATGGGAGAACCAATATACGGAGGCTACCCTAAGCTGG
>JBCCLI010000146.1:0-14545 GCA_039026975.1 Bacteroidota bacterium | reverse complement strand
CAGCGCCCCTTCAGAATAGTCATTTGTCTGGGAATTCTCTTTCTGCTACTGTTGGTTTGGGTAGAACTGGCGGTAGGGATATTTGGGACTCCCCTAGCGGGAAGCTAACATAGGCTTTCGTTTCTATGCTATCCAGCTATCTAAAAGATACTGTATATCGAATATATCTCCTATCATGACATTGGGCGCTACCGTCAAAAATGGATTCAACTTCCTTCTAGCGGGCTTTGCTATGCTACTCTTCTTCACAATACCTTACATTGGCTATTCTTCTCAGTAAGAAACTCTCTCAGACTTTCATCTCCACAAGGGCATACTATTGGAGAGGAGGATCATTCCAGGAAAAAGCCGTAATGCCAAAACACTAGCCCTCAGGAGTCTTTATCTTAAAGTCTATGGGCTAAGTAAAGCACTCACCTGGTATAAAAAGGGGCAATGACTATGCTCCTATACTAGCATTATTGCAGCCTGGAGATTCTGTAACAGTTTATTATGAAAAGAATACTAGGGGGAATTTTGATCTCATTCAACTTGAGGTAGGAGAAAAACTATAATAGGAATAGACGACTACAAGAACAGAATGCTGTTCATTGTATTCCTTGGGCTACTAGGAGTGATTTTCATAGCAGGCCATACCCTTAGGGCTTACAAGAAAGGCATAGGATTCTCCCGTGATCTGTAGTCTTCCTGAAAGAGAGTGTCATTTTTGAATCCCTGCTTCTTCCTATCCTTTTACCTAAAATGTAATTTACCCTAGGCAATGCCTCATCCGGTTTTTTATTCCTTGACCATCCGCTTATGCTACCTTTTAAAACCCTTATTTCCATAGATCAAGATGCCAAGACCCCTATCTATCTACAAATAAGTAATGCCATCATAAAGCTGGTAAGTAATGGCCATATTACCTCAGGCCAGCGGCTCCCCGGAAGTAGGAAAATGGCTAGCCTACTATCTGTAAACCGAGGAACGATCATTACAGCTTATGAAGAGCTACAAGCACAAGGTTGGGTATTTATTTCTCCTAATCAAGGCTGCTTTATCAGTGAACATATTCCAATAAGAGAGGCTATTACCTTAGACTCTGGCCATGTTCATTCTCCGAAAAAAATCAGTCATTTCCCACTTGAGAATAAATTCCCCTTTTTACAGGAAGGTAAATCCTTACCCACTAATAAGCCCTCCATATTCTCCTTCGATGATGGCTATCCTGATGTGCGGCTTTCTCCTTTGAAGGAAATAAGTAATAATCTGTCCTTTGTGATGAAACATCCTCGGACTTCCTCCCTCATGAATTACACCCAATCCTTTGATGGGGACCTAAAGCTTAGGGAAGTGCTCAAAGAGTATCTGGCAGAAAACCGTAGTATTCATGTAGGGGTGGAGAATATCTTCCTCACCAGGGGAAGTCTCATGGGATTTTATCTACTCTCTCAAATTTTCATTCAGCCTGATGACCTGGTAGTGGTGAGTAATCCCGGGTTTAGAGAGGGCTATATGAGTGTGAAAGTAGCAGGAGGAAAGCTCGCCTATGTGTCAGTAGATGAAGAAGGTATGTGTATAGAGGAAGTAGAAGCTATCTGTAAGCAAGAACAGCTTAGGGCTGTCTTCATCGTACCACACCATCAATATCCTACTACCGTAACCCTAAGTCCTTCCAGGAGAATGCAACTATTATCGCTGGCAGAAAAGTATCAGTTTGCTATCATAGAGGATGATTATGATTATGACTTCCACTACAGCAGTAGTCCCATCTTACCTATTTTTAGTGCTGATAGAGCAGGGCTAGTGGCATATGTGGGCTCTTTCAGTAAGGTGCTAGCCCCTGGTCTCAGGCTGGGGTATGTGGTAGCTCCAGAGAACGTTATCCACCAAATTTCTCTCCTCAGCAGGTATATAGATAGTTTTGGCAATACGGGCCTGGAGCGTGCCATAGCCTATCTGATTACCGAGGGATACTTACAGCGCCACCTGAAAAAGGCGGTGAATATTTACCGGGAGAGAAGAGACTTATTTTGTGAGGAGCTTCACAAGCAAATAGGGCATCAGCTCTCCTTTGTAAAACCGGAAGGGGGCCTGGCCGTATGGCTTAAGCTCCCCCCCAACATCAACTATAAACAGCTGCGGCAAGCAGCCCAAAACTGTCAGCTTAGTCTTCCTGCCTCTGAACAGTTTTGGGACCCGGCCTCTTCCATACCCTATGTTGGGCTACGAATTGGGTTTGCTTCTTTAGCCCCTGAGCGCATTCCCGCCGCAGTAGAAGCACTTGGGAAGGTGCTATCCCACTTCCCTCCCCCCTAATTTCCACCTTGGGAGATTCTGCTGAGCTCTTGGCGGGAGATGCGGCTATCTCCCAACTTGGAAGCACCCAGCTTCCCAAAATTCCAGTTCAGGCTGACCTTTATAAAGTGCCAATCCCCTTCAGACAAATAGTCTGCTTCCATAGCGTTAAAGCGGGTAATACCTGTAAACTTGTAGTTATCAAAAATATCATTTGCCCAAATCTGCACCCTAAGCTTCTCCTGAAAGAAGAGTCTGGATAGGGCTATATTAACAAAGGAAATAGGATTATCCGTGTAGACGCCATCCACCCTAGAAGAAGTGTAATTCACCATCAGATCAGCCTTTAATTTCCAGGGTAGGATAACAGAGTGGTTCATTTGAAGGTAAAAACCTGGCTTCCTGTTTGATAATACCTCAACTATGTCTCGAGTCTGGTGGTCATCCAGAAAGCTTCCAAGGCTTATATATCCAGCGTAGCTTCCCTTGTTTAAGGGAAGACTAACAGAGGCATTATATAAGGTAGTTCTTAATAAATTCTCTTTCACAAATGCGATCACCGCTGGATTACTTTCATCTGTAGACCTAAATACCTGATTCACGGGATTACGAGCATACACATAGCTGAGGTTTATTGCCAGCTTTTTAATGCTCAAACTGGCAGAAATGTTATGCACGTAAGCAGGCACTAATTGAGGATTTCCTCTCAGGGATACAAGAGAATCTACATACAAGACATAGGGATTTAGATCCTGGAACTGTGGTCTACTGATCTTGTACTGGTAATTGAAGGAGGTAGACAGCTGCTTATTGATCTTCTTTTTCAAGCTTAAAGAAGGAAATAAATCTGTGTAGGTAGATTCAAATTTAATTTCCTCTCCATTTTGTAGAGAAAGCCCCTCATTTAGGCTATGTTCCAGCCTAAGCCCCGTTTGAATATTCCAATCGGCAAGTTGCCAGGATAAGCTAGTATAGGCAGCCAGGATGCGCTCATCATAGGAATACTGGTTACTAAAGTCTGCTAAGGGTACCTCAGCAATACCTTTCCTATCAAAAAGAGCTACTTTACTGCTATTCCCAATGTCTACATACTTTAGCCCACTCTGCCAGCTCCCCCCCTTACTGAATACTTTTCTATAATCCAGTTGGGCCGTATGTATCTGGATATCATTTTCATTTACACTGTTTCTATCTATAAGAGAAGGGATTCCTTCATCTATGACATCTTGGAGAATATTTTCCTGCCTACTAAATGTGAAATCTGATCGTTGTACAGCAGCAGTCAAAGAAGAACCTAGCGTATCTAGCTGCTGGACATATTGGAGATTGTAGGTATGGGTCCATTGCTGGTAAGGTCCATTAAGGCTAGCGTTAATGGTTAAAGAGGGAAGCGTATTGACAAATGATCCTCTTTTGTTAGTCCCCAACCTGTCACCATCTATGGCTATTCCCATATACTGAAAGTGCAAAGAGGCTTTAGGAGATAAGGCTACACTTCCCTTTAGTTGGATATCTTGATCCATTCTTTCATTCTTATATCTAAACCTACTATCTATCTGATAGGCATCCCCCTGAAAGCTATGATTTCGAAACTGATGGTTTCTCCCTCCCCAGGTCCATGGGCGCAGCCCATACCCTAGTTGTAAGCTGAGCTTATCATTACGGGCATACCCCTTCGCCTGATAGTAAGACCTGGTATACTTTCCTTTCCCTACCTCCTGCACCAGGTCTACCTCGTAGCCTTGGAGACGTTTTTTAGATGTAATGATGTTAATGACAGCATTGGCAGAAGCATCATATTGGGCACCCGGGTTTTCTATGACTTCTATCCTGATAATGTCCGTAGAGGAAAGATTGCTTAAAAGTTGGGGAGAGGTAATGAGTTGACCATCCAGGTAAATATTGGTTCTTCCTTTTCCCAAGACTGCTACTTGTCCAGCGCTATTAGTAAAGACTTTAGGGGTGCTTCTCAGCAAGTCCAGGGCAGTACCCATATTACGGTAAGAGGATTTAGCCACCTTGAAGATGAAGCCCTCTCCATTCTCTTCAAATACATTCTCCTGGGCACTAATCACTACTTCCGCTAATTGTAAAGGCATCAGTGTGATATTTCCTACTTCCAGAGAAGAATCCTTGGCAGAAAAGCGTATGGGCTCAAAGCTTGGCTGATACCCTAATGACTGAATCTTGAGTAAGAATTCCCCAAACACACTTGTTTGCAGGCGACAGTCTCCATCCAGAAAAGCGGTTCCAGTTACAAAAGCTGAATCATGTGCAGCTAATAGGTATATATTCCCAGCTGGAATCGCATTACCCTCTTGGTCAATAATGGTAGCATGAAGAATGGCACTAGCTGATAGCTCCTGTGCCCTTAGTGAGGAGAGGGAAATTACCAACACCAGCGTACAAAAAAGAATCGTTGTCTTCCAGGAGTCCTTATTCAGAAAATTTCTCATGAGTTATGATGTTTCTCATGGGGAAATTCTTAAAGGAATCGGTTTTCTCCTTCATCCTATTTTTGATTTAGCAGGGGTCCGGTGGGGTAGCTTATTCCATTTCTTTCACCACCACCGTAGTGGGGCTTTCAAATAAATCCCGCTTAGTGGCGAGCACCTGGTAGGTCATAACAGAGTCCAGTTCATGGAAGGTACGCTTGCGCGCTATGAGAAGGGCATTAGGATGAGCCTTCAAGTAAGGCTGTACCTCATCCGAGCTATGTAGCTGTTTGATAGGCTTTTGGAGGTAGAAAGAATAGGCCGGATTGGCATTTTTATAGTAGGCTACAGGCGTCTCTTCTTCAAATAAGCTCAGGGTAGCCATGACCGCATTCTCTTTATCTATTTTGGGAAATACCAGATAGTAAAAAGCAAAGGCAGCTATGAGCCAGGAAGCCAGCATGCTGTAATAGCTTTGAGCATACCTTTTCTGTACGGCCTGCCCCCAAGCGGCTATAGCTCCTACTGGTAAGACGAGAAACCAGGCTGCCAAATAGGTCAGGTCGGCAATACTCTTCTCGCCCTGTATCCCCAGGTAGGCCCCAACTAGCAATCCTGCCATCAGCAGGGTATAGATAGCATAGGTAAGATGTGCTCCTCTTCCCATACGCTCTGCTCTTCTTTGTGTATCTGCCAGAAAATAAGCTAATACGATAGCAAAAAAAGGATAGGAGGGGACCGTATAATTAGGGAGCTTGGTACTGGAAATGGCAAAAAAACCTATGAATCCCAGCATCCCCAATAAGGAAAAGCTCAGGAGGGGCTGGATCCTCCTCTCCCTGTAGGCGGTTCCAATGGCTTGAAATAGAAATACACTGAATGGCAGCATACCTAATCCCACATAGGCAAAAGTCAAGAGGAAAGATCCTCCATGTCCTTCCATAGTAGCAGTAAACCTACCTACATTATGCACCAGAAAGAAGGAGCGCGTCCATTCCCAATCTGTCTCCATACCCACCAGTATATACCATGGCAAACAAATCCCTAAGACCAGTAGTATCCCTCCCAATGGCCTAAAAGCTAGTATGGTCTTCCAGTCTAAGCTTCTTTGGGAAATTAAGAATAAGAACATGATGAGTCCCGGAATGGCTATAGCTACTGGGCCTTTAGCCAGTATGCCCATACTCATGCCTATGTAGATCCCCCACCAGAATAAGGGCCTCCTATCCATAAAAAAGCCATAGAAAGACAGTAGGGATAATGTCATGGCAAAAATGAGGTAGGGGTCTGGCACTGCCATATGGAACTGAATGGAAAAATGCAGAGAGGCCCAAAGAACGATAGCTGTCCACCATCCTGTTTCTCTATTGATGTAGGTATGCGCAAACCACCAGGCCAGTGCTATACACAGTCCACCCATGAGAACGGAAAAAATTCTTGCGGAAAATTCATTTACCCCAAAAGCCTTAAAGGCCAGAATCATGGCGTAGTAATGAAGGGGGGGCTTGTCAGTACGCAGTTCGTAGTTAAAGGTAGGGACTATCCATTCTCCCTGCTCAAACATCTCTCTCGCACATTCTGCATTCTTAGCTTCATCCAAGGCATATATGCTAATGCCATGGATGTTTAGCCCCAGAATACATAGGCTCACCAGTAGAATACCGATGAAAGAAGCTTTCAACCGCATACTATTACATTACACTCAGAACTGTGGTAAATGTAAGAAAAAACGATTGTGGAAACTACTTGGTACACAGACGGATTGCAAAGCACGACCTAGACTCCTATCTTCCTCCCATAAGTATTAACTAGATGACTATCCTCTACTACTTAAAATTCTTATTGGCAGCTTTCTTCCTATATGCAGGAATCACACATTTTAGACGCCCAAGATTCTTTTATAGAATTACCCCTCCACTCCTTAAAAGGTGGGAGAAACCTATTAATATCATTGTTGGTGTATCGGAAATATTAGGTGCCATAGGCTTAGTGGTACCCAACCAGCAAATCCAGTCTGCTGCTGCCTGGGGCATTATTGCCTTACTCGTTGCGGTCTTTCCTGCTAATGTGTATCACTTACAGTCAAAAGGTGCTGGAATGAAAATTCCCATTTGGGCATTGTGGCTGCGGCTTCCTTTACAGTTTGTCCTGATAGCATGGGCGTATGCCTACACCTAAGCGTCTGTTTTCTTATTCATCCGGAAGTTGATGATAAGACCAATGATGACCAGAGCTATTCCTACTGGGAGGAGATAGAAATACTCATTTGATTCGTGTTTGACCGTTAGCCCAATCTGGAGGCCCATGATAAATATCCCTATAAGAGCCAAGATGATACCAAGGTATTTCTTCATAGTTGGCGAGTAGTTAGGAAAAGTAAGATAAACAATTCTCTTAGGCTGCATGGAGGTTCAGAGAACATTTATGCTTAGCCATTGAAAAGAGATGATATCATTGCCATGGAATGCGTTGATTACCTATTAGTTTAATCCCTTTATTTGATAAATTCTTAGATGAAAAACTATATTCTTCCCCTCATTACGGTCTTCATGCTATTCTCATGTGATCATAGCACAGTTTTACAAAAAGCAGAAAATGATATCTATTTACTCCCCCACCCTAAAGAAATTCAGCTTCAGCAAAAGGAAGTAGTGCTAACGGCTGCCAGCAAGCTATTCTCTCCTCATGAGGAAGTCTATCCGTTGCTGGAACTATTAGGAGAAGAACTTAGACTCCTCACCTCTGTTAACCCTGAGATTACGCCTACTAAGAGTCAGGAAGCAGATATAGTATTGGAAATAGATCCAGAACTGGCTAATGAAGAATTCCATATTGATATACAAGGGACTGTCCATGTAAAAGGAGGAAGCTACCAGGCGCTTACTAAAGCCAAAACCAGTCTGCTTCAACTTGTCATGGAAAAGGAAGGAAAGCTCGTTTTTCCGGTTCTGAGCATGAAAGACCAGGCTGATGCTACTTACCGTGGACTGATGATAGATCTGGCCAGAAAATGGCATGAGTTGAGTACGGTCAAAAAACTGATAGACCTGGCCGCCTTCTATAAGCTGAATTATGTGCAGCTTCACTTCACAGATTACCAGTCCTACACCCTTCCTTCCAAAGCCTACCCTAAACTGTCCACTCCTAACAGACATTACAGCTTTGAAGAATTAGTAGAACTGGAGGCTTATTCTCAGGAAAGGGGAATTACCATCATTCCAGAAATAGATGTTCCCGGCCATTCCAGTCCTTTGGTGAGAATGTATCCGGAGATCTTTGCCTTGGCAGATACTTCTGAGAATCCCTACATCATCAATATGGGGAAGGAAGCCGCCTATGAAGCCCTGGATATTCTGATAGGAGAATTGGCAGAAGTATTTCAGGCAGCTCCCTATTTCCATATAGGTGGTGATGAAGCGCTGCTAAGATCGGTGGGACAAGATCCCTTTGTGCAAGCTTACGTGAAGGAACATGGGTTAGGAGAAGATCCACATGAAATTTACCGACACTTTCTGGTTAGGATGAATGAAATTGTCAAGAAACATGGCAAGCAGACTTGTATATGGGAAGGCTTCACTAAAGAGGGAGAGGTTCAGATTCCCAAAGACATGCTGGTCTTTGAGTTTGAAACTAACCGTTATCTCCCCAATGAGTTGGTAGCAGATGGGTATACGGTAGTGAATACTTCCTGGAAACCCCTCTATGTAGTAAACAAAAAGAAATGGGAACCCAAAACCATCTATGAATGGAATATGTGGCGGTGGGAAAACTGGTGGGATCAGGCTCCTTCCTTTGAACCTATTCAGCTAGAAGAAACCCCTCAAGTAATAGGTGCTCAAATGTGTGCCTGGGAACAGCCAGAAGAGGCTGAAATCCCAAGCCTGAGAAAGCGGGTACCAGCCTTTTCCGAAAGAATTTGGAATACCGATCAGGGGATCTCTTATGAGGAGTTGATGAAAAGAATGGATGCCCTGGATCAAAAACTCTCCCTACTCATAGATGATGATAGGCAGGATAGCCTATTGGTAGGACATAATTTTGCGGCAAGGATGTGAGTTTGTTTCACGCAAAGTCGCAGAGACGCAAAGAAGGTTTCTAAATATATTTCAACTTTTACGTATGTAATTCGTAAATTCATACGTAATTATTTCTTATGAATACTAAACTTACCCTACAGCTGAATAAAGAAGTCATAGAACAGGCGAAAGAATATGCACAGGCGCAAAATACCAGTTTGTCAAAATTGGTGGAAACTATCCTGAGTAAACTGGTTTCAGATGACCAACAACCGGAACTATCTCCACTTGTAAAAAGCCTCTCAGGAGTCATAGAGCTAGAAAGCGAATATAATCTTAAGGAGGATTACGCAGATTATCTATCAGAAAAGTATAAGTGATGGATAACATATTTCTAGATGCAGATATAGTCTTGGACTTTCTGGCTCAAAGAAAACCATTCCATCCATTTGCAGATCAGGTCTTCCAGCTAAGTGATGAAGGAAAGGTAACCCTCTATGTTTCTTCCCTTACCTTCTCACATGTACACTACATTTTGGGCAGGCAGTTGGGAAAAGGGAAAGCTCGCCAGATTCTCAAAACTTTCAAGGTCCTGGTAAAAGTAGTCAGCGTGGGCGATAAAGTAATAGATCTGGCGCTCGCCTCTTCTTTCAAAGATTTTGAAGATGCTATTCAGCATTTTACTGCCCTAGAAGTAGGATGTTCAGTTATTCTAACGAGGAATATTAGCGATTATAAGCAAGCACAACTCCCTGTTATGACGGCAGAAAGTTATATAAAGCTTTCAAACTAACTCAAACACCAAAGGAGACATGAAGTAAAATTTTGATACCCCATGACTCCTTCTTACACTTTACCTCAAAACTACTTACTAAGAGTCGTGCCCTAGAGAAAGCCTAACTACACTACTATGTTTGAAATTATTATCCTATTAAACGCTATCTGGTTTGCCATGGGGTTCCATGCGTTCTGGATCCGTAACAAAGTATTCGCAAAGACACTCGTGCCCAGGGAAGAGCGAGATACCCCGGTCTTTGATATGCTGGCTGAGTCAGGAAAGTTTGTAGGTGGCTTCAACTTTGCCTTCTGCATATTGAACATACTTGTTTTGGTTTACCCTAGCGTTTTCCCGGAAGTAGGTCAGAGAATTTTTCTATGCTTGGCATTTGCCATAGCACATGGATCGCAATTTCTCCCTAATGTTTTCATTGCCCTTCAAAACCGCAAAGGGAAAGGCGTCTGGCAGGTTAAAGGGAGAATGCTCTTCATTTTTGTTACTGATTTTGTGTTGATGATAGCCAACCTTGTGGTTGCAGCAGTTTATGCCTTTTAGCAAGGTATACACACACTTAGGAGTAGGCTTGACTATTAACCCATCCCCATGCCAGGAAGATTTAGCTAAGATGTTTACGTTCCTCATAGTTAGTAGTTCCTACAATGTTAGCTTAAAGCCATGTCAAAATCAGGTGATAGTTTGTACTAACTTCCCTCCAAAGAAAACGTATTTACCTATATAGGGACATAGTACATTTATCAATCAAGTTAAGGGTATGAGAATCCCAACTATTTCCGGCATTATAGATAGGAGAATCTTAATCAACTATACAGTAGACAGGGACATCTTAGCCCAATATCTACCAGCCCCTTTCCGACCTAAGTTGGTAAATGGTCAGGGGGTAGCAGGTATTTGCCTCATTCGTCTGAAACATATTAGACCTAAAGGATTACCAAAGTCAATAGGTATTTCCTCAGAGAATGGAGCGCACAGAATAGCGGTAGAGTGGACAGAAAATGGACAGCTACGTGAAGGAGTGTACATCCCAAGGCGGGATACTTCCTCTAAGTTAAACGCCTTGGCAGGGGGAAACATCTTTCCTGGCGTTCATCATCTAGCTGACTTTAGGGTGGTAGAAAAAGAAGGGAGCTATGAAGTTGCCTTCACTAGTGAAGATGACACCTACCTCTTTATCAAGGCACAGGATAGTATTCAATGGCCAGAGAGGAGCATATTTGATGACTTAGGCTGCGCCTCCTCATTTTTTGAAAAAGGGTCTATGGGATATTCTCCTACCCAAAAAAGTAGAGAGTTTGATGGGCTTGAGCTAAGAACCCAAAACTGGAAAGTCTCTCCGCTCACTGTCCAAGAAGTACATTCCAGCTTCTTTGAGGATAAAACCCGCTTTCCTGAAGGATCTGTCCAGTTTGATCATGCTTTACTGATGAAAGATATACAACATGAATGGAGGGGAATGGCTACATTATCTTAATCTCACCCTAAATTATTAGATTTAAGCTAAAAAACATACTCGCATTGCTCCTTGCTCTTTTGATAGGTGTAACTCTCTTATTGGGAATAAAGCTACCCCCTAAGAAATTGAAAGCTACTGACCTCCCTCCTATTAATTATATTTCTCCTATGAGAGGAGACACTGTTAGGCTAAGAACTGAAGAAATTGCTTACTGGGAAAGCCTTGTATTTGAAATAGAATCAGAAAGAACTCCTGGGGCAACGCCTGATTTTGTAGGAAAACTTATCGGCCAAAAGAATTTTGGTGTAATCTATAATTGGGGATCGGATATTATCTGGTTTAGCTTTGTCTCAGAAATCAGATACGGAATCTTAAATGAACCCTCCCCCGGAGGCTGGATAAAACCTCTTTACCAAACCCAAGCTACTGATAGCTTAAAAAAATTGTTAAGAATACATGAGCAAACCTACCGTAATCGCACTGAGTATTAGCCAAACCCATACCTTCAGCAAGTACAATTGTGAAAGCTTCAATCTTCTCAAGGGATTAGGCGTAGAAGGAGACGCCCATATGGGCAAAACGGTCAAACACAGGTCAAGAGTCAGGAAAGATCCCACCCAGCCTAATCTGAGACAAGTACACCTCATTCACGCAGAGCTGTTTGATGAATTAGCTGAGAAAGGCTTCAAAGTAAAACCTGGCCAAATAGGGGAAAATATCACCACCCGAGGTATCGATCTATTGGGCTTACCCAGAGATACTATCCTTTCCATAGGTGCCACTGCTAAGATTCAGGTTACTGGACTGAGAAACCCCTGCAATCAACTGAACGGTATTCAGGAAGGACTCTTGAAAGCCGTCCTTGACAGGGATGAAAATGGAGAGCTCGTACGTAAGTCCGGCATCATGGGCATAGTACTAGAAGGCGGAGAAATAAAGGTGGGAGACGAGATACAGATAGAATTACCTGAAGGAGAGTTTGTGAAGCTTGAGCGGGTGTGAAAGGTACATAGATTTCCCCATCTGCAAGGTCGTATTTAGTCATGAGAATCTTAGGTACTCACGCTATCCTTGAGACTCTTATCTACTAAACGACTTACCCACACCTAATGAAAATATTACGTACTATCCTCTTTGCTATTCTGGGTATAATTATACTTGGGATAAGTGCCTTCTTTATTCTTAAAACCAACCCTAAACCTGACCTGATCAGCCTGGACCGAGCAGAAATGAGTGAGGCCCAAATTGCAGAAAAAGCCCATGAATTAGTAGGACAGATGTCCCTGGAAGAAAAAGTGCAGATGATGTCCCCTATTCTCAAAAGTAATCTCAAATTTATCCTGGAAGTGGTGGGAGATGGGGTGAGATATAATCAACAAGCCTATCAGGCAGGTGGTAACTCCCGACTTAATATTCCTACCATGAGGTTCTTTGATGGACCTAGAGGAATGGTCAGCGGAGAGGCGACCTGTTTCCCCGTAGCCATGGCAAGAGCTGCTACCTTTAGCCCAGACTTGGAGTTTCGTGTAGGAGAAGCTATAGGTAGGGAAATACGAGCAAATCAGGGAAACTATTTTGGCGGTGTATGTATCAACCTTTTGCGCCATCCGGCAGGTGGACGCGCCCAGGAAGCCTATGGAGAAGATTCTTATGTGCTGGGACAAATGGGAAGTGCCCTGATGCAAGGTGTACAAACACAGAATGTCATGGCTTGTATTAAGCACTACGCCTTAAACAACCAGGAGAATGCCCGCTTCAAGATTAATGTGGAAGCAGACGAACGTGTACTAAGGGAGGTGTATTTACCTCATTTCAAGACTTGTATTGATCAAGGGGCGGCAAGCGTCATGGGTGCCTATAATAAGTTCAGGGGAGAACACCTATGTGAAAATGAATATATACTATCAACCATCCTAAAAGAAGATTGGGGATTTCAGGGCTTCACCATTAGCGATTTTGTTTTTGGTACACATGATACACAGAAAGCTGCCAATGCCGGACTAGATGTAGAGATGCCATCAGTGGAAGAATATGGAGATAATCTATTGGCGGCAGTAGAAGCCGGAGAAGTATCTGAAGATGTCATAACCGAAAGTGCCTTACGCATGGCACGGACAGTACTGACCTTTGAAACCCGGCCTGATCCTGTAGAGACCTATCCTTCTTCCCTCATTGGGAGTCAAGCGCACATAGACTTAGCCCTTGAAGCTGCGGAGAAATCCATGGTTTTGATGCAAAATGAGCAGAATGCCTTGCCACTGGATGCTGATAAGATCTCAAAGGTACTGGTAGTAGGTAAACTAGCTGTTACAGAGAATATAGGGGATCATGGCTCCAGCCGTGTCCATCCTGCTTATGTGGTCACTCCCATGCAAGGCCTGGAGAGGGTATACGGGGATAAAGTGGCATTCACCCATCATATGGGAGATAATCTTGAAGAAGCTGCACGGCTCGCCCAGGAAGCTGATGCAGTCATATTTGTGGTAGGATATGACCATGATGATGAGGGAGAATTCATTGAAGGATTTGGTGGACCTACCGTAGGGGGAGATAGAGCTAGTCTGAGGTTACATGAGGAAGAAAGCCAGCTCTTGCAGGCTGTAGGAGAAGTCAACCCAAACTCAGTAGCTATATTAATAGGTGGAAGTGCGATTCTAGTAGAAGAATGGAAGGATAAAGTAAAGGCCATTATCCATGCTTTCTACCCTGGAATGGAGGGGGGAACAGCCATAGCCAAAATCATTTTCGGAGCGGTAAATCCGGGAGGAAAGCTTCCCTTTACTGTAGCTCATGATGAAGCCCACTACCCCGAATTTGATAGGTTTGCGGATGAAGTTACCTATGATCGATATCATGGATATATCAAACTTGATCAGGATGGAAACGAGGCTTCTTTTCCCTTTGGCTTTGGCCTTTCTTACACCACTTTTGAACAGAATAATGAAGCTATGATGCTCACAAGTGACTCCATAAAAGTGAGTACCCTCATTACCAACACAGGTAGTAGGACAGGAGATGAAGTGGTACAGCTATATATCGGCTTTGATAATTCTCAAGTAGAAAGGGAACACAAATTGTTGAAGGCCTTTCAGCGTATTACCCTGGCAGCTGGAGAAAGTAAGGAGGTAACTCTTTCTGTTCCCCTTAAAAACCTGAGATGGTACAATCCTGAGCTCAAAGCTTGGGAACTGGAGAATATGACCTATCAGGTGTATATAGGCACAAGCAGTAATGAAAAGGACTTGGTCAAGCTAACCTTCGAGATAGGAGAAGAAGAGTAAGGAGGAGAGATAGTCCTAATAGTATGCTCGACTATTAACAGCAATTCCCGGTTTAGGTTTTATCTACTTTAAATGAGTTAATTTACTGATAATCAATTAATAGTGTTACGTCGCCTTCAGCCTGAGATACTTTTTTCCAAAGCAAAAAAAGTATCCAACATTGCATTGTCCCTCCAATGCATCCCTACAAGCCTCCCACAACCCGTGGAGGAACGGCCTGCCCGCCTACATACATCATAATTCCGCCTCATTCTAGCTGAGATTTTTAGAAGTAACTATTTGATTAT
>JBCCLI010000145.1:0-14618 GCA_039026975.1 Bacteroidota bacterium | reverse complement strand
ATACGGAAACCCTGATCAGGCTCTGGCCTACTTACAGAAGATGAACAGAACCTTCAGCTTTGCGCTACCAGGTTCTATGTATGAGGTCTCTCCTGACTATGGGATGTTTGCACAGGCATGGAATATCTACAGTTACGCCATACCTATTGTGAGGCAGTTTTTTGGGGTAGACCCGGATGCTGCCTCAAAACAGATCCGAATTCAAACGAAGATGCCCACCTCTTGGACGTCAGCCTCTCTGGAGAATATTCCCGTAGGAGAGAATAGTATTTCTATCTACTATACAAAAGGAGAAAATCAGGAGATCCAGTTAACAGTGAATCAGTCACAGCCAGACTGGACCCTCCTTTTTTCAGCGCCAAATGGATATGAATATAGGGATACCCCCACAGAGGAATACACGGGTAAGACTATTACCCTGCGTTTTTTCCCCTTACCTTAAGCTTAGGAACTTCAATTTTTATTAAAGAAGATGGTAAATCCCCCTCTTATCTCAAAGAGCCCACTATCGGTCGCATCATTTATACTGATGTTGTACCTGACTTGAGGCTCAAGGGCTACAACCTCATTCAAAAAGATGGCATATCCTCCCTGTATTCCCAGCCATAGCGGATCATCAAAAAAACTATCTGAGCTGATACCGGTAATGTCTACCTGGAAGGGCATTCTACCGCCCAGATAATACTTAGCCCCTACTTTATAGGTAAAGAAGTTAAATCCATCAAAGTCAGAATATCCTAATCCTGCTTTGATCCCAAAATTATCCAATACAAAATAGGCTGCTTCTCCTCCAAGGGAGTAAGCTGTAAATCCATCAGAAGTAATGAGACCAAAACCTGTAGTTGGAGGGTTAGAAGAAGTAAATTGACCGGAGTTAACAAAACCCGTACTCGCTTCTAACAGCCAGCTATCCGCAGGAATGGATTGTTGTGCTGAGGCATAAAGGAGTGGGAAACATGCTAGAAAGACTAGTAGGTTTTTCATAAGTAACAAGTGGTTAATGGTGTAAAAATATAGCCTTAAGATATGCGGAAACCCCAAGAAAGGTAGGACAAAAAATGGTAGGGAAATTGTATATTTCAGTAAAATTCACCTCTTAAGGCTACCACTTCAATAATTTACGGTTTGAGAAAATACTATTCAAAATAGGTGTTTTGATCTGATAGTTAGCATAAGGGAGTTCCTGCTTCTCTGCCTTCACAGAACAGGCTGGTACATGCCCCCACGATATGAAACGCCTGAGAAAGTTAGGCTGGTACAGCACTTCCCAGCCGTTTCCTGATAACCTCCTTTAATTCTTCTGACCAAAGAATACCATAGTGGCCCAGGCCTTCCAATTCTATCATTTCAGTATTAGGCAAGTCTTGCTGTGTCTTCCTTGCCTTGGAGATGGGAAGTATTCTATCTGAGGCAGAGTGGATGATGATTCCTTCCTGAAGGTTGGTGATTTTTTCTCCTACATACTTCATGTTCATCTTATCCATAGAAACCGGAGTGTCCTTTTCCAGGAGCTTAAGCAAATAGTTTTGGGTAGCTTCTGCCAACCTATATTTCTGAGACATATCATTGATACGGTCCTTAAAGTTATTAGGAGTAGTGACCATATACCATTGCTTAATTAGGAGATCTGGGAGATCTACCAAGGCAAAAGCTACGCACACACTTCCAAAAGAATGACTTATGAGGATTTCCGGCTGATGAGTACCTATCATTTCAGAAACAAAAGAAAGTGCTTGAAACATAGAGGTTTTTCCACTACTACTTTTTCCGTGTGCTGGCGCATCATAGGCAATTACATAATAGCCTTTTTGAACCAGAGTTTCCACCAGGCCCCCAAAGTTTCCAGCTCTCCCCTCCCATCCGTGTATCATCAGAATCCTAGGATGTGATGGGTTCCCCCAACTGTATTTCTGAACCTCAAATTCCTGATAAGGAACTCGCTCCTTATGGGCTTTCTCCAGCACTTCTTCTTCAAAATCTTTTAGCGGCCTGACTCTGGGCCTAGCCATAATCTGAATGATCATATGGGCTGCTACTGAAGGAAAAAAGCGATTTAGAAAAACAAATAGGAGCTTTTTCATATCTAGGTTCTTATTTAGAACTTAAATATAGAGAGCTAAGTTCTATTTTGAAACTTTAATTGAGATTTTCTATCTTTTGACATGAAACACATAGATCCCAGTGAATTTAGAAGAGAGAATTGTCCCATTATGAAGTCTGTCTCCCTCATAGGAGATAAGTGGGTACTTCAGATTATGCGGGAATGCTTCCTGGGCTTTAGTAAATTCGATGAATTCCAGACCAACCTGAATGTTTCCAAATCCGTCCTGAGCAACAAACTCCAGAAAATGGTAGCTGAAGGCTTACTGGTACGAGAATCCTACCAAAAGCAGTCAGAACGCACCCGCTATGCCTATAAATTCAGTAGGAAGGGAATCAAGATATTCAAAGTTATTGTGTCTCTCCTTGAGTGGGGAAATGAATTTCTGATTGAGGAGAATGAGGAAACCATTCTCATGAAAGAAAAAAATACCTCCTCCAAGCTGAGCGTAAAACCAGTAAATGAAGCAGGAGAAATTGTAGAATGGAGAAATGTAGAGTTCTTCGTTTCTCCCAAAAAATCCTGAGGCTATCCCTACATACAGGTTTTTCTCATCCTGAATCATCAAACTAGGATTCAGGAACCTCTTCTTCCTTCTTTCTGGCTTTGTATAAAATTTGAAGCCCTATGAAGACCCAGACTATGTTTAAAGCAGTAGAGGGGAATGCCCGATAGTAAGAAGTGTTGATGATAAGTAAAATACTACCAGCTATGTTTAGTCCTTGATAAAGGAGAGATTGGGCAGAAATCTTGTTCTGGCTCACCATCCAATAAGCTATGATAAGCATGATGGATCCTATCCATCCGAGTATATCTATAATGAGATTCATGTTCCTATATTCTCACTTAAAACTGACATAAGCTATAAGGCTAACACAAGAGTACTAACTGATACCTTTAGGCCGCTTACATAGGGAGAGCCTTTCACTTACACAAGGGGCGAGACTAGCTAGAGAATGCTTATCTTACTTGGCTCTCATTGCGTAACTGATGTAACATGACTGAAAAAGAGAAAATGCTGGCGGGAGAGATGTATAATCCCAGAGATCCCGAGCTAATAGACATATACTACCGCGCCAGAAAACTCCTACGGTCATACCATCAACTGGAAATAGGGGATAATAAAGGGAGAAATGACATCCTGAAACAGCTCTTAGGATATAAAGGAGACCAAATCTGGATAGAAACGCCCTTCTTCTGCGATTACGGAGAAAACATATTCATAGGGGAAGAAACCTTCATTAATACTAATTGTATTCTCCTGGACGATAACTATATCCGCATAGGTAAAAATGGACTGTTAGGCCCCTATGTACAAATTTATACCGCTTCCCATCCCCTAAGTGCTTCCGACAGAATATTTCCTGCTGAAGAAAGACCTCCTAACTTTCCCGCTTATAAAACCTACTCTCAAGCAGTCAGTATTGGAGATAATGCATGGATAGGGGGAAATACCGTGATAATGCCTGGGGTAACCATAGGGCATAATGTTACCATAGGGGCTAGTTCTATAGTAACTAAGGATATACCTGATAATGTACTGGCTTTGGGGAATCCCTGTAAAGTGGTAAAAACACTTTAGCATAATCTTTTGTAACTAGGCTCCTGTTTGAAATAGGTAGTAGTAATGTGAGAATTGCCTGTTCTGAATTCTGATAAGCAGGGCTACTACCTAATAATAAAATGAAGAACGGTCCCATTTCCCTGAGCGAGCATGTATACAGGCAACTAGTCAGTCAAATATGGACTGAGTGGGTATTTTTACTTAGGCTTTATGAACGAATTTTATAGACTCCCTACCCTCCTAACCTGGGTATTAGCCATATTACTCTTTTTAGTAAGCATAGCTATTATGCTCGGCTTTTTTATCATTACTAATGAAAATCTCATTTGGTGGCTAAGCCTTCCGATAATGGCTTCCTTGTACATGTTTGCCAGTACCCCTCTTATGGTTCTCATGCGCGTGTACAAGTATCTCTCTCCTATGGTACTGGTCTTTAGCCCCAATATGAAGAATTATGATCTCCACAATGGGACCTCATTTGATTATCTATTTCTCATGAGAAAAGTGAAAGCTGGATCTGCTGCCAGAAAACTCCTACTTACTTACTATTTTGAAGGACTGCTACATATTATTGATGAAATAAAAGCTGGTAGACTTCCTGAGAGCTTAGTCATTTCCGGCAGTTCCTATTTCTTTTCCACCAGAACGGCTGAGAAGATAGGATTTACTGTAGAGAAAGCTGGTTCTTTTGTCTATCTAAATTCTCTGTTCAATATCCTGGATTTAACATGGATGTATTCCTATGCCCATGGAAGATTCCGCCTCCCTAATCTATCCGCAATAAAAAAAGCCAGCATTACAGGAGAAGACTTGCTGAAGCAAGAGGCGCGTATACTCAAGCTGAAGGACAGATTATCAAGAACAGTAAATGCCTAGCAGATAAATTTACTTTAATCCAAGTTCCTTCTTTCTTTTCCTGATCAGTTTACTCACAGATAGCTTTTTATCTGTCAGCGATTCATTCACTTCCAGTAGGACGTATTCCTCCCCTTTGTAGACAAAGTAAATCTTCTGGCCTATTTCAAGGCTTACTCCACTTCCAGAGAAAGGAGAAAGTGTAGGATTCATAACACCTGGAATCAGCACATAAATAGCTCTAGGCGTATTATTCTTCAAGATAAAGGGGACGTTATCAGCGTAAGTATGCAGGAAGAAACTTCCTAACATCAAGCAGATAATTAGCTTTTTCATAAAATCTATTTACTTTATAACCCCCTGTTAAATAGACTGTTAGGGGCTTATCTGTAAAAGAATGTCAAAAAAAGTAATAGTTAAGCGGTTACGAGAAGGGTTTCTCTAGGGGGGAATAAAGACAGTAACTCCTTGGGCGTTTTAACGGTATGGGTAGGTGCTACAGCTTCCAGCGCTTCTTGTGAATGGAAGCCCCAGGTGACAGCAATAGCATCTACATTTGCTTGATGGGCCGCGCGAATGTCTCTTACCTCATCTCCTATCATCACCAGCTCAGACTTTTTGAGTCCACTTTTCTTGCGGATCTTTTTCAGCAATTTTCCCTTTCCAAAGAGCGATTTGGAGGTTTTAATAAATTCTATGTGATGGATTTGATGGAGACTAAGAAAATCTGTTACAGCATCTTTGGTGTTTGAGGTGAGAATCCCTAACTGATAACCTCTCTCGTGTAGTGCATCAATAGCTTCTGGAATTTCTGCTACCGGAGGTACGTCTTTTATATGAAACCGGAACTGTTCACGTGCCCGTCTTACTAGTGTAGGGATCCGCCACCATGAAAGGCCTGTCAGTTTCCTGATTTCAGTGATTTTCTTCTCCTTCAGTATGCCAAATTCTTCTGCACTTACCTTACTATACCCAAACTCCTCACTTAGCTCGTTAACGATCTTGACAGCAATAAGAGGCGTATTGGCGATCGTACCATCGAAATCAAGTATTATGAGTTTTTTATGCTTGCTCATCACTTTTCTGAACGTAAAATGGCTGAGAAAAGTAAATATTATCCTTTAGGATTATCAATTTATAAATATCCTAAACAGGAAGAGACTTAATTTATCTTTGCCTCTATCAAATCATAAGGTTTTCTGATGACTAAAGCCCATTCCGAGCCACTACTTGAATGTATCCCTAATTTTAGCGAAGGTGTGAACATGGCTATCCTCCAAAAAATAGCTGATTCACTGTCTTCTGTAGATGGTGCCTCCCTCCTTCATATGGATGTAGGAAGCTCAGCTAATCGTACGGTAATGACCCTGGCAGGCACGCCAGTAGCGGTTTTGGAAGCCACATACAGAGGAATAGAAACAGCCGTGAGTCTGATCAATATGGAAAAACATCAGGGGGTACATCCGAGGATGGGGGCCGTAGATGTCTGCCCATTAGTCCCATTACAGGGTATAAGTATGGAGGAGGTAAAGGGTCTGGCCATGAAATTAGGTAAACGAGTGGGAGAGACATTAGGCGTACCTGTATTTCTGTACGAAGAATCTGCCAGCAGTCCTTCAAGAAAATCATTGGCTTTCATCAGAAAGGGAGAATATGAGGGAATTGCCGCTAGAATGGGAACCCCTGGCTGGAAACCGGACTTTGGACCTCACACCTTTAATCCTACAGCCGGTCAGATAGCCATAGGGGCCAGAGAACTCATGCTGGCCTATAATGTAAACCTAAGCACTCCTGATGCCAGATTAGCCCATGAAGTGGCCCAAGAGGTAAGGGAGAGTGGAAAAAAGGTGGTGGACCCCGCCTCCGGAAAAAAGAAACAGGTTCCTGGTACCTGTAAAGGGCTTAAAGCCATAGGATGGTATATGGAAGAATATGGCCTGGCACAAGTATCTACTAACATTACCAGACTGGCCCAAACCAATTTACACCAGGCGTATCAAGCTATATCTGATGCCGCAGAAAGGAGGGGCTTAGCAGTTATAGGTTCTGAACTCATAGGTATGGCCCCACTGCACTCATTCCTGGAAGCGGGAAAATATTTCCTACAACCGTCTGTGGAAGTGGATAAACATACTGAAGCTGAGCTGGTGAAAGCTGCCGTAGAGGGGCTAGGCTTATCCACCCTTTCTCCTTTCCTTGCTGAAGAAAGGATCATTGAATACAAACTCAAGCAACAAAGTACCTGAGCGCATACGAGATACCGGAAATGATAGTTAACGTACTGGTCTGATTGTAGATAGACAGAGCTACTCCTCTTCACTCAGGAAAATGCTACCGGACCCCTCTACAAATCAGGAATAGGTTCACCCTTCCTTACGAATAAGCCTGGGAATGAGTAACCAGCGTAAATAGGTATTTCTGGGATCAAACTGGGCCCATTGGTTTACATAGGATTCCATACAAGCCATAGCACTAGTAGGCATACTGAAGGCAGAGCCCATCTGGAGAAGATGCCTCACTGCATTCTCCATGGTAGGATTATGACCAAAAATCATGACAGTATTCACATGATCAGGGATATCCTGCACATAGGAAAGCATCTGACCAGCTCCTTCATAATAAATAGAATCCTCCACTTTCATGTCTGCCTCTGAATATCCTACCTGAGAAGAAATAATTCGAGCGGTACTGTAAGCCCTGGTGGCTGGCGAGGTTACAATGAGGTCTGGATAAAACTCTTGACTTGCTAGAATTTCACCCAAATAATGAGCATCTCTAATTCCACGCTTTTTCAGCGGCCTACGTATATCCTGTACTCCTTCTGGCCAATCTGATTTTGCATGTCTACACAGCACTAATGTCTTCATGTATTCTTAGAATCACTGAAATCTTAATGGTATTTGTATCAGTAGGCGACCAATACGGGCATGATTGGGAAGACCAATCAATATGATCACCTATCTATACAAATTTTTTATGCTCCCTTGATAATTATGTTATTAGCAGTAAATAGTCATCGACTTCCAGAACCACCTTACGGCTTGATAGAGGATAAGTTGTGTTACAAAGCCATTTTACCCAAAAGAGATTGACTTCCTGCTAAGTAATATGTTCTTACTAATAGGTTCATTATCAGCTTTACTGTTTTACCCATTTAATGGTTTGAGAGAAGGTATTATCAGCTGTAGTAAGCTGAGTCTCTATCAAGTAAATACCTGAACTCAGGGTAGCAGCAGGCAAGGTAATTTCAGATATCCCTTTACCTAAGATAGCCTGACTGGCAGACAATTCACGTCCATCTATGGTAAATAATTTCCAGTTTAGTGAGGCATTCTCCTCTGTAAGAAGCCGCAAGGTAGGGGCCTCTAAGGAAGGATTGGGATAGACGGTTATCTCATTAGCCGGCAGTAAGATTTCTTCTATAGGATCTTGATCCACCCTGTCAAGCTGTAAGTCTGATGTCACCCAAATCCCCCTACCGTGGGTAGCTACAAACACAGTATTATCTCTTTCTAAACGAAAATCCTGGGTCTCCTCATCGGTAATTATTGCCTTATATTCTCTTACAAAAATATCATATACGGGAACATTCCCCACAGTAGCTCCAAATTCAGATGTCCACTCAGCAAACCCAAATACAATATTCCTGCCTGTATATAACCCACTTTCTAGGCCTGCTAACAGTACTTGTTCTCCAGAAGCAGGATCTTCTGCAAACGCTAATGCATAAATAGGCTCTTTGGGTAGTGCTCCTGGTATAGGTGTGAAGAAGGGTGAGGTAGTAACGGATTCACTAAACCATACAAATGAAGGGAAGCTTTCAACATCTCCTCCATAGGCACCATAAGCCACTGCTATCCTGGCCGGATTAGTAGGGTCTACCGCCAAGGCAGAGATAGACCTTCCACTTAACAGGTTACTCCCCGGCACATTTAGCTGAGTGACCTGCCTGGATATGTCAAAATTAGCAATGTCATGGGCACGTGATATTCTGTACAGGTTCCCCTTACTGGTCCCTACATAGACTGTATGAGAAGTATCTTCAGAAGCAGTAATAGCAGTGAGAAATTCATCTCCATCTGCCAGAATATTGGTGAGTCTATTCCAGGTAGCCTGAGACCCATCAGGGCTCCCTATCGCATTTTGGATTACCCATACAAAGCGCTTGCTACAGAAAAATACATAGTGATCAGAAACGGCTTGAATCACATCACTTCCTGCCGTTAACACAGCGTCAGGTATAACTTCATCTATCACAAATGGTGTCCTGGTAACCCCTCCATTATCTAGTAAACCACTTCCTTCTATGGTCGGGCTACTCCTGTCTATTAAGGTATCTCCCGGTTCATCAATAATACCTGTCACGCCTGGAAAGGAAGGAAACCCATAAAAAGCTTCAAATGTCTCCCCAAATGAAAAAGACCTAATTAATCCCTGGTCTGTTCCTTGTGTGATAATAGCGCCTGGATACACATAGGAAGACCTAACTAACCCCTGGCTGGAAGGAAACACTTCATTAAATCCTTGCTGACTGGGTAGGCTTGAGTTAAACACCTGATTATAAATGACACCTTGAGAGGCGGTACTCCCTATCACAGCATCCTGCTGATCCACCACTACTCCTGCTACCCCATAGGTGAGCCCTGCTTCATAGCCCTTAGTTTTAAGGGTAAAGGTTTCCCCTCTGTCCGTAGATCTCGCTATTTGACCTTCAGTAGCTATGAAAAGCGTTTGGGAATCTTCAGGATCAAAGACTACCTGATAAATGCTGGTAGGAATATAGCTATTTATGGCTGGGAGGAAGTGCTGAGCAGTTTGTATCCAGCCATTTTCCAGGGTAAAAGTATACCATGAATTTCCAGCTACTATGAGTTCATCAGGATTATCCGGAAATACGGCCAGGGCAAAAGCGTCTCTACCAGAACTTCCCAGGGGAGTGAAGCCGGGATTACCACTTTGGGCGTATCTCCTCCAGCTTATCCCGTTATCATCTGAGCGCCAGATACCACTCAACTCTCCATTATTTCTGTTACCTGCTATATAAATAGTATTAGGGGAAGAAGGGGAAACCGCAATAGCTGTTCTTTGAAAAGAGAATCTTCCCTGGTCAAATAGTGCAGGATCTTTTAGAGAAGAAAAGGTACTGCCATTATCATTAGATACATACACGGAGTCTGCTGTTCCCGCAAAAATTCTTCCTTCAGAACCTACGGCCACATCAAAAAAAGTTTCTTCTATAAAATCATCCCTTGCACCTGTAGCAGGCAGCACCCAAGCTAAGGCAGGATCATCAGAGTAATATAATCCACTTCTGGTAGCTATGAAGACTCTCCCATTAGACACAGCTATTTTCTGAATGCTGGCAAAAGCTCCCTGAAAGTTTAAGGTTCCTCCTCCAAACGGAACTTGAGTAGTGGCGTTTTGATTAGACCAGGTACTGCCGTTATCCGAAGAAAGATATACCCCTGCCCCCGGCAGGCCAGTAGAGCCGATAAACCCTTCTGGCGCACTACTAAAATCGTAGCTACTCCCCAGTAGGGAAGCGTAAGGAGAAAGGGTGAATGAGACGGCACCCGTCCCTACCAGTATTCTATTCCCCTCCACGGCAATGGAAGTAATATTAGGATTGCCTTGATAGCTCTCCATCCTCTGCCAGGAGATTCCTTTATCCTGGGATGCCCAGAGGCCCCCTCCCTCAGAACCAGCTAGTAATTGTCCATTAGCAGTAAAGGCCAAGGCCCTGGTTTTACTTCCCAGATTATCAGGCCCTATGCTTCTCCAGGTGTACTGGCCATAGATGTCATGAATAAACAGCAAACTGCCTACAAGACAAATAAGATGAGAAAGGATCAGTTTCTTCATTGGGTATATGTTTCCGCTAAACGGCTATCCACCTATATTACTGAGATGTCCGGGTCAGACTACAGATGGCGTTCAGAATGATAACTTGATCTCACCAGGGGCCCGCTTTCTACGAAATCTATGCCCAGTGATAAACCATATTCTTTATAATGCTCGAATAAATCAGGATGGATAAACTCATGAACAGCCAAATGCATTTTTGTAGGCTGAAGGTACTGACCAATAGTAACCACATCACATTCATGCTTTTTAAGGTCCTGAAGTATTTCATATACTTCTTCTACAGTTTCTCCCAGGCCTACCATAAAGCCTGACTTAGTCCTGATACCTTCTGCTTTAGTACGCTTGATTTGTTCGAGGCTTCTGTAATACTTAGCCTGAGGTCTTACTCTTCTGTATAACCGTTTTACCGTCTCCATATTATGGGAGACTACATCAGGTTTTTCTCTAGTGATCATTTTTAGGGCTTCCCAGTTTCCCTTTACATCAGGAATGAGGGTTTCTATGGTAACCTCAGGAGAAAGCCTGTAAGTTTCTCTAACTGTGGCAGCCCAAATATCCATCCCTCTATTAGCTAACTCATCCCTATTCACAGAAGTTAATACTGCATGCTTTACCCTCATGGTTTGAATAGCTTCAGCTACTCGGTAAGGCTCATCTGTGTCTAAGGCTTTTGGTCTACCTGTAGCTACTGCACAAAAAGAACAAGACCTGGTACAGGTATTTCCTAATATCATAAAAGTAGCTGTACCTGCTCCCCAGCATTCCCCCATATTAGGACAACGCGCACTCTCACAGACAGTATGAAGTTTATTATTATCTATGATGGAACGCACTTCCGTGTAGGCGTTTCCATAAGGGAGTTTTACCCGTAGCCACTTAGGCCTGGGTCCATTCCCCGGAAGATTCTTACTGGTTAATGTATTTTGCTTTATTACTATTTCCATGTTTCCTCTTCGACTTCCGATAAAATTACCTGAGAATGTTCATATAAGCTAATGTATATAGAACCATTCTCTGCAGAGATAGGTTTCTGAGGAATATAAATTTACCACCTATTCCCAATGATAAGCCCTATGGAGGCTGAAATGAAGGTACTTTGGTTTTCAAACCTACCTTCTGAAGCTACTATCTCCACAGGATCTCCATATAAATCTGCATTAATCCCTACCTCAAAGCCACTAATGTAGCGGTAGGCTCTCGCAAAATCTAATAGCGCATACACCCTCGCATGAGCTCCTATGGAAGTATTAAAGTCAAATTCTCCATTAAAGATTCCAGCACGCCCAATTATATCACTGTAAGCGTGGATAGCGGGATCATATGCCGATTTCTCCCTAATTCCATAAAAGGCATTCCCAGGAACAGGATTGAAGACTTCTAAATAGTAAGGAGTGGTAAGGCCTATAGATGGGCCTAGGTTTATGCCTACGCTGACATCCATGATATTTCCTTTCTTAGCAGGAAAAATATTATGCTGTATCCCTACTGAAGGAGCTAGCACAAAGAAGTAATTCATCTTCCCATAGACATACCTTTTCCCTTGATCTCCGAAAGCAGACTCAATCATATTCTCACGAGAATCTCTGACTGAGTTTGCATGCAGGGCTATCACCCACTGAAGATTAGACTTCCCGAAGAGATAATTGATGTTAAGACCCACTCCACTTGTGGTCATCTGAGCCCCAAAGATAAAACCTCCAGGTACCCTACTCACTTCTTCCTCATTCTGGGCCTTACAGGTGAATACCAAAACCAATAAACACAGCGTCAACAGTTTTTTCATGTGCTTAGGAATTTTTTTGTGTAGACTTCTCCTACGTTTACTTTATACAACCCAGTGTTTCTGCACACTACCATAAGTTACACAGCTAAAGGATTTCTCACAATAGCATAATCTCCCTCATACCCTACGGCCCTCAGTAAGCTGACCAAAAGTATCAATAGGTACTTATCAGATCAATGTCAAAAATCAGAGTAGAATTGGGAGGGATTTGTCCCTGCCCTTGTGCGCCATAGCCCATCTCTGGTGGGACTATGATCTTTATTTTTGAGCCCGTTTCTACAGCAGTCAAGGCTACCTGCCAACCCGTAATCAGCTGATTCAGGTTAAAGTCCATTACGCCTTGCTTACCAAAGGAGCTATCGAAAACTGTTCCGTCTGTGAGCATCCCATGATAATTTATCACCACATTACTGCCTGTCTCTGGAATTACCCCACTCCCCCTTTCTATGACGTACATTTTGATTCCTCCTCCTAGGTCTTCTACTGCAGAAGAATCTACTACCTCAAAAGGAACTGTTACGGCTACCGCTTGGTTAGCTGAAGAGGTAGATTCAGTGGCAGTAGCTGTAGGCTCAGCCGCTTCACTCTGCTCCTGAGGGGCAGGTTTAGTGCAGGAAAATACCGCTAAGGCAAGCAAACAAATAAATAGACTATGTTTTATGTTATTAAGCATTACTCATGGACTTATTTAGTCAACATCTCTTTACGTTCTTCCAGTAAGGCTAGTAGTTGGGATTCTGCTTCATCCAGATTCCCCTGTATCCTGGCACCAGCTGCATAAAAATGGCCTCCTCCTCCAAATGTCTTAGCCAATTCACTTGCTGATACTTCTTCTCTACTCCTAAAGCTGAGCTTAACAATATCATCCTGGGAGGTGAGTAAAATACCCAAATTCACCCCTTTAATGCCTAATGCGTAATTAACCAGACCTTCTGTTTCTCCAGGTTTTATGTAGAACTCTTTGAATACAGACTTATCTACTTTTAGGTAAGCAGTCTTAAGTTCTGGAAGAATGAATAAGCAATTAGATAGGCAATGTCCAAAAAACCTCAGTCTATTCTCTGTAGAATTTCCAAATACTCTGTCATGGATCTTATTACTGTCTGCCCCCTTCTCCAGGAGTACAGCTATCATTCTGTGGACCCCTGGGGTAGTAGTAGTAAAGCGGAATGAACCTGTATCAGTCATGACTCCCATATAGATAGCTTCGGCAGCATCTTTACTGATCTTATCAGTGGCATCTAAGGACACTATCATTCTGAATACCATTTCTGCTGTAGAGGAGGCTGTATGATCCCAGAAATCTACATCACTGAATGGATCTGGCTCTAAATGGTGGTCTACCATGATTTTCTTCCCATCTGCATACCTAACTGTATCCTCAAACTCATTAATCCTGTTTAAGGCGTTAAAATCCAGACAGAAAATCAAGTCAGCGCTTTCAAAAGCCCAATTGGCCATATCAGGATCATCTGGTCCTATAATGATGTCTTCTTTCCCGGGTAACCACTTTAGATTCTCTCCATAATCAGTAGGGGCTACTATTTTTACTTTATGCCCACATGCTTTTAAAAAATGATACAAACCCAGAGAGGATCCAATGGCATCTCCATCAGGTCTTTGGTGGGTAGTAATGGCAATTCTTTTGGGGCTATCCAGCCACTCTTTCAAGGTAGAGATGTGTTCCATCCCTGTTAATTCCTGCTTCGTACTTAAAATCCCTTCCATATAGTAACAATCATCAAATATTTATGCCGGTAGCTAAAAAGTGTGTGAAATTACGAATTGAATTTTACATGGTAAAATTGGATTATCACCTTTGGAATGATACTTTTGCGACGGATTATATTTGCCTCTTTAAATACAGAACATTTAACATATACGAGGCAGGTTACTTCAACCTAATTTTACCATAATAGATTTACGTCCGAACCACCTACAAATTTATGAGCGGAACAATCACTTTAACAATTATTAAGCCCGACGCTGTTGCTGCCGGTCATGCCGGAAAAATTATTGATCATATTCTCTCAGCTGGTTTTAGCATAAAAGCCATGAAAACGGTTCAGCTGGACAGCCGTACTGCCGGCGGATTTTATGCCGTCCATAAAGAAAGACCTTTTTATAATGATTTAGTTTCATTCATGAGTAGTGGTCCTTGTGTACCTATGGTTCTTGAGAAAGAGAATGCTGTTACTGATTTCAGAACCCTTATAGGAGCTACTAATCCTAAGGAAGCTGCTGAAGGTACTATACGTGCCTTATACGCGGAATCTATAGAAGCTAATGCTATTCATGGATCTGATTCTGATGAGAATGCTCAGATAGAATCTGCTTACTTCTTTTCTAAATTAGAGATCTTCTAAACGTACAGACCTCAATACACAATCCTACTACAAGCCACGATCATCCGTGGCTTTATTTTTTAAGAAAAGGGGAAACTTTTGTAT
>JBCCLI010000144.1:0-14716 GCA_039026975.1 Bacteroidota bacterium | reverse complement strand
TTCCCTTCACAAAAAGCGAAAGCCTGGGCTTTTCCTGCTTCTGATCATTAGGCGTGCTAAAAATATGGGAACACCAGTTGACCGTAGTGTCTGGATCTTCCACTAGCTTAGCCAGTGGCCAATTATCCTCCAATTTCCCTAACTCTTCCTCCTTATTTTTCTCCTCTATAAAAACAAGATGACAAATCCCTCTCTTAGTGCTTCCTATCAAACAGGCCCCAAAAGGACTTGAATGAAAGCCGTACCGTATAGTTAGCTGTTCTCCCATAGATTTATATTCCTGTGGAGTAACCCCTTCCAGCTTACTAAATAAATCATGTACTCTTGAGCTACTGGAAAGGCCTGCCTGTTCAGATAGTTCCAGAAAATTGGGGGATTGTATGATATGGGATTTCAGGTACTCCTTAGTAAGGTACTGCAAAAATTTCTTGGGACTGATGCCTGCCCACTCTTTAAACATCCGCTGAAAGTGAAAAGGGGAAAGATGTACCTGCTCTGCTACCTCTTCCAGGCTAGGTTGGTCCGTAACATGTGCACTCAGGTATTCTATGGCTTGCTGAATACGCTGATAATTTATGATTTGCTGATCCATACCGTTATTTTATGGGATAAAAATCCGGTAAAGAGGCTGTTTTCTCAAGCTGATTCTTGCGCTTACAGGCTTATGCCAGTCGGATACCCTGCTGATGGAAGGGGCGTAAAAGTTCCTTATCCACCTCATCTTCTACTAAGATCAGATCCAGCTCGTTCACAGAGCAAATAGTAAAATGATCTACTGTATGTAACTTATCTGCTGTGGCTAAGACTACTGACTGACTACTCCTTTCTACCATTCTTTTTTTCACTAAGGCTTCCTCTCTGTTAAGGGTACTAACCCCCAGTTTTGGATGAATACTCCTTATCCCTACAAAACACAGATCTGGGTGAATCTGATTCAAGGCTTCTATCACTTCTGCTCCTAAGGTTACCTGAGAGGACTTGAAAACCCTTCCCCCCAAAAAATGGAGATCTATTAATGGGTAGTCCAGCAGTTCTTGTACTACTAAGACACTATTAGTAAAAACCGTTAAAGGGAGATTCCTGGGGATTTGCCTGGCAATGTGCCAGTTAGTAGATCCACCATCTATTAGGATGAGCTGCCCTTCCTGGAGAAGCGGAATGGCTTTTCTCGCCAATAGGGCTTTCTTATCAGAGGCAAAGGCCATTCTCCCGTCAAGAGAACTAGGGGCTTCCGGCCTGGGAATAGCTCCACCGTGTACTTTCTGAAGTAAGCCCTTCCCTTCCAGCTCATTTAAGTCCCGCCTAATAGTCCCTTCTGATACTTGGAATTCATGCATGAGATCTGTAGAGGATACCCTGCTATCCTGCTCCAGTTTAGTGAGGATCTTCTTAAGTCTTTCTTCTCTGAGCATACATGCGATTTATTACGATAATTTACGATTTTAATTGAAATCATCAAATAATCGTAATATATTAGAGAATATATCTACGAAATATTACGATAACCTATAACAACATAATGATGAATAAAGCAAAACTGGAAACCAAAGAGCAGCCCGGAAATGCTACGGTTAATTACATCAGTACCATCAAACTGAATGAACGCCCCCAACATGAGCCCCTTCATGAACTCACAGAAGAACAATGGGCCTTCTGGAAGTATAATGGATATGTAATCATTGAGAATGCCGTGCCTGCTGAAAATGTTGAAGCTATGGCTGACCTGCTTTGGAAATTTGAAGAAAAAGACCCCACAGATACAAAAAGCTGGTACAGAGCCCCCAGGAGAGAAATCCGTATGACGGAGCTGAAAAATACCGGTATGGTGGAAATGTATAACCATCAAAGAATGTGGGATAACCGCCAGTACCCCAAGATCTACCGGGCTTTTCAGGACATTTGGGGAACAGATAAGCTGTGGGTCACCATTGATAGAGCTAACCTGAATTTTCCCATTCGTCCGGGTCATGAGTATAAAGGCTTTATCCACTGGGATATAGACACTAGCCTGGACCCTAAGCCTGTAAACGTGCAAGGCGTATTAGCACTCTCTGATACAGATGATGAATGCGGAGGCTTCCAGTGTATACCTGAGCTTTTCAGAAACTTTGATGAGTGGGTTAAGACCCAGCCCGCTGATAGAAATCCCTTTATGCCTGACACTAGCGGTTTAGAGATAGTCAAGGTAAATATGAAAAAGGGAGACCTCCTCATTTTCAATAGCCATCTGGCACATGGCATACGCCCCAATCATTCTGGCAGGCCCAGACTCGCACAGTACATAGCCATGACGCCTGCAGAAGAGGAGAATGAAGAGCTTAGACAGTGGAGAATCAATTCCTGGAAAAACAGAATAGCTCCTGAGGGATATGCTTTCCCAGGAGATCCCAGAGAATGGGAAAAAAAGCATGCTGAAACCGCTACCCTCACAGCATTAGGAGAAAAACTACTGGGATTAACCAAATGGGACGCCTAGCCAGCCTTCATAATACGAGAAACATGGGCCACTAATTTTCAGGATTTGAATAGATGAAACTATCCGTTTTTAATCTGGAAATCTGTGGCTGATTTCTCAATATAAAGCCTTCTCCCATACAGAGAATATTAACCCTTATCCGAGAATAGTTCCTGTAATACCTTCTCTTTCAGCGTCCTCCCTATAGGTACTGTGTAGGTCCCTATAAATAGCTGTTGGCCCTCAATAGCGGAAACGTGATCTTTAGCTACCCAGAAGGATTTATGTACTTGGAGAAAATCTGCGGGAGGAAGAAGCTCCGCCATTTTTTTAAGCGGCATATGAATCAGCAAAGCCCTATCTGTTAGGTAGACCTTCACATAGTTCTGCATAGCTTCCAAAAAAAGGATATCTGAGAACAGGACTTTTTCCAGCCTCCTCTCCACCTTTAGAAAGCAGTATTCAGGTTTCTCTATCTCAGAAGCATAAAAATATTCATGGGCTTTTTGGGCTGCTTTATAAAAACGGTCAAAGGAAATCGGTTTCAGTAAATAATCCATCACATCCAGCTCATACCCTTCAATGGCATACTCCGCATAGGCAGTAGTAAACACCACCTTAGGAGGTGCCTTCATACTTTTTACCCATTCTACCCCAGTCAGATAAGGCATCTGTATATCTAGAAATACCAAGTCTACCTCATGCATCTGCAGGTATTCAGACAGTTCTAAAGCTGTCCTACAGGTAGTTTCCAGGGACAGAAAGGAAATCTGGTCCACATACTTTTGAAGGCCCTTAACAGCAAAGGGCTCATCATCCACTATGGCACAACGGATCTTCATGAAAGGGGAACACTTAAGCTTGCGGTGAATACTTGTTTTTGCTGGGTAGTATGGAGGTTATACGTATCCTGATATAGCAGGTCCAGCCTTCTCCTGAGGTTAGCCAGTCCTATGCCCTTACGTGAGTCAGGCATAGGAATTTCCAGCATGGAATTACTGACTTCAAACTTCAGGTCTTCTACCTCTTTCTTGAGGGAGATATGAATAAAGGGGTTCTCTCCATCTACATATTTAAAGGCATTCTCCACAAAGGGGATCAGTAATAAGGGATGTATTCTCTCTTCCTGAAAGTCATCATGCTCAAAAGTTAAGCGGGTTTCTAGGGGAATTCTTTGTTTTTGTAAGGCTATGTATTTTTCTAACAAGCAGATTTCCCGACCCACTTCACTGAAATGTTCTTGCTCTTCATATAACTGGTAACGGAGAAGATCAGATAGCTGCTCCAAAGTTTGTTTGGCTTCCTGTCTTGACTCATCCATCTGAAAGTAGACAGTATTTAAGGCGTTGAACAGAAAGTGGGGATGAAATTGATCTTTGAGAAAGCCCAGTTCTGTGTTCAACTTGTCATTCTCCAGCTTTTCTACCAGCAGCTGGTTCTGGACATAGGCATCCAAATACGTTTTCCCCCTAAGAACTATGGCAAATAAAAGGTTATACAAGCCGGGGACTATGTTGATAATAGCAAAGTCATGTAATGAAAGTCCATCATGAGAAATAGAAGCCATAAAAGTGATAGTACCATTTACCATGATCACATTTACAAGTGCTAATATGCCTATTTCTCTCAGGATATAAAGAGCAGAAATGCTCTTAGGTAGAGGAGTAAAGTGCCTTTTTACTATCCGCTGGTAAATATACCAGTATAAATAGCCTGAGATGAAAGAGCAGGCTATTTCAAAGAAATTAAGGACCCACGACCGATTCCAGAAAGGACTGTTAGTAGCTGTATCTGTAATCACTCTGATGGAGAAGTAGATCAGCAGTCCATATAATCCAGGAATCAAATATCTGAGGTATCTTTTCATGCTATCTGAAGTTGGGCCTTTTCTGCAGGAACTACCTTCTTCTTAGGTAATTTAACAGATTTTACGCCGAATAAGAATCTCATAAGAGCAAAGGGCCTGATCAGATATTCATAGATGGCTATACACAGAAAGAATGTGATGGTACTGACAAACAGATATTTAGCCAGAATAGATTCCTCTACCTGTATGACATAGTAGCCCAAGATGATTAGCACTGTCTGGTGGAGAATATAAAAAGGATAGATTCCCCGATTAGCATAAGTGAGAATGGGGTGCGGTCTGTTCAGGTACTTTCTTCCGTATCCAAGTGCTGCTAATAACCACGCCCAGCCTAGCATGGGATATAAAGACCTGTATAAGATTGCCCATCCATGTGAGGTCCATTCCTTTCCATATATTACCCAAGGTTCCCATCTATTCCACCTGACCATATTAATGACTACTATGAGGAGAATAGCCCATCCTAAGGAAGTCCTTGCATTCCTGGCTAAGCTGTCCCAGAAACCTTCACGTAAGGCCACAAAATATCCCATCACAAAGAAGCTCATCCAGTAAGGAAACCACCCAAAATCATGTATCAAGTCATTAGTACGGTCAAACCTGATAGTCCATGACATGTATATCAGAACAGTGGGTAAAGCTATGAGATATATCCAAGAACCTTTTTCCATAAAAGCCAGCTTCTCCATCAGCTGAGATCCCTTCTTAGATCTAAGAAAAAGAAACAGGGGAGCCGCCAAAACAGAGTACCAGAAGAGATACAGCACAAACCACATATGATGCCAGCTGAAATTACCTTCCGGATAAGGCATAAATTGGAGAACCTTGGTCAGGTAAAAGGCACCAAAACTACCCGTAAAGTCGGCATCCATGAGTCTTTCAAAGTACAGCTGGGGAGGTACAATGATGAACATGGAAAATATTAAGGGGATCAGAAGCCTGATGGCTCTTTCATAAACGAACTGCTTCCCGGAACGCTTTCTCAGGGCAAAGAAGCTCCCAGCACCTGAGATGAAGAATAGTAAAGGCATTCTGAACCTGGATAACCAGAAGTTAAACTCTAACCAAAGGTTACTTGTCTCCGGATTTTTAATGTGAAAATCCCATTCGGCAGTAAAGATCATAGCTACATGAAAGTACAATACCAGGATGATAGCGATCACCCTTAACCAGTCAATGTCGTATCTTCTTTCCATATGAGGTTGTTTTCACCCAAGAATGGGAGAATGAGGAGGGGTTTCAATAATTATTGATGAAAGACAAAAAAGTGGTGATGAACGTAGAAAACAGGAAAAAGCGCAACCTCTGAGAAAAAATTTTTCCTTTTGTAAGTGATCACTCACATATTTTTTTATCTTCATAAAAAGTAAGTAATCACAAACATTCACTCATGTCAAAAACAGTATTAATTACAGGCGCCAGTAGTGGAATTGGAAAAGCAGCGGCAAAATATTTTACCGAGAACGGATGGAAAGTAGCAGCCACTATGCGGAAACCTCAAAACGTAACAGACTTACAGGAAACACAGTCTCTTAAAAAAATAGCCCTGGACGTCCAGGATAAAAGCAGTATCCAATTAGCTGTTCAGGAAACCCTGGATACTTTCGGAAACATAGATGTATTAGTAAATAATGCTGGATATGGCCTTTGGGGGCCTATGGAAGAAATAGAAGATGAAAAAATCAGAAGGCAGTTTGATGTAAATGTGTTTGGGTTGATAGATGTTATAAAGGAAGTACTCCCCAGCATGCGTTCCCAAAAATCAGGCGTTATCATCAACATCAGTTCTGTAGGGGGTAAACTGGGAACGCCCCTAGGCTCTATGTATCACGGAACCAAGTTCGCTGTAGAAGGAATCACAGAGACGCTGAATTTTGAGCTGAACCCTATAGGGATTAAGGCCAGGTTGGTAGAACCAGGAGGAGTGAAAACGGACTTTTCCGGTAGATCCTTAGATGTGGTGGAGCACCAGAATCCTGACTATGAGCGTATTACCACCAGTCTCATGAAAGCCTTTGATAACCCTGACCTAATAGGAGGTACTGCGGAGGGCTGTGCCAAAGTCATTTATCAGGCAGCTACTCACCCAGGCAAGAAAATGCGCTTTGTGTATGGAAATGATGCCAAGCTTATGATCACAGTTAAAGACTGGTTTGGAACCAATGCCGTCCAGGGATTGATGAAGAGGATGTTGAAGTTGTAAGGGAAAACAGCCAGAAATATAGTGAGCCCACTAGGTAAACAGTGGGCTCCAGAGTTTATCATATTAACTTGGGATTTAGTTAAGTGATCATTAATAAACGATCAACAAGATTACTCTATGTATGACGACCTTCGGGGTCAGTTCTTTATGCTGATAGCGCTACTAATAGTGGAATCTCTTCGAGATGAATCAGAACCTTGAAATGGTTCGATTATGTAGATGCACCATTATTTAAAAGAATGATCCAGAAAGGACCACACCTAAAGGTTATGGGCTGTTTTAATATGACTATTTACTAAGCCCCAAGCTAACTTTGAGACAGCATTATCAAACGATGTCTACCACCTTTTCAGTAGCAGCTGCCTCTCTAATGGCATTTACTATCCGAATATCTTTCAGGCCTTCCTCCCCTCCTACCATCACTTCCGTTTTGTTCATGATGGCTAAGGCGTCATCATCCATTTGCCTGGCTTGTTGATTAGGTAGGTATACATCCAGATTTTTACCGTCGCTGGTTCTCCCACCTACTCCACTATAAGATTGCATGGGGGAAATTTCATACCAGCCCTTTTCGCAGGTTACTTTTAGCTGATTAAAAGTTTCTCCCACACTGGTTTTTCCGTAGGCCATAACGCCATTAGGGAATTCCAGTCTGTATTCAGTAGTTTCATCTACTTCCTTGAAAGCTTCAGGCCTATTGGTACTATGGGAAGCTGAGATAACTCTTAGTGGTTCCATTCCACTCCCATACCTAAGCGCATTGACAGTGTACACACCCATATCATATAAGGCCCCACCTCCTAACTCTTTTTGAAATCTCCAACCACTTCCTACGCCTCCCTTATAGCCTGCCATAGCACTTAATTCCGTGATATTCCCATAGGGTAAATCCTTTGCATAGCCCATGATAGTGCGTGTATTAGGTTCATGCTGAACCCTGTAACCTACGGATAGGTACACATCATTCTTTTTGCAGGTATCTATGATATCCTGACACTCTATTATATTCATGGCCATAGGTTTCTCACACCACACATGCTTACCAGCATTAGCAGCTATTTTAGCATACTTGGCATGGAGACCGGTAGGAACTACGATGTACACTACATCTATCTCATCATTATCAGCTATGGTATGCATATTCTCATAGTTGTACACATTTTGGTCCTTGATTCCATACTTTTCTTGCCATGTAGGGATCTTGGCGGGGGTACCAGTAACTATACCTGCCAGATAACAGTGTTCTGTCAGCTGAAGTGCTGGTGCCAATAGATCTCCGCTATAGTAGCCCAGGCCCACCAGGGCTACGCCTAGTCCTTTTTTATCAGTTTCTGCCTTAGCTGTGCAAGCTAGAGAAGGAAAAGCGCCCAATGAGAGGGATAATCCTGATAGGGAGCTGATTTTGAGGAAATCTCTTCTGTTTAAAGCCATATGTGTGAGAATTGGGTTTGGTTTAGGTTAAAAATACTACATTTCTCTAAAGAATAGATACGGACTTAATCAAATAGTACTCCTTCCTTCACAGAAAATAGGCAATTAACATTCTGGTAATATAAAGTGAATTCTCTCTTGTGAATTATTTGAATGCGGTGTACTTTTGCCTCCGGCAGGTGTACGACCAGATCGCCTTGAACCCCGCCAGGTCCGGAAGGAAGCAACGGTAGAGAGCTTGATCGGTGCGATATGCTTGCCCTTTTTTTGTGACCATGCCTAAGCCATATTTACAGAGATGTTTACAGCTTGCTGCTTTAGGCCAGACTGCAGCAGAACCTAATCCTAATGTCGGTTCAGTCATTGTCCATGAAGGTAATATCATAGGCGAAGGATACCACACCCAACTAGGCGCTCCCCATGCAGAAGTAGAAGCTATTCGATCTGTAAAAGACCCTTCCCTCCTTTCCTCAAGTACCATTTATGTAAGCCTGGAACCTTGTAGCCACTTCGGGAAAACCCCTCCATGTGCAGACCTTATTATTAAACATCAAATCCCTAGGGTGATTATTGGCTGCTTAGACCCCAATCCAAAAGTAGCTGGCAGTGGCGTACGGAAGTTACAAGCGGCTGGTATAGAGGTAGAAATGGCAGAAGATCCCCTTCCCTTCAAGTGGTTTTTACGTAAGTTTTTTGTCAATCAACTGCTAAAGAGGCCCTACATCAGTCTCAAATGGGCAGAAACCCCGGAAGGATACATAGCGGGAAAAGACCAGACGGGTAATCCTACACAGGTAGCCATCACGGGAAAAGAGAGTAAGTCCTTCACCCATAAATTGAGAGCATTCCATCAGGCTATTCTCATAGGAAGAAATACTGCTCAGATTGATAATCCCCAGCTCACCGCCAGAAAATTTCCCGGCAGACACCCCTTAAGATTGGTATTTGACAGGGAGGCCCAGTTAGGAAAAGACCTACAAATATTCCAGGATGGATATCCTAGCTTGATACTCACAGATCAAAAGATTCCTCAAACAGAAAAGGTAAGGTATATAAACCCTACTGACTGGGAGTTACCTGCTTTATTAACACAGCTGTATCAGAAGGAAAATATAGGAAGCATCTTAGTGGAAGGGGGAGCTAGGGTCCTGAATGACTTTATAGACCTGGGGCTGTATGATGAGATTTATCAACTCATTGGCAAGACCTATATAGCTAATGGGCTGTATGGGCCCCTCCTACCTGATGATATTTCTCTTGATTACCAGCGGGACTTAGGGGAGGATCATCTCTTTTACGGGATGTCCGCAGATCTTAAGCAGCTTCTACTATGATTAGCACTAATTGCATAACCAACTGACTCTGGAGGGTACCATACACATTCTAAGCTCGTTTTTCCTTTTATAGTGATCACCTACTTCAACCCCTCATCATCTTAGGTAATTCCTTTGTGAGAACTCATTCTCCCATGAGTGGTTCCATACGTATCATCCATTAACCAGCCCTTAATTGATGAAGCTCATTAGTACCCTAGAAAATAAGGTAAGCTTTATATTACATAAAACTTTTAGCCCAGCACTATATCTCCCTATAAGCCACTATGTAAGCTGGAAGTTAGAGAATGACTGGGATGACTATAATGAGCTTTACCATGCCATACAGTTTATGGAAAAACTAAATGAAACAGAGGGGATATGGTATGACATACACAGCCTGGAGAAATATCAGAAAGTCAGAGGGGTCCTAACCATTGTAGGAGGTCAGTTAGACAAGCTCGAATTAGATGAAAATATAGATCCCAGAAATAGCATTCTCTTGAAATATTTCCATCTCATAGAAAAGGGCCAGGGATATGGCAGCTACTGGCTTAAGTCTGTGATTATCCCCCACTACGCCAACAAAGGATTCCAGTCTATCAACCTCAGCAGTAGCCACCCAAAGTCTTTTCCATTCT
Source organism: Bacteroidota bacterium (assembly GCA_039026975.1). Lineage (GTDB taxonomy): Bacteria > Bacteroidota > Bacteroidia > J057 > J057 > JBCBKZ01. Next base: position 4,806 of record JBCCLI010000144.1, on the reverse strand, counting down.
ACCAAAGACTAGGACAGGAGGTAACAACATGTTCTAAGAAAAGTGATAATCAACTTTATGACAGAATATGTAAGACCTTTTGTATTCCGCTTAAAAATCAGTAAAGGAGAGATTGTTTACGGAAAAATGCTGCCTTTAATCTGAAATGGATTCAGGAGATTTATAATTTTATCTTAGGAAGATTCATGCCAGCCTTATCCCCGTGGGCTCGTTGCTGATCTTTGAGTTTAGCTTTTTTATCTTTCTTTTTAGCCCGCTGCTTCTGGCGACCATACTTCTCCTTCTCTTTCCAGCTTTGCTTATTCTTTTTAGTAGGTTTAAACAGAATATATCTAACTGATAAAGCACCCTGCCCCTGATAGACAGGCCCTCCTTGTAGGTTAATAGCTGGTTTATAGTCCAGGGAGATATTTACCCGGGAGATACTCATCTCCATCCCAAATACGCCATCTATCCCTCTATTGGGTGTTTCTCCCCCCCAGGTATTATGTGCCCCTCCCCCGAAGTAAACATTAAAGCCTCTGGAGAATATACCTACATGCTTTTTGACTAACCATGTGGTACTTATCACATCATTAGGTTGGGACTGGAGAATACCTTCCACAGACCATGTTCTGAGGATTCTTTGGTTGACGGTGATTCCCATGCCGTCTCCTACACGGACTCCAGCGGCAGTAAAATAAGACTGAGCTGACAGGCTGCTCAGGCAGATACATAAGCATCCACAGAGAATGAGTTTATTCATAGAATATGATAAAATATGACTTACAATTCGTAGCCGTGCAGCATATGATAGGTGGGCGTTTCCCTAGAAAAGGCGAAAATCATGCCAGAAAGTTTGGCTCCTCTGAAGCCATTCTACACGCTGCCCTAACGGGATAGTGGTTCCTGGCTCCTATGGAGCCGCGCGAGGAAGACGACAACCATAGTATGGGAGGCGGAAGCTTCATAGGAGCTAACCACAAAACCTCCCAATATTCCAATTTCTAATATTCCCATTTTAGTCCGGCTCTGTAAGAGCCTCATCTGATTAGCCCGTCAGGGCGCCACCACGCATGGCTCCATCGGAGCCAAACTAAGCCAACACAGAATTTGCTACACATAAAAAGGCCCCCTATCCAGGAGGCCTCGCTTCATGACTACTCTGCGACATGGAAGATTCTCCCATGTGCATTGACGCTTATTAATCTTAATCTACATTGTCATGCAGGAAGGAATTATTCTCCCGCAGACGGTAGTTGTTCTCATAATCTTCATCTACGCTAGTACGTGAATAGCTTGGGCGTTCATTCATGTCCGTATCCAGGGTAACCCTTTTTCTGAGATAAGCTGGTGTGGACTCTAGCCCATTTAGACTCTCAGGGTCATGTAAATCATACACCTTGGAGTTTAACCGCTTAATCCGCTCCTCCCGCTCTCTTCTATCCAGCCTTCTTTCCGAAGTTCTCTGCTGGGGAAGTTCCTCTTCCAGGGTAGCTCTACGCGCTTCTCTCACAGGTACTTCTACTGGCTGCTGCATGACTTCCTCTTCAAAACGAGTAGCAATGACTGTCACCCTAAGGCTATCAGCCATAGACTCATCATATACAATTCCATAGATGATATTAGCATCCTGACCGGCAGACTCTTGTACCTGCTCCACGATAGAGGTAGTTTCATCCATACGGAGAGAATCTTCAGAAGCGGTGATATTCACAATGATAGCACGGGACCCTTTTACTCCATTATTCTCTAGTAAAGGAGAATTAATGGCTTCCTGAACTGCCTGGGAAGCCCTGTCTTCTCCCTCAGCTACAGCCGTTCCCATGAGGGCACGCCCCCCTTCACGCATAATGGTACATACATCTGCAAAGTCCACATTGATATAGCCTTCTGTAGTAATGATTTCTGCTATGCCCCTGGCAGCATCACACAGTACCTTATCTGCTTCTTCAAAAGCCTTACGCATGGTGATATTGCTGCCCAGAATCTTGTGAAGGTTGTTATTGTCGATCACTATAAGGGTATCCACAAATTCTTCCAGCTCCTGCAATCCGGCTTCTGCCTGCAGGCTCCTTTTAGGCCCTTCAAACTTAAAAGGCGTAGTAACGATACCTACCGTGAGAATTCCATTTTCTTTGGCCATACGAGAAATAACAGGAGCAGCCCCTGTACCCGTACCTCCCCCTAGTCCTGCCGTGATGAAGACCATCTTAGTGTTAGTTCCCATCAGCTCCTGTACCTCATCAATAGATTCTACAGCAGCCTTGCGACCTACTTCCGGATTGGCTCCTGCCCCCAGGCCTTCTGTCTGAGCGGCCCCTAATCTTATTTTGATAGGTATGTCACTATTATTAAGTGCTTGCATATCAGTGTTACATACCATAAAGTCCACGCCTTCAATCCCTTTTTCAAACATGTTATTGACTGCGTTTCCACCACCACCACCTACGCCAACTACTTTGATGATGGAATTTTGGTGTTTAGGAAATTCGAATTGCATAATGCCAGTTTGTTAGCTCGCAAAGAAGCTGAAGGCGTGAAAGGTTGCTGTCAGTTCCGGTTGCGATGGTTAAAACTCAAATTCAAAAGCTAGTAATGGATCTTTCCAGACAATGAGTGAATGATTGAATTTTGAATGAATCATTATTTTCAGCCTCCATCCTCATTCACATTGTTTGAATTATTCTATAAAGTCTCCGGTACTTGTTAAGGTACTTTCAAACCAGTTTCTCACTTTATCTATAAAGCTGATCTTAGGCCCACCACTTCCACGTTGGAACACAAAGGGTTGTGCCTGTCCCTGGCCTCTTTTTCCAGCTTCCTGGGTAATAGCATAGTCCTGTGTATGCAGTCCCATAGCTACCAGTCCGGTTCCCGTAGCATACATAGGCATGTTCACCTCTTCTACCAGCCCACTAGCTAAATGCTCCCCAGGATACCCGATCCGAGTGTCTACTCCGGTTACATATTCCACGGCCTGCTTCATATGCTGAAGTTGAGACCCACCACCAGTAACCACTATACCTGCTACCAGCTTATCTTCATAGCCTGAGTTTTTGATCTCCGCGGCCACAAATTCTAATATCTCTTCCATTCTGGACTGAATCACACGCGCTAATAAGCTCTTATGGATTTCCTTAGCGGGTCTATCCCTTGGACCTGGAATGCTGATAACTACGTCCTCCTGTACAGCATCTGCCAAGGCACTTCCATACTGTACCTTTAGCAGCTCTGCGTGCTTATTCATCACCTTACACCCATGCTTAATGTCCTCCGTAACTATGTTTCCACCAAAGGGGATCACAGCAGTGTGGCGAATGATATTATTCTCAAAAACCGCTATGTCAGTGGTTCCTCCACCTATATCTACCAGGCAAACACCTGCTTCCTTCTCCTCATCCGTCAAGACTGCTGCACTGGAAGCAAGGGGTTCCAATATCAGCTCAGCTACTTCCAGGCCTGCTCTTACCACACACTTATAAATGTTATTGGCAGCGGTGGTCTGTCCGGTAACTATGTGGAAGTTTCCTTCCAGCCTCACTCCTGACATCCCTACCGGATCCAGGATTCCAGCCTGAGCATCTACCGCATACTCCTGCGGGAGAACATGGATAATTTCAGAACCGGGTTGGGTGGCTATTTTGAACATATCCTCATGGAGACGATTCACATCCTCAGCAGTGATCTCAAAATCTGGATTACTTAGGGTGATGATGCCCTTGTGCTGCATACTTCTGATATGCTCACCTGCAATCCCTACATGCACCACCTCTATCTTGATTCCAGACTGCTTTTCAGCTTCTGCAATCGCTTCCTTGATAGCGGCGACGGTTTTTTCAATGTTGACCACTACCCCACGGCTTACGCCATGAGAGTGCGACTTGCCAAGACCGAGGATGTTGATCTTGCCAAATTCGTTGCGCTTGCCCACAATTGCGCATATCTTGGTTGTGCCTATATCCAGGCCGACCACAATTTTTTCTGAAGGCATGGGTTTTTCTGAGGACATAGCTTTGCTGTTAAAATTCGATCTAAGTTTTTATATGTTTTCTTGACTAGCGCTCACTTTGATTACCTTTTAATGCCGACAACCTGACCTCTATACTTCACACTCACCCCTCTGTATTTTTTCCATCCCACCTTCTTCACTACTTGCTTGTAAAAGCGCATGAGGTTGTCAAACTTATCTTCTATATCCACCGGCTGTCCAAAGCTGATGTACATATTTCCTATCTGTGGGTAGAGAGTCAACTGCCCATCCTGTGCAATAGAGATTTCTGATATCTGAGCGTTCCAGAATTCATCATTCCGAATGTGCTGGTAGACCGGAATGGCTGTCTCTACTGTCTGGCAGGCAAAACTGTCTACCGGGCTGGCCTCTTCATTAAAGTCTCCTCTTACCAGGATGACATTGGCAGCAAACTCAGGACTGGAAGGAAACTTATTCCCGAACTCATCCAAATAGACATAGCTCCCGTCATTATTTACCAGCCTGGCAATAGCTGTCTTAGGCTCTACCTCCATCCATAGACTTCCATTCATCTGCTTATAGACCTCAGCATTCTTAATGAAAGGGCTATCGTCCAGGGTTCTCTCCACCTGAAAAAGGTCTATCTCTCCCATCTTGCTTCCCAGAAGGCTGTAGCCCAATTCCTCTTCCACATAAGGGAGTAGGGTCTCTTCACTCACAAAGTGGTTATTCTGATGTGCATGAATTTCCATCTGGACTATCTCACAGCTCTGATTCGCCAGGAACCATGAAACGCCCCATATCAGCCCTCCGAGTAACAATACTGCTCCAGTATAGATCACCACGCTTTTCAC
>JBCCLI010000143.1:0-14731 GCA_039026975.1 Bacteroidota bacterium | reverse complement strand
CTTCTTCCCTCTGACTTCATGGCTGGCTGTAGCTGACTTATTCCATTTCCCTTCATGCATACCTTTATTAAAGAAAGGAATACGCCTAGCCAACATGATGATCTGACTGATGGCTAGTTCCACTACAGAGCGGGTATTACTGTAAGGTGCATTAAAGGCGATAACCCCTTTTTTCGCACAAGCGTCTAGGTCTATCTGATTTGTCCCTATACAAAAGGCGCCTACACATAATAAGCGGTTAGCATGCGCTAGCACCTTAGCTGTTAGATGTGTCTTAGACCTGATTCCCAGGATAGAAACCCCCTTGATTTTTTCTATTAACTCCTCCTCAGATAATGCTCTGCCTATCTCTTCTATTTGGTAGCCTTCCTGCTCAAACACCTTTTTAGCGTTAAGATGGATATTCTCAAGGAGAAGAACTTTAATTCTATTCTTAGGATAGGAAATAGACATGGGTAACTTGTTAATGTAAAGGAACTCATCAAAACTAGGAAGTACGTGATCTGCCTTGTCTAAAATATTCTCACGTAGAACATTCTCTGTGAAAGCAAAAAATTTATGTGCTACCCCTGACTCTTTCATCTCATAGTCTGTGTAGGCATCCCCAATGACATAGATCTTGCCATCCAGGCCCATTTCTGCTAAGGTCTTAGATTTTCCTTTGCTGTGAGCTAGATGGTTAGCCTCATCAAAACCGATGATATTTCCTCCTTCATCGAACACAAAGGTATTGGCTTTTACGTGATCCGCATCTATATGGTAATCAGCCACAACAGGTATAATGAACTCACAAAACCCATTAGAAATAATATAGATATCTCCCTCATTCTCCTCAAAGAAGGCCATATTACGCTGGATGGACTTGGAAACCTTTGTTTTCAAGCGCTCTATGAGCAGATCCAGGTGATGTTTATTGGCGTTGAGTAAAGCGGTTCTTCGGCTGAGAGATTCATTAAAGGAAATTTTCCCATCTACCCCAAGATTAGTGATCTCCTGAATGCTTATTAAGCGTTCTCCCTTCTCCGGGTTTCCTTCTAACGCTATATCGGCTAATTCTTCCAGTGCTTCTACCTGGAGAAAGGTACTATCAAAATCTATAACCAGATATCTCTTGTCAGCCATGGGTTTAGATACAGTTATTTCCACGTTGGGTTTCTATTCGTTAAGAGGGCAGCAAATGTACAAAAAGAGGCAGAATCATGTATGACCTGCCTCTTGAAATTTATGTGAAATTCTATCTTCAATCTTAGGTCTATCTCTTCACCCAGAATTTCTCTGTTACTACGGTTTCTCCCACCCTGGCCTTTACAAGATAAAGTCCTTTCTCTAGTTGGTGGACAGGAATGAACCAGTTACTGCCATCAAAGGTGGCTTCTATAGGAAGGGCTCCTCCGTAGAGAGACTGTATAGCTAGGACTTCTACGTCTGCTCCCGTTTCTACAGGAATAAGCTGAATCTCAGTAGTAGCAGGATTAGGAAATAGAGAGAGAACTGATATATCCGCTAAATCATCTATAATTATAAAAGATAACCTTGTGGTTTCTCCTCTTAGCCCACTTTCTCTGCGGGCATTAAAGGGAGTGGTTGATAGAACGTACTGTCCCCCTGGTAATTTTTGGGTGCCATAGTCTCCATTTCTATCACCAAATACAGCATAGGGAAACTGATTTTCTACCTTCTGCACATTCATCCGCTGCCCATCTACTGCTAGTAGTTCCAGAGAAACGCTTCCCACTATCCGGGGAGATGTTTGCACGGCAAAATTCAAGAACACTGGTAGCGCTGAAAGGTATAAAGTATCTCCGTCTGTTAATGGTTGAAGGAGTTCATCTGTAGCCGCATCCACTATATTAATCTGCACTACCTGAGGAATATTCACTGCTGGAGGACAAATAGAATCAGTCATACAACTGTCAACATTCACGTTTAGGTCCCCTTTCAGGGTAAAAGGTTGACCCTGTACGGTCCCACTCCCATTAAACCATGTGCTGATTCCTAATAGTTCATTTTTATCATTAGCTCCCACACCTATTTGGACGCCCATACTCAAATTAGAAGGCCTGGGAGTAAGTCCTATAGAATCTCCCGCCAACGTACCTCTACCTATGAGTTTAGACTGCACGTCCAGGATTCCAAATGTCCATGAAGGATGATTAGCTGCTGCTGCTACCTCGCTACCTGCTGATGCTTTGAACCCTCTCCCCTTAGCTGACCAACTGTCCCAGTCCTGCAAATCACTAATGATTAATTCCACCTCAAACTGAGCATCAGGAAACATATCATTGGCTACTATTCCACTGACTACTGAATAGTCTTCATATGCTATATATCTTCCCTGGCTTACCCAGTCAAAACGGGTGAGGTCGCCTACTAAAGTACTCTTATCAGCTATGAGGGATTCTACAGGAGATGGTTTCAAGAAGATAGCGTGCCCACTGAGAGAATCTGAATTGTAATCACTTAATAAACAAATATTTACCTCAGGACAGGTATCATTAGCCATAGGCGGATCTACCGGCGGGTCTATAGGCGGATCTACCACAGGCAGAGAGTTGCAGACCATTTCCAGGTCACCCAGTCCAGCTGCTTTTCCAAAGCCTCCTTGCAATTCCGCATCGTAGATGAGGAAGGCACGTTCCAGATTTCCTACTGCATTACCATACCAATGTACGCCGCCCGAGAAAGGGAACCCTGCCAAAGGATCATAGACGGTGGTAGCTATTTCATCTGAGAATGGAAGAGAGGCCAAGCCCCCCAGCGTTATTTCATCATGGCCTACGATGTTAAACTCGATATCAAAATAGAAGTCATCAGAGTAGAATTCTCCTCCACCGGGCCCCTGCTGATTATTTTCTCCCTCAGATACTAGCCCATTGCAGAGAGCTGCATTATTCTCCAGTATAAAGGTCCCATCATCCTGTAGACAGGCCCTCAGAATGTCTCCGGCAGCATCCCCTACGTATAGGTTAATATCACCAGGAATAGTACTGAAAGCTTCAAATCCAAACTGTAACCCTGCTCTATCCAGAAAGCCCAGAATCATATCTCCATTCTGCTCAAACTCTATATCCGAGAGAATAGGCTGAGGATATCCAAACTCATTCAGGTCAGATACAGTAGCTGTTAGGTCCTGCCAGCTTTGTAGCCAGGGCCGCCAGGCAGCAAAGCTTACTTCAAACCCAAAGCGCTCTACAATACCTCTGGGATAATTCAGGTCTACTTCCAGAATAGACTCCCATACTGTATTATCAGCGTCAAACGCATATACAGTAGCTTTAAGATCTCCTGACTGCTCTGAAGCCAGAGCTGGACAAACTACACCTACATATATTCGCCCCTCATTTACACTCAGCCCCCACGGGGCCAAGCGACTATTATCATTACAAAATCCTGGAATATCATATGCGGTGATGTCATCTGCCGTTGGCCGCTGGAAGGGAACACCTACTTTAATTCTATAAAGCTTCTGATCAAAAAGGTTTACCGTCCACAAATACTCTTCATCTTCTGATATCTCTATGTCTCCGAATCCTACCCTGGCTACCAGGTTAAAGGCAAGTGGATCTCTGTTTTGCTGGATAGCGGCAGATGGCAAATTTCTTGACTCATTAGTGATGACAGAACTCCCTACATCAATCCCAAACTCTTCCAGGCTGAAAGAATTATCCATGTCAAATTCTCCACTGATGGGGTCCATCACATAAATTCCACCAGGCCCAAGAGGCCCCATTCCCGCATGCCGTTTTAAGACGGTAGAAGCAAAAAGGGTTTTTGTCTTACGTTGGTAGGCTAGTCCCCATACCGTACCTACCTGACTTCCTGTAGCTAATACGGTCTTGCTAGAGGCCTCTGTAGGATTAGTGGGAAGATATGGGATACGCACGATAGCTGCGGCATCTGCATTATCTGGATTACCAGCTAATGGATCACCTGCTATATAACAAGGAGTGACTAACCAGGTACTATCTGGATCATCACAGAGCTGACCAAAAGATAGATGAGTAGTAAGAATACAACATAAGAATAGCAGTATGCCGGAACGGGCATAGCTGAGTACAAAAGGTAAAAAAGATGGCATACAGGTTAAGCTTAGAGGTTACTTGTAAGTCCGTACAGCTGGATAAGGGATAAGGAAATAATCAATGATTTGTGAGAAGCTGCAAGGTTTAATATAAACGGAGAATCGAACTAATTCTTGTAAGTCTTCTACCCCAACTTACATCTCTACTTCCCCGTAAGAAGTATTTTCCGCTAGAAGTAATGCCATTTTGGCATAATAATTTTCCATAATACTGCCATAAAGGCATATTACGAGGATGGATTTCGCCATTTTTTCCTAAAAGTGGCATTGGTACACCCCTTGTAAAGTAGGGAGTGTATATCAATCAACAAAAAGTTAAACACAAAGTATACGGATATGAAATTAGTAAGAAGGAACTCAGATTGGTTTTTCCCTAGTCTAATCAACGATTTTTTCAATGATGAAGCCTTTGATAACAGACTAGCAAAAAAACAAGGATTCAACACCCCTGCAGTAAACATCAGTAAGTCTGAAGATGAATTTACAGTAGCATTAGCTGCTCCCGGCTTAAGCAAGGAAAATTTCTCCATCAACGTTGAAAAGCATGTGTTGACCATCAAAGCTGAAGTCAGTAATGAGCATACAGAAGAGGGAACTGATAATACCTACACCCTCCGTCAGTTTGGCCAATACTCTTTCAGCAAAAGCTTTAGATTACCTGAAACTGTCAATGAAGATGCCATTAGTGCTAGCTATGAAAACGGGATCCTAAATGTAACACTACCCGTTTCTGAAGAAGCTAAACCTAGCCCTAAGGCTATAGAAATAGCATAAAGATTGTGTGAATTGGTTTAAGAGGTTTTTCGGATAGTGATGAGGAGGGGGACAGAAAATATACTGTCTCCCTTTTTTTTCGTATGAAGGATAGTACATTTAGGTAACGGCAAGTTAAAGAAGCATATGGATTATTATAACATACTGGGTGTGAGCAAAAGTGCGAGTCAGAATGAGATCAAAAAAGCTTACCGGAAACTTGCCATGAAGTACCACCCGGATCAGAATAAAAATAATAAATCAGCAGAAGAAAAATTTAAGCATATCTCTGAAGCCTATGAGGTGCTGGGAGACCCTGATCATAGAGCTAAGTATGATAAGTTTGGTACCCACTGGAAACAGGCAGAAAGAGCGGGTCAAGGCGGTTATGGTGGACAGACGGGCCAGGGGTTTGGGGCAGAAGACTTTTTCCGTGATAGTAGAGGATTTTCGGACTTTTTCTATCAGATGTTTGGGGGAAATACCGGATTTAGTGGAGCTCCCAGAGCCAGCAAGGGGAGTGATCTCCAGGGGGACGTGGAAATCACCATGGAAGAGGCTTACCATGGGACAAGCAGAACCTTTAGCCTCCATGGAAAAAACCTCAGAATCCAAATTAAGCCCGGTATAGAGGATGGGAAAAAGCTGAAACTAAAAGGCAAGGGAAATCCAGGTGTACATGGAGGACCAGCAGGCGATCTTTTGTTGCAAGTACATGTAAGTCCTCATCTCTTATTTACTCGTACAGGTATGCACTTACGGACGGAAGTAGCAGTAGATATTTTTACCCTCATGCTGGGAGGAGAGATAGAAGTACCTACTATGAGTGGAAAGGTTAAAGTCAAACTCAAACCGGAAACACAGCCTGATAAAAAGATAAAGCTTAGTGGCAAGGGATTCCCTAGGGATGAAAAAAGGAATGTACATGGGAACTTATATGTTACCCTCAAAGCAAAAATACCTACTAAGCTTTCTGAACAAGAAAAGGAGCTAGTTAGAGAACTAGCAAGGCTGAGAACGCAATAAGGGAGGCCTTCCTCCTAAACCCTAAAGCCACAAATAGCTAGTGTTAGCTATTTGTGGCTTAGTACGTTAGGATAAATTGTTACTACCTATGTTCACAGGAACTCTGAAAACATAATTAAGCTGAGAAAGCGTCAAAGGCTTAATCAAAAATCCTTTCACCTGATCAAAGGTAAATGCTTTCTGGCGCTCCTCTTTCTCTATAGCAGAGGTGAGAATGAGCACATCCCAGGTAAGGGATCTTTCATTTAGGGCTTCCAGCATCTCCCATCCATTTTCTCCCTTCAGGTTAATATCCAAAAAGAAGATATCTGGTTCCGGGATCTTATCATCTTCTACTGCCAGAAGCACTTCTTCTATGGAGGAAAAGATGTAGGGCGTAATGTCAGGATAGTATTTTTTAATAAGCTGCCGGAAAATCAGCTGAAGGACAGGGCTATCATCCAACAAGTAAATGTTAGATACTTTATCCTTGCCGCCCCACTGAGAGGAAAACACATACTGATCCAGGTAGGGATCTATGTGATTGTGCAGGTCAAATATGGTTTTATCTAACTGATCAGCAGCCGACTTTAGCTTAGAGATAACTCCCATGCCATCCCCTTCTACATCCAGCATCTCTACCAGCCCCATGATATTAGCTACTGGCCCTCTTATTTCATGAGAAGCTATATGATGATACGCTTCTATCTGATTACTTTTCCTTCTCAGGCGTTCCTGTAAAAGGAGAATTTCCTCCTTTAGCTCCTCGGGAGCATTCCCTATTTTTGTGAGGGTTTCTCCCATATGCTCAATGGCAGGAGTAAGCTTTACATACTGTTTTAACCGCCTGAGTCTTGCATTCACTGCAGCTTCCAGCTGTTTATAGCTGAAAGGCTTATACAAGTAGTCATCAGCGCCTAGATTCATTCCTGTACGCGCATCTTCATAAGAGGTCTTAGCTGTCAGAAACAGAAAGGGGATAGCAGCAAAAGCCTCCTTTTTCCTGATTCGCTGGAGCAAGGCGTACCCGTCCATTTCCGGCATTTTTACATCGCATATAATGATATCCGGTGTATGTACGTCTAGCATACCCAGAGCTTCCAGGCCATTAGCTGCTACCAGGGTATTATACTTTCTTATGTCAAAAAAAACCTTGAGATTCTCCCTAAGCTCTTTTTCATCTTCAATTATCAAAATCGTAGTCATGACAGGACGTGTGTGTTAAGTGAATGCGTTTTAGGAGGTAAATCTGGAAGGTAGAGTAAGAATGCATTAACTTGCCCAGCCTATAGAATGGGAGACTACCCGAAATTATTAATATGACTAAATGAAAATAGGCAGATTCCTATTAAGAGCCAAAAATTAATCTACATTCTTACAGCTATCGAACATTTTTCTCCAACCATCTTTAGATATATGGAAATATTTATTCTCAACGGACTGCTATTTTCAGCAGAAATCACTAATCTGCTTAAATATGCCCAAAAATAGGCACTGGGACTGGTGGGTAGGGGGCCTTCTTCTAGGAGTATTTTTTCTCTTAGAACTAAGTATAGGCTCAGTACCTATCTCTTTTGACCAGTTGATTCAACTTGTCTTTGGAGGTTCTCCTGCTGTCACTGAAGCTGTAAGTAACATCTTTTATAAAATAAGGCTTCCCAGAGCTATTACAGCCATCCTGGCAGGTGTTTCTATTTCTACAGCAGGTCTCCTTATGCAGACGCTTTTCAGGAATCCCCTGGCTGGTCCTTCTGTTCTAGGCATAACGGCAGGCGCTACCCTGGGGGTTTCTGTCGTAACCCTGAGTGGTGGCTTTATAAGTACCAGTATCCTCATTATGCAGGTAGGCTGGGGAAAAAGTAGTTTGTTGATCCTGGCTTCTATTCTGGGAGCTACTGCGATTCTACTCCTGCTGGTAGCTATTTCTCCTTTCATCAAAGATAATCTCATTCTCCTACTAATAGGGATTATGATAGGACAGCTGACCATTGCTATGGTGAGTATATTCCAGTATGTAAGCTCGCCACAAGAGATACAGACATATATCCTTTGGACATTAGGCTCACTTTCAGGAGCTAGTAGAAGTCAGGTTATCCTTATGGCTCTTACCAGCTTTATCCTAATCTCTCTAACCTATACCATGGCCACTAAGCTAAATATATGGCAGCAGGGGGAGAGTTTTGCTCAGAGCGTAGGTCTTTCTCCGGTAAAGACAAGACTTATCGTCATTATGCTAGCAGGAGGCCTTACAGGCACCATCACCGCATTCTGTGGCCCCATAGGATTCATAGGGATAGCTGTACCCTTTTTAGCCAGGGTATGGAGAAAAACAGACGATCACAGGCAGGTTATTCCTGCCACCATCCTCCTCGGCGGATTGGTGATGCTTATATGTGACCTTATGGCCCAGTTGCCAGGGCGTCAGGAGGTTCTGCCCCTAAATGCGGTAACTGCCTGTATAGGAGCCCCCATTGTGATTATATTAATAGTGAGAAACAGAAGACTTAGACATACCTTCTAAGCTAATGACTAATCCTGTCCATATAGACACTCCCTCCATCCTACTTAGCACACATGCCTTAGGCGTAGGATTTAAAGAGAGACCCCTCTTAACTGATTTGAGTGTAGACCTGTCTGGTGGTGAGTTTATATGTTTAATAGGCGTAAATGGCTCCGGGAAAACCACTCTCCTAAAATCTCTTGGAGGGCTCCACCCTCCCCTGGCAGGAAGGGTTACCCTTGGAGGAGAAACAGTATCCTCACTATCATTGAAAGCACTTTCCAGCCTCAGGAGTATCTCCCTGACAGACAGCTACCAAAGTGCTAACCTCACGGTAGCAGAGTTCATTTCTCAAGGTAAATGGCAATCCTTCAACTGGCAGGGTAAACTTCCTGCTGATGATGAAAACCTTATTAAGGAAATCTCTACTTCCCTTCAACTGACCTCTTTTCTTCACTTACCTATTTATCAGTTGAGTGATGGAGAACGTCAGCGGGCTGTCCTTGCCAGGGCATTAGTGCAGGACTGTCAGGTTATTCTCTTAGATGAACCTCTCTCCCACCTGGACCCCATTTATCGGCATCAGCTGATGGATGATATGAGAAGTATTTGCCATTCTCAGGGAAAGGGAATCATCATTACTACCCACGACTGGGAGCTGGCCCTGGCTTATGCAGATACGCTTTGGTGGATTACGGATGATCAGGCGCTCGTATGTGGGGGACCCGAAGATCTGATACTTAATGGCTTTATCAGTCAGCAGCTACAACATACTCCTCTCCATTTAGAACTGGCTAGCGGGAAACTATCTCTCCCCAAAAAGCTAGCGCATCCCGTTCATGTACAAGGGGCTCCTATTCCTTTATTCTGGACACAGCAGGGTCTAAGAAAAATAGGAATACAAGCGCTCCATAGGAGGGACTTACCCATTCGTATTTACATACATGCTGCTGAACATCACCATACATGGGAGCTACATTCTCCTAAAGGAGAAAAATCCTTTGATAGCCTCACTTTACTGCTAGGAGAATTAGAGAAACTGCTGGCTGCTTCCTAAACTTGTAGTCCTAAGCTAACCATATGCCTTTAGTAGAATCTACCTATACTGCCCCTAACTGGCTCAAAAACCCACACGTGAATACTATATTCTCATCCAAGTTGAGAAAGCCCCCAAAGCCAGCTTATCAGCGAGAGAGAATAGATACCCCTGATGATGATTTTTTGGACTTAGACTGGAGTAAGGTGGGAAGTAATCATTTGGCTATTCTCCTACATGGATTAGAGGGAGGGTCTGGCTCTAATTACATTCTGGGCTTAGCTTCCTACTTAAACAACATAGGAATAGATGTACTGGCCATTAACTTCAGGAGCTGTAGTGGAGAAATGAATAGGCAGCTACGGGTGTATCATTCTGGAGAAACTACGGACACAGATTATGTTCTGTCTCATGTAGAAGCAACACATTCCTATGAAAATGTTTTTCTAGTAGGCTTCAGTTTAGGCGGGAATGTATGTCTTAAATTTCTGGGGGAGCAAGCAGAAAAAGGACCTTCCAGAATTAAAGCAGCTGTGGCCGTCTCTGTACCGGTAGATCTAGGGAGTTCCAGCCATCAGCTTGACCATGGCCCTACTGTGAATCAGATTTACGTGTTGAGGTTTATCCTTTCGCTGAACAAGAAACTTAAAATCAAGCAACAGCAATTTCCCGGAAAAATAGATGTGGGGAAACGCTTACCCAGGACCATTTTTGATTTCGATAATAGGTTTACGGGGCCTCTCCATGGATTTGAGGGAGCTGTAGACTATTACACACGATCCAGTAGTAAGCCTTACCTTTCCAGGATACAGGTACCTACCCTACTGATAAATGCCTTGGATGATCCATTCCTGAGTGATAAGTGCTATCCTACGGAGCTGGCGGCAGATCACCCTTACCTATACCTGGAAACACCAGAAATGGGAGGCCATGTAGGCTTTAATCCAGGGGGGAGAAAGGGATTTTTTTGGTCTGAAAAACGGGTGGGGGAATTCTTAGCGAATTACCTCTAGCTCCCTTACTTCAGCTCTACTTCTTTCAGTCGTTCTACTATGCGGTGGGCAGCAGGGCATACTTCTACATTTTTCACGGTTAGGGGGATAACCTTCTTAAAATTCACCCTGGACGTATGGGGATATTCCCGGCAGGCCTTTGGCCTTACTTCATATATGCTACAATACAAATCTGTCCCCAGAAAAGGGCAGGGAGCCTCATTTAGGACATAGTCTTCTTCCTCATCCAAGTGTAGGTAGGTCTCCACGAAATTTCCTGGTTTCATCCTCAGATGTTTAGCAATTCTGTTGATATCATTGTCAGTAAAAACAGGACTAATGGTCTTGCAGCAGTTAGCACAGGAAAGGCAGTCTACTTCCTCAAATATCTCCTCGTGTAACGCCTTAACAGTCTCATCTAGTTTCTTGAGTTTCCTTTTTCTGAGTTGCTTAAGGAACTTATTCGTTTGAGCGCGCAAAGCACCTGCCTTCTCTAAATCCTTTTTATAGGACTCCTCCAACTCTTTATATGAGAATGTTCCTTTCATGCTAATACTAACAAAGCGCTTTCCATCAGGTTAGCTTTTCAGAAGAATTTTATAGCTGTAGGCTAAAATAGAGAACTTAGACCATGAATAAGACCCTTTCCTATACCCTGGAGTCCATCTTAGCCCTCCCCAAGGAATTTCGGCGCAATCTAATTAATTGTTTGAGTGGCTTCAAAAGTGCTAGCCTGGTAGGGACTCTCAATGAGCAGAAAATCACCAACCTCTCTGTTATCAGCTCTGTCTTTCATGTAGGTGCTACCCCGCCTCTTGTGGGTATGCTCATGCGCCCACATTCTGTACCCAGGCATACACTTGAGAATATTTATACCAGCGGGTATTACACTATCAACCACGTTACGGAAGAATTCTATCCCAAAGCCCACTACACCTCTGCCCGTTTCCCAGCAGAAGAATCAGAGTTTACCGGGGCTGGTCTTACGGAAGTATATTCTTCTCTTCATCCCGCGCCTTATGTAGCTGAGGCGGGTCTGAGAATAGGCTTAGCATATAAAGAGAAACATACCCTTATGAATGAAACAGTCCTCATTGTGGGTCAGATAGTAGAACTGTTACTCCCAGAAGAAGCAGTCATGGAAGATGGCTTTGTGGACCTGTGCGTAGCAGGTACACTGGCTATCTCAGGACTAGATAGCTACCATAAAGTAGAAGCGGGAAAGCGTTTACCTTATGCCAAGTATAAAGCTCACTAACGATTTTTTTGGACTTACTCTACTTGATGAGGGTAATAGTTCCTGCCCTTTCTAAGGTATTCTCATCCCCTAGTTCAGCTTGAACTTTAAAGGTATAAACACCTTCAGGTAGTACGTTTCCTTTATCGCTAGTACCATCCCATCCATCTTGTAGGTCTGTAATCTCTTTTACCTTCAAGCCCCACCTGTTAAAGATTACCATTCTTACGCTCCTGACCGCATAACCGGAAATGGTAAATGTATCATTTATCCCATCCCCATTTGGAGAGAATGCACTAGGGAAGAAAATCTCACCTCCACTTCGTATGCGTATGCATACGCTATCCGTGGCGGTACACATCCACTGGTTTTCAGCTGTTAGCCGTATGCAGTAAGTTCCACCTTTATTATATCTGTGGGTTGGATTCTCTGTGCTATATTCTGATCCGTCTCCGAAGTCCCAAAGTAGGGAAGTATAGTTTTCAGAAAGATTAGTAGCTGATATGAGGCTATCAACAAGCAAGGGGAAATTCGGGTTAGGCTGGAGGGAGAAGGCTACTGTAGGTGGAGGATTATCAGGAACATTAATGTTTTGGATCTGGCTACATCCATTAGCATCTGTTATGAGCACTTGATACAGACCTCCGACCAGATTTTGGCCTAAAGAATCCCTTTGTTGAAGAGGATCATTCCATTCATAGCTATAGGGGGCAGTTCCTCCTCTTACTATCACTGAAGCTGAGCCATTAGGGTCTGAACAGAAGGATTCCACGATTTCTCCTATCCGAATAAATAAGGTCGATGGTTCCATTATAGCTAAGCTTTCCAGTTCAGTAGAACAGCCAAAGCTATTAGTTACCAAAACAGTGTATTCTCCCGCACCAAGGCTTGCAACCAAGGGGGTTTGAGGGCCATGCCCCCACTGGTACTGGAGATCCGAGCCACTCTTAGGCGTAAGGCGTATACTTCCATCTTCAGCTCCATTACAAGATATATTCTGGATTTGTATTAGGGGATCAGGAAAAGTAGCTACCTCCACCTGGGTAGGAGGAACAGCCACACACGCATCTTGTAGGCCCGACAAAAAGCTAACTACATATGTCCCTGCTTCCTGATAAGTATGCGTAGGGGCTGGTGTATTGCTGGAAGTGCCATCTCCAAAGTCCCACATCCACTCATCAATCAAAGAATCATCTAAGGAGAAGGAAACACTTTCTCCAGGGCAAAGCTGATCTTCACTTAACTCAATGGCTAGAGAAGTCCTCACAAAAACATATGCCGTGTCAAAGACCACCCCGTACCCAGGACAAGCCCCACTATCTCTTCCCCCGAAAATCAAGGGAATGATCCCACAGCCTAGATTTTCTGGAACTACCCAGTTAACTGTAGCTTCTGATGGATTAATCCCCGAAAGGGCAATAGTTACTATATTAGAAGGGTCATCCGGTTTGAGAGAAGGACTAACCGGAAATAGGATAAGCGAGTTGCTTACCTGGTCTGTAAGCCTCACTGAATATGAGATCTCTTCCCCGGCGATAGCCAACAAAGTATCTCCGATAGTTTCATCCCCGGGTCTAAATGTATGAGAAATCTCAAGGGTATTTGACTGAGGATTACAGTCTATGACAGCCAGCTGAAAGTCACGCTGACTCTCCCCTATTTTCACCCCATCTCTGTATTCTTCTACAGTAATGGCAAAGACAAAATATCCGAGATTGGGTGGGCTAAGGGTCATAATGCCTGTCTCAGGATCTAAGAAAAAGCTACCTCCCCCAAAAGGATCTTGATAACTATAGTCCATCTCAAAAGGAATTTTTTGGTAGGGCGGCCCCCCCATAGGCCTATCCGGGTCTACTACAGGATTATCAACGTCAGGTAGGGCACCCAGGCCATCTACATTCACAGAATGTAAGGGTTCTGATAATCGGTAAACCAGCTTATCACCATCAGGGTCTGTAGCTGAGTGGTCAAAAATAAATTCCTCTCCCAGGCAGAGAAATAAAGGAGGTAGCTCCCCAAACCTGGGACTAGAATTTATCCCTACTTCCAGAGGGTTAGGAACATGAGCTAATACCGTTACGCCTAGATTTTTCGGGTCTACTATATTAGTAACAGCCTCATTTCTACAGCATCTTGCCCAGCCGAGTGTGTATCCTCCTTCAATAGGTGGTAAGGAAATTTCAGCTATATACTGCCCCTTTTCAATACAAAGTGCCAATACCCGGAAGGAGCATAGAAACCAGTCCTGAGTAGGAAGGGGTAGCACGCTGCTAAGTGAAATAGGAATGATCTCAACTAGCTCATTAGTTCTCGTGCTAAACACAAAAAGGTAAATCTCTTCATCAAACTCAGCATCTCCTAATCTACAGTCCCTGTAGAGTGTCACATTTACCTCATACAGAAACGTCCCACTATCCAGGTTTTTATAGGATAGTTCTGCCCCTGCTATGTGCGTAGCCCAACCACACACAGGTATGATACTAGAAAATAGAACAAGTAGATGTATTCTCATGTAGTACCTAGTTAGAAGTGTTACTTTTTCCTGGTGCTGAAAAGGAACATTATTCAGAAACTTCAGATAGCTTCCTCAGGGCACCTAAGATAGTTTCATTCTACGTTCCTAATATTACTTACAATTGAAAAAAGTAAACCACCCCTGATAAGACTGAATAAATCTTATAAGGTACTTCCCTGTGAGATCTATGCAGTTTGCCTCAACTATGAGGCTAGTAGAAGGGAGGTGTGAGAGAAGATAGTAGATAGGTAGAATAAGGCACACAAATCAACTAGCTAGCCCCCCCAAAGGAACTAGCCAGTCAGTTTATAATAGCATAAATTTTGATTAAGCCTGTACTTATTCCCAGTGTTACGTCGCTTTCCGTCGGCCTTCCATATCAGCCCTGTGGACTCTATTTTGACACTCGCCCCAAAATGGCGGGAAAACGCTTTGTCCCGCCAATGCGACTCTGCAAGCCGTCCACGATCTCTGGCGTGACGGCCTCCGCACTAGATACTCCTCCTTTCAATCAAATCCTTTAAATAGATAAGTATTCCATTACCAGCGAGCATATCCAAAACCCAAGTTATAATAAGTGGATAGGAACTTACTCTTGGTGGTCCTTTGGCT
>JBCCLI010000142.1:0-14791 GCA_039026975.1 Bacteroidota bacterium | reverse complement strand
TTCACTATCCCATGCCGTTCCCGTATATCCTGCTCCAGTCTTCTAATGGACTCCTCTATTTCATCTGAAGTCAGTTCGTCTTTAAACTCTACATCCAACGCCAGCAATACATTCTCCGGGCCAAAGTGCATGGTGAGGGGAGCTGCCATCTTCTCTACAGCAGGATCTGACATCACCAACTTACGCACACTCGCACGGATCTCCGGTTCAGCACTTTCTCCTATCAGGAGGGCCTTACTTTCATAAGCTAACATAATGGCTATGATGGCTAATATTATCCCAATCAGTAATGAAGCAAGTCCATCAAAGAGGGGCTCCTGAAACGTGTGGCCCAGATATACTCCCAACAAGGCTACGATTAAGCCTAGCAGAGCTGCACTATCTTCAAAAATTACTGCGAATGTAGTGGGATCTTTACTGGTCTTGATCGCTTGCCAGAAGGGAGTTCTTCCTCTTACTTTATTAAAGCTCTTTACCGCTAATACCAACGCAATGCCTTCAAAAACCATAGCAGCTATCAGCACAATATAGCTCAGGGTAGGGTCTCCTATAGGCTCAGGATTCTTGAGGTGTTCTATGCCCTCGTAGAAAGACATCCCTCCACCTATTGCAAAAATTAATACAGCTACTATTAAAGACCAGAAATATAATTCTTTCCCATGTCCGAGGGGGTGCTCTTCATCAGGTGCTTTCTTACTCTGCTTTATCCCATACAGTAGTAAAAATCCATTTCCAGTATCTACCAGGGAATGTATTCCTTCTGAGAGCATTGCAGAGCTGCCGCTAATACCAGCAGCTATAAACTTAGAAATCGCAATGGCGGTGTTGGCGCCTATTGCTGCGTAAATGGGTCCTTTTGCTGAACCTGCCATGATTTATTGGTTGATCGGGTTATCTCGTTTGTCCATTTCCCTTCACGATCCACTTTTCTGTTACTAATTTTTCGAGCGCAAATGGCCCCCTAGCATGCAGCTTTTGGGTAGATATCCCTATTTCTGCTCCCAGTCCAAATACCTCACCATCTGTAAACCTCGTAGAAGCATTAGCATATACTGCTGCTGCATCTACCGTCCGTAAAAATATATCTATTTCCCTTTTATTCTCTGAAATTATGGCTTCAGAGTGCTTAGAAGAATACGTCTCTATATGATGAAGGGCTTGCTGCAGGCTATCCACTACTTTCACAGAATACTTAAAGGAAAGAAACTCTCTTCCAAAATCAACCTCCGCTGCCCTACTTAAAAACTCATATCCTGTTTTCTGGAGAACGGTATATGCCTGCTCATCTGCAAAGATTTCCACCTCATAGGCCTTCATCCCTTCTGTAATCATAGGGAGAAAATAGCTAGCTACAGACTGGTCTACTAATAGGGTATCCAGAGAATTACACACTGAAGGCCTGCTTACCTTAGCATTGATTGCGATTTGAGCTGCCTTTTCAAGATCAGCGTGTTCACTCACATACATATGGCATACGCCGGCCCCTGTTTCTATGGTGGGTATGCTGGCATTCTTTCTGACAAAATCTATCAATTGGCGAGAGCCCCTTGGAATGAGAATGTCTACAAATGCATCCGCAGTCAATAGCTCTTTGACTAGCTCTCTATCAGTAGGAAGTAAACAGACTGTTTCCCGGCTAATATGGTGGGTATCTAACACCTCATGAATAAGGGATACCAGACAAACATTAGAATGATACGCATCTGATCCTCCTCTAAGCACTACTCCATTACCAGAGCGCAGGCAGAGACTTACCACATCTATAGTAACGTTAGGACGGGCCTCATAAATCACGCCTACCACACCCATAGGTACACTTACTTTCTGAATGTGAAGTCCATTAGGATGGACTACCTCTTGGAGGACTTTTCCATCTGGACTGGGAAGGGCCACTACAGCCTGGATACTGTTAACCAGTCCCTCAATTCTCTCTTCCGTAAGTTTCAGCCTGTCCTTCTTGGGATTTTCATCCTCCATACGGATGAGGTCCTGGTGGTTTGCCTCCAGAATATCTATTTTATTCCTCCTCAGCCTATCTGCTAAATCAGTTAAGAGACTTTTCTTTTTCTCCTCAGAAAGAGAGGCTATTTCTTTAGCTGCCTTTCTTGCCTGCTTGAGTATGGGAATAATACTTTGCTTGATGGTTTCTGGTTCCATATCCTAAATCAATACAATATCATCTGCATGTGCAACTGTCAGGTTATGACTTCCTATCCTGGTCTTTAATACTTCCGAAGATATACTGCTTTGAGCAACCGCGAAAGGCTCTTGCCCTTCTACTACTAACTCTATTACCTCCCCTGTCAGAAAGTCGTTCTGTACCTGTTTTACTCCTACTGCCAATAAACTTTTCCTTTGCTGCAACGCTTTATAAGCACCTGTATCTACTATGATTCTCCCATGAACCAGGCTACTGCTAGCTAACCATTTTCTCCGAGATGAAATCTGAGTCTCAGTAGGTAAACATACAGTACCTGTTTTTCCCATTAAGGCTTCCTTCACTCCATTTTCCTCTCGGGTACCAAATATTACCACCTTAATCCCCATACGAGTGGCCATCCTGGCAAAAGTAAGTTTAGAAATCATACCTCCTAGTCCCGCCTGAGAAGTTTCTTTCCTTGCTAAAGAGAATATAGATGCATCAATCTCTGTTAATTCTCTCACGAGCTTTCCATCAGTATCCTCTAGCCCAGCTACCGAGGTTCCTAGTAATAACACTTCTGCTTCAAGGCCCACTGCCAAGAGAGTGGCCAGTTCATCATTATCAGAAAACTTCAGCTCCAAATCACTAACTACGTCATTTTCATTCGCAATGGGGATTACCCCCTCTTTCCATAGGGTATGGATGGTTTCTCTTAATTGTAGGAATTTCTTTCTATCAGAAAAGTGCTGCCTTTCACATAAGTTCTGAGCTATGGGAATCTTATATGGAGAAAAGAAGCCTTGATACTTATTTACGAGAAGAGGATTCCCGATGGCAGCAGCAGCCTTACGCTCTCTTATTTTTCCCTGATATCCCTTGATAAATTTTTTCCCTACCCCCACTGCACCAGAAGAAACCAGAATAATGTGGTAGGATTCATGTAGAGATGAAATTTGTCTTACCAGATTAACAATAACGGGTTCATCTAAGGAACCGTCTGCTAACGTAATGGAGGAAGTACCTATTTTAAGGACCAGGACAGGCTTAGTAATCCCTTTCATGTAGAAGCCATTACTCTCTTCTTTCTATCATATCTCGCATCCTTCCTACAAGTGGAATGGCACGCTCTTTTTCAAGATCTTTAACTACATAGGTCATTTCTGCTTCCAGGACTACCTCTGAGGTGTTACGCATGGAAATGGCTTGACTAAGTGTGAAGCTTTTCTCCCCCATCCTAGCCAGATGTGTTTCTATGTCCATGACATCTCCTAAGCGTGCGGGCATCCTGTAATTCACATTTGCATTGACCAGTACCAGTGCCAGTCCCAGTTCCAGGAACATGCCCGACTCAAATAAGCCATGAAAATGGTTCCAGCGCGCTTCTTCCAGCAACTCCATAAATTTGGCATTACTTACCTGTCCATATAAGTCCAGGATATACCCGCGAACCGTTATTTCCGTGAAAGATTTGGTAGGGGATTCTATCTCCATCTAAGTCTATTTCGAGCACCTAATTTACAAAACCAATTCAAGCTTTATCACTATGATCTCAAAATTTTCTAGCTTAATGATAAATTTTGGCTGTTTTTTAGTGAAATTCTCGCCTGTATACAAAAAATTATTGGACTAACTCTCTACAAAAAAACCTTATTCCTTAGGATACTTCTTCCAGGTATCCTACGTATAGATTGGTAGAATCACCAATATTGAGTAATTTCACCTTATCTACTAATTACTACTACCATCCTATAAAAGATCGTTCTTTCCCACTAATATGGGAAGTAAATGTATGCCCATATAAATGCCTACCGGTTTTTTAAACTTTACAAGCTTTGACCATTGGAGTGAAGCTCAAGGTATCAAGGGCGGGCCTCAATTCTAGCAATAGAATTCTCTGGTATACCATGTATACAACTTAAGGAGACAGGAGGATTACCGAAATACTATGGCGGCTCCATCTATTTCTATTTTGGGAGTTTATCAAACTCCTGGTGTTTATGTGGGCTCTTTTCTTTTCCCTCAGTGAGATGCATGGTTTGTCTGATAGAATGAATGTTTGGCATATTTTCATTCCAGATTGGGGACTTTTTTGTATTATCTACCATTAAATACATAAGATCCAACAAAGCCACGCACTATGAAGCCCGTTATAGATTTCATCAAAACCCACTCTAATGTATTTCAGTTCAGGCTGAAGTATGAAGATCATAAGGTCTCCCCGCCTGTAGTTCTCCGAAGAGAAGAAACCAACCAAATGAACGATGGCAACCTTAATATCCTATGGGATTTTGGGGATGGAAACTTCAGTACAGAAAAAACACCTATCCATACCTATGCAGAACCCGGCAACTTTCAGGTTAAAGCCTACCTGGATTATGAAGGATATGAGAATAGATTACATGTACTTGATCCACAAGATTCTCATCCACCGCAAGGTGATGTACCACCTGCTGTCAGAAGTTTAGAACCCGTAGATTCTCATCCCCCTCAGGGAGATGTACCACCTGCTACTAGAAGCTTGGAACCCGTAGATTCTCATCCCCCTCAGGGAGATGTACCTCCTTCTACTAGAAGCTTGGAACCCGTAGACTCGCATCCCCCTCAGGGAGATGTACCACCTGCTACTAGAAGCTTGGAACCCATAGACTCGCATCCACCGCAAGGAGATGTACCACCTGCTACTAGAAGCTTGGAACCCGTAGACTCGCATCCCCCTCAGGGAGATGTACCACCTGCTACTAGAAGCTTGGAACCCGTAGACTCGCATCCACCGCAAGGAGATGTACCACCTGCTACTAGAAGCCTGGAACCCGTAGATTCTCATCCACCTCAGGGAGATGTGCCACCTGCTACTAGGAGTCTTAGTAGATCTGGATTAGGTATAGAACCGCCAACTACTCCTGACTCAGCCAGTGTTTCTGTTTTGAGAGGAACTGATTGGCAAGTTTTTCAAGGTTCAAATGGCAATCCACCTCCCTCCATTTCGACTCAGAATCTTTCGGTCGCTTTTCCAGGATTTGCTAACCAACAGTCAAAAAGAAAAGATAAAGTTTATGCTCTCATAAGTTTTAAAAAGATATTTAAACAGGGACATTACCTTGTAGTAGGCTATAATAATATTCAAAATCCTCAAAATGAATTGATTCTCTCTCGAGTTACTGAAAAATGGGAAGAGGTGAGGTGGAGACCGTTAATAACTAGTGGTGCGAAGGCAGAGTTTAGAGATACCGTTATTGTAAATATTCAAGGAAGAGATCAATTACTACTTGAATTCTGGGCAACCGAAAGGGAAAAGGAAAAAGTAGAATTTCTACTTGAAGTAGTCTCAAAGTTTGAACTAACTAATTCCCCTACATTTAGAGCTATGAGACACGACCACATACTAGGTAGTGTTGATATAAAATAAGTTAAAATATGAAGGCCCGGATTCAGAAGATATATATAAGAGCCATATTAATAGCACTCGTCTATGGCTGTTTGGGCTTGCCTAATCTCCTTAGTCAAGAGAATTCTATTGCTAGAGGGACAAGGATTATTCAATCTAATCCTGATAGTGCTATACTTATATTCAAAAAAGTAAAAGAAGTAAGTATTCTTCCTAAGGACGCTAGGAATTATTTACGAGCAAATATTTACCATGCTTATGCTCTACAAAATCTGGGAAATTTCTCTGAAAGCTCTCGTATTTTATTTGAAGGACTTACTTTTCTTAATTACCAAGACAAAGATAAAAATGAAGACTTAGTAGGGCTCCACCTTTATACGATTGGAACGAACTTTATTTCTCAGGGAAACGCTAATAACGCAATTAAATACTTAGAAGAATCCACAGCATATTTTATTAGGCTCATAAAAGATCCATCCTACCAGTATAAAGACTACGCTGAGAAAAATTTAAATAATTCCTATCTTGTTCTTGGCCAGGGGAATAAAAGCATTGGTAATTTTGAGAAATCTCAATATTACTATGATTTATACCTTAGTGGCAGCACTAATATTACTGACTCTGAAAGAGCAAGAATTTTTAATGACTACGGGAACCTATTTTCTGTTCAGGATAACTTTTCTGAGGCATTAATACTGTATAAAAGGGGCTTGGAATCCTCCGAAAACAGTACGGATAAGAATGATCACGTTCTACTCTTAAATAATGCCGCTTATTCTTTTATTAAAAGAGAAGAATTGGATTCTGCTACCTATTACATAAATCTAGCGAAAGAAGCTATTGATAAATTAAAAAGTAATAGTGATCTGAGAGTTGATAAGGAGTGGGAATCAGTTAATTTAAAGTTGAGAGGATATTTATCCTTAAAGAAATTAAAACCAACTCAAGCAGACAGCTTTTTTCAACGAGCCCTTACATTAGTTCCCAGTGAAAATTATAGCCCCAAGGCTAGAATAACAGGTACTCAAGCACAGGGCCTAATAGAAACTGGCTATTTTAAAGAAGGAATACCCTTATTTCTCCAAGCCATAGAAACCCTTATTCCTGAAGGCACCCTATATCAAGATGAGTTATATGCAGATCCATTCTTCCTAAAGGCATTCTCCTATCTTATTACGGCTGAGAAAGGGCTGTACGCTGAGACCAAAGACCCTAAACACCTGCGAGAAGCCCTGAAGTATGCTCACTTTAGTACAGTGGTAGAAGATTCCTTAAGAACTAGCCTGGACTATGAGTCTTCTAAGATGTTTCTGATTTCAGAAAGTCATGATAGAGCGGAAGAAGCTATTGATATAGCCCTGGAACTGTATGAGACTACCCAGGAGGAATACTATCTGGAAGAAGCCTTTCTGTTCTCAGAGAGAAATCATGCCTTACTGCTGCTAGAGAATATTAACCAGTTAGAAGCACTGGCGGCAGCCCAGATTCCTGATAGCCTCAGGTTTGAAGAGAATAGACTAAAGACCAATCTGATTTTTGCTAGAAAGATCCTTAAGGAAAAACAGCTTGGCCTACTGAATGATGAGCAACTAAGTATATACAAAACCGCTGTATTTGATGCACAAGAGTCGTATAATAGGCTTACTAAGCAGCTTAGGCAAGGCTCCCTCATATATGATGCCCTAAGCAGGAACCTTAGTATCTCCACCCTGGATGATATTCAAAGGCAGCTCACGGGAACGGATCAAGGCATTATCCAATATTTTGTGGGAAAGGAGCACACCTTTGGTTTTCTCATCACGGAAGATGGGGTTCAGCTAAAGAAACTAGCTGTAGACTTTTCTGTAGAAGAGGCTGTGCTAGCCTTTAGAGATGGGATACTAGCAGCAGGTAGAGATCCCAAACTGGATGTGCTGTATATTCAGAATGCCCAGAAATTATACCATGGGCTGGTAACACCTTTTGAGAATGGTCCTCTGCCTAAACGTTTGGTGGTCATACCAGACGGAGTTCTCGGGTATGTTCCCTTTGATGCCTTACTAACTGGGAAGCCTGATGATAACTTTAACTATTCCCTCTTTCCATATCTAATGAGGAAGTATCAGATTAGTTATGCCTACTCGGGGACCTTATGGAAAAAGATGCTCAAAGCACCAGAATATCAGCGCCCTACAGAACAATACCTAGCTATAGCCCCTGTCTTTAAAGAAAGTGAGCAGTACGCTTACCTACAGTTTAGTGAGAAAGAAGTAGAATACATTGCAGATAGACTAAACGCCGGCAGAAATCTCCTATATCAAGAAGCAAGTAAGTCTTCCTTCCTGGATATCCTTGAGACGCGCTTATACAGAATTCTTCATTTTAGTACACATGCAGAAATGAATGATGAAGTTCCCATGGACTCGCATATAGTCATGTATGATGAAGAGCAGGATCATAAACTTAGCTTGGCAGACTTATATGCTATGCGCCTAAATGCAGATATGGTTGTATTAGCGGCTTGTGAAACGGCAGGCGGGAAACTTCAGCATGGAGAAGGGATCATTAGCATGGCTCGCGGCTTTGCCTACGCTGGTTGTAGAAGCTTATTAGCTTCTCTGTGGAAGGTGAATCATTTTTCAACTTCCCAAATCATGCAGAATTACTATGAATCCCTCTATTACGGCGCTAGTAAGGATGACGCCCTCCAGCATGCTCGCTTAGAGTTTTTAAATAGATACAAAGGCATAAATGGCCATCCCTTCTACTGGGCAGCATTTACCCCTATAGGAAATATGGAACCCATTCTTAAACACCCTTTTTGGAGATATATAGGCTATTTATCAGGAGGGGGGCTGGTCCTACTTTTCCTCTTGTTCAGGCTTAGAAAAAGGCGTGCCTAACTGAGATATTTTTCTATAAGAATTCATACAAAAGCCATTTACATTGACTAATTTTATCCACATTGTGCGAGTGGGTATGCTATTTGTTGTACACATTGGGAAAAGTTTCGTATACCTAAAGGATTGTTATGAGACTGTAGGGTTTTAACTATCACATAGCTATATGATTGCAGTCATAGGGGCCGGCATTACTGGGCTTCTTGCCGCCTACCGATTAAAGCAGGCAGGATTACCTTTCCACGTTTTTGAAGCATCAGATACCGTAGGAGGAAATATTCTTTCTGAAACCCATGGTGCTTACCTATTAGATAAAGGGCCTAATTCTCTCAGGATGACAGATGAATTATATGCACTGTTAGCTGAGCTGGGCCTAACTTCAGAAATAGTATATGCTTCAGAAGCCGCCAAAAATAGATACATACTGAAGAGTGGCACCTACCAAGCCTTACCTTCCAGTCCCCTCTCTCTAGTGGGAAATAACACATTTTCATGGAAAGCTAAACGCAAGCTCATGCTTGAAAGCTTTGTGAAAGCAGCTGAAAATAGAGAAGAAACTGTAGATGCATTCTTCAGAAGAAGACTGGGAGATGAATGGACTGACTATGCGGTTTACCCTTTTGTGTCTGGCATTTATGCGGGAGACCCAGCTCGATTACTTATGAAAGCTGCTTTCCCAGATGTATTGAAGTGGGAGAAGGAAGAGGGGTCCGTCATCAAAGGAGCTATCAAAAGCCGAAAAAACCAGCAACACAAAGGTATCTTTAATTTTACCGGAGGAGCTGCTAGGCTGTGTGAGAAATTAGCAAATCCTATCCAAAGTCATATACACCTGGAAAGTACAGTCAGCGCTATCAAAAAAGTAGCAGATGGATTTAGGGTAGATACAAGTGAAGGTCCCTTCGAAGTAAATCAGGTAATCAGCACGGTTCCTGCCCATACTCTGGCTAGCATGATAGCAGCTTACCAGAAAGAGCTGGCAGCTAAGCTGGCTAACATTTCTTATCCTTCCGTCAGCTTAGTTCACATGGCTTTTAAGCGAAAAGAGATTAAGCATCCTTTAGATGGATTTGGTGCCTTACATTCTCCTAAAGAGGGATCAGATATACTGGGAACCGTATTTAGCAGTACGGTATTCCCGGGTCGCTGCCCTGATGACGAGGTGCTACTATGCAGCTTTGTCGGAGGAGCTTTACAGGAAGAAAAAGCAGACTTGGAGTTGGATATGTTGGAAAAGGCTGTTCTCACTTCTCACCAACAACTTCTAGGTGCTGGAGAACCCACCTTCAAGTACGTAACTAGATGGCCACAAGCTATCCCACAGTATGATATAGCCCAATTTTTAGTGGCTGAAGAGGTCTCCAAGCTGGCTAAGGATGGATTTCACTTAGGAGGAAACTGGATAGGAGGGATCTCTGTTCCTAATACTGTTACGCGCGCAAATAAGATTGCTCAGGACTGCATTCAGTTATCTGTAGACCTGGAAAACAGAAAACAAACCATAATTAATGCCTAGGCGTTTTTTACTTGTTTCATGAAATGAAAAGCTTCTAGCTAATTGGTTTTTAAAGCGATTAAAAATATCTTTGCCCGTGTTGAAAACGCATAACACCTCCTCCACCTATGAGTATACTTGTTAATAAAGATTCCAAAATAATTGTTCAGGGTTTTACCGGCCGTGAAGGTTCCTTCCACGCTCAGCAAATGATTGAATATGGTACCCAAGTAGTAGGAGGGGTTACACCTAATAAAGGGGGTCAAGAGCATTTAGGGCTACCTGTATTTAATACTGTATCCAGCGCCGTAAAAGAGACGGGTGCTACCGTTTCCATCATATTTGTTCCGCCTGCCTTCGCTGCAGACGCTATCATGGAAGCTGCTGATGCTGGTGTAGACCTTATCGTAACCATCACAGAGGGTATTCCTGTTAAGGATATGATCTACGCTAAAGAGTATATAGATGACAGAGGCGTAAGAATGATAGGACCTAACTGTCCAGGTATAATTACCCCAGGAGAGTGTAAGCTGGGTATTATGCCCGGGTTCATTCACAATCCTGGTAAAATAGGAATCATCAGCCGTTCCGGTACTCTTACTTATGAGGCTGTAGACCAAGTTACTAAAATGGGACTAGGACAGTCTACCTGTGTAGGAATTGGTGGAGACCCTATCATAGGATCTCCTCACGTAGAAATCATGAAACTATTCGCGGAAGATCCAGATACTGAAGGTGTCATCATGATTGGTGAGATTGGAGGCTCTAATGAGGAAATTTGTGCTGAATGGGTAAGGGACAACATGACTAAGCCTGTAGTAGGCTTCATCGCAGGACAGACAGCCCCTCCGGGAAGACGTATGGGACATGCTGGTGCTATCACCTCAGGCGGAAAAGGAACTGCTCAAGGGAAAATGGATGTCATGGAAGCTTGTGGTATCCACGTAGTGGAAACCCCTGCAGATATAGGAACTACCATGGCTAAAGCTTTAAAGCAGACTGCTTAGTGTAATTACCAGATAGGATAAAAATGAGCTCGCTTTTGCGGGCTTTTTTGTTTTTGGAGGTTTGGTAAATAATTTCACTCCTATCATTTTCCTTTAGCTTATATACCTCTCTTTCCCAATAGATAGAGCTTCTCTATCCACTTCTTTCTAAAGGCTTCACTAGAACCCCTAATAGGAGCAATGTAGGTAACGCGGACAGGATTAACTCCTGTAAACTGTAGGGTACCACGCTTGAGTTGCTTGATAGCTGGGCTTCCCATAAACAGCATATTGTACCAAGCAGGTGAATCCGCAGTAATCACCAGTCTGGCTGATTTACCTTTAAATAACTTCTTAGGGAGCGGATTTCCCTTTTGGTATGTAAATGCATGACCAGGAAGGCACACCCTATCAATAAATCCTTCCATAGTGGCAGGATATCCATACCACCACATAGGAAAGAACCATACCAGATGATCTGCTCCCTTGATTAGATTCAACGATTTTTCCAGGTCAGGCTCCAGGGAAGGTAATTCCCTATGGGAGTGAGGTAAGGAAGGGGAGAAACTAAGTTCAGTGATATTTATTGGGGAAGCGGTAAAACCTCCTTGCTGTAGGCCCTTTATATAAGAGGCTGGCAAAGCATAATTATAGCTATCAGGGTCTGGGTGCCCATTTATGGCCAGAATGGATTTCATGCTTTGATAAGTAGTCAGGTTTTATGATCTACTTCTCTTCTGGAATAAGTATTACTTCCTTCCTTTATGGTCAGCTATCTTTTCATAGGCGGCTAGTATACTTCTCACTAGCTTATGCCGGACCACGTCCACTGCTTTAAAGCGAATAAAGGCTATTCCCTTGATCCCTTGGAGAATTTTGATCCCTTGGATTAGGCCGGAGCGTTGGTTTCTTGGAAGGTCTATTTGGGAATCATCTCCGGTAATGATCATCTTAGACTGCTCTCCTAGTCTGGTAAGGAACATTTTCAGCTGAGTCTCCGAAGCATTCTGCGCCTCATCCAGAATTACATATGCTTTGCTAAGAGTCCTTCCTCGCATATACGCCAGTGGCACAATTTCAATGATATTATTGGAGAGGTAATACTTTAGCTTCTCTGTATGAATCATATCCCCCAAGGCATCATAAATAGGTCTTAGATAGGGATCTATTTTTTCCTTCATATCACCAGGTAAAAACCCCAGGCTTTCACCAGCATCTACCGCAGGCCTACTCAGCACGATTTTCTTTACTTGCTTCTCTTTCAGCGCCTTTACAGCCAAGGCTACCGCTAGATAGGTCTTTCCTGTACC
The DNA here is from genome assembly GCA_039026975.1 of Bacteroidota bacterium. Taxonomy (GTDB): domain Bacteria; phylum Bacteroidota; class Bacteroidia; order J057; family J057; genus JBCBKZ01. Next base: position 2,593 of record JBCCLI010000142.1, on the reverse strand, counting down.
AGCTGGACCTACGGCAAATAAGACATCATTCTCCCGCTCTGCCGAGACCATTCTCCTCTGCGCACTATTCTTAGGCTTAATGATTAATCCGCCACCGCCATGGAGTAAGACAGTGTCATCATCTATCTCAGGGTACGTAGAGGCAGATGGTTCAGCCTGAGGTTCCAGGATTTCCGTAAAACGATTCTCACTGATCTTTCCCTTCTTCCTAACTTCCTCAAATAGCGCCCCTAAGATGAGTTTAAGTTTTTCAATTTTGGTTTCTTCTCCTCTGACCTTAAGTTCATCTCCACGAGCTACGAATTTGATCCCCGGAAACCCTTGTTCTATTTGCTGGAGCCGTAGGTTATTGACACCATAGATTTCCAGGGGATTGATTTCTGATAAATCGAATATATGCTCTGCCAATATAGGTGTGTTAATTTTTATTCCAGAGACTGAAAGAATTATAATTCTAAATACCTAATTTAGGTTTTCATATGCAAATTGCATAAGTCATTCATTAGGCGGTAACAATTGTCAAACTCCGACTATTAACAGTCGGTCAGTAGGAAGAGAGCTAAGACATATGGCCATTATCACCTTAACGTCAGATTTTGGAGCTCAGGGGCATTATGCTGCTGTGGTTAAGGGGATAATTCTGTCTCGTTTCCCTGCTTCTACCATAGTGGATGTCACCCATGAGGTAAGCAGCTTTGACATCATGGAAGCAGCCTATGTGATGAAAAGTACCTACCCTGCCTTTCCGGACGGTAGTGTGCACCTGATTTCCATAGATCCAGAACAGGGAATGCTAGCTTCCCCCTCTGTTATGCATATGAATGGCCATTACTTTATAGCCCCTAATAATGGCATGCTAAGCCTCATTTGTGAGGGGCAGGAACATATATGTAGAAAAATAGAGCATGAAGCCCTGCTACATCCAGCCTACCCTCTTTCCTTTAGGGCTGCGAGAATCTTTGCCCCTACCGCTGCTTTCCTGGCTAGTGGAGGAGAATTTGAAGAACTAGGAGAAGAGATAGCGCTTCGTACCCTACACTGGGGGGAGCCTTCTTATACAGAAAACTGCCTGAGAGGAAAAATTATCTATATAGATACTTACGGAAATGCTGTTACTAACATCCGTAAAAGGGACTTCATCCAATTAAAGGAAGAAAGGGCCTTCGAAATTTTTATCAGAAATGTCAGGTTGAAGCGTATCGTAAATACCTATTCTGACGTAGCCAAAGCTGATGCTTTAGCCATATTTGGAGAAAGTAACCATCTAGAGATTTCCATGCGGGAGGCCTCTGCCTCTGAATTACTGGGCCTGAAGGTCCATGATATGATCACCATTGAGTTTAAATAAACCTTTTCCCTATCTTTGCAGTCCTATTAAAGCATGAAGAGTGTAGCATTTCATACCCTGGGCTGTAAGCTCAATTTTGCAGAGACTTCTACCGTAGGTAGACAGTTCCTAAATGCCGGATTCCAAAAAAAGGAATTCCATGAGGCTGCGGATGTGTATATCATTAATACCTGCTCAGTAACAGAACAGGCCAACAAGAAATGCAGAAAGATCATCAAGCAGGCCCTTAAGCAAAATGAAGATGGTTATGTCATCATCATGGGCTGCTATGCCCAACTAAAGCCTACAGAAATATCTGAGATTCCAGGGGTAGATATGGTCGTAGGTGCAGGAGATAAGTTCAGAATTTTGGAGTTGATAGAAGACTTCCAGAAGACGGATAATCCCTGTGTTTATAATGATGCTATCAAAGAGGTAAATGACTTTCATGCTTCCTACTCCATAGGAGACCGCACCCGGTCTTTCCTTAAGATTCAGGATGGCTGCGACTATAAATGTAGCTTTTGTACCATACCGCTAGCCAGAGGGAAAAGCAGATCTGACTCGCTGGAGAATATTCTCAGGAATGCAGAGGAATTGGCTGAAGGTGGTATCAAGGAGGTAGTCCTTACTGGCGTAAATATAGGCGACTATGGTAAAGATCAGCCAGGTACCTTCCTGGACGTCATCCAGGCCATAGATGAGGTAGAAGGAATAGAAAGATTTAGAATCTCTTCCATAGAACCTAACCTTCTTAGTAATGAGATTATCAGCTTTGTAGCTCAGTCTAAGCGTTTCATGCCTCACTTCCACATTCCGCTCCAGAGTGGAAATAATGAGATACTCGGTAAGATGCGTAGGCGGTACAGGCGGGAGCTATATGCTGATCGTGTAAGCCAAATTAAAAGCCTGATGCCTAACGCCTGTATAGGGGTAGACGTAATTGTAGGTTTTCACGGAGAAACAGATGCCCACTTTCAAGACACCTATGCCTTCCTGAACGAGTTGGATATATCCTACTTACATGTATTCACCTACTCTGAACGAGAAAATACACATGCCCTCAGCATGCAGGGAGCCATTCCCAAGCATAAGCGTAGGGAAAGAAGTCAAATGCTACGTATTCTCTCAGAAAAGAAAAAGCGATTCTTTTATGAGCCTTTTACAGGTTCCGCCCGGCCGGTCTTATGGGAAGGGAAGGAAGCTAATGGCATGATAGAAGGCTTTACTGATAATTACCTCAAAGTAAAGATTCCCTACCAGGAG
>JBCCLI010000141.1:0-14803 GCA_039026975.1 Bacteroidota bacterium | reverse complement strand
GGAGCTACTCCCCCTGATATTATCTTACCCACCCCTTCCGGTAGAAATAAAAGCCTGTATTCTCTCAGAGGGAAAGTAGTGTTATTAGACTTTTGGGCTGCCTGGTGTAAGCCCTGTAGGATAGAAAATCCTAACATAGTAAAGGCCTACCAAAAGTATAAGAAAAATGGTTTCACGGTATTTGGTGTAAGCCTGGATAGGTCAAAGGATAAATGGATTGAGGCTATCGATAAAGATGGATTGGTATGGGATCAGGTAAGCGATTTAAAATACTATGATAGTGAAGCAGCGCGGCTATATAAGATAAATGCTATACCTTCTTCCTTTCTTCTTGATAAAGAAGGGAAGGTGATAGCCAGAAATCTGAGGGGCAGAGCATTGGAAGAAAAGTTAGCGGAGCTATTTGATTAATTTATTCGATGAATCTGGGTGAGTGCTACTAGTAGGAATACTTTTACAGGAGAAAGCTCATCTTATGGGCTCAAACAGGATTTCAGGCCTATTCATGGGGATAAGCCAGAAATTATGTAGGCACATGTTAATTCAGTAGTTACTTATTTGAGAATGGAATAATTGAATTCTGATTATTCTGCCAAGAATCAATGAATTAACATAAATGTTCTGTAATAAATCTATGAGTTAGTAGCTTGTTCATGGATATTAGGAGGTCTCATAGGCCTAAAAATCTGCTGAATAAGAAACTGGTGTTAATTTGTATATTTGGTATAATCCACTGATAGCCAAGCTGAGCATAAAACCCTATGCCTGATAAAAAAATATTGATCGTAGATGATGAGGAAGATATTCTGGATCTCCTTGAGTATAATCTGGAACAAGAGGGGTACCAAGTATTGAAAGCCTTAGACGGAGAGAAAGCCATAGACCTTGCCGTCAGAGAAAAGCCTGATATGATTCTTTTGGATATAATGATGCCTAAGCTTGATGGTATAGAAACGTGCAGAAGAATTAGGGGCCTACCAGATATGGATAGGATTTATATAGTGTTTCTCACAGCCAGATCTGAAGAATACTCTGAATTAGCTGGATTTGAAGCTGGTGCTGATGATTATATCTCCAAGCCTATTAAACCCCGGGTATTGGTCAGCCGGATTCGTGCTATCATGAGAAGAGAACTTCCCACAGAGATAGAATCTACCTTAAGGATACATGATCTGGAAATCATCAAAGATGAGTATCTGGTAAAAAAGGGGGAAAATGTTCTTACCTTACCGAGGAAGGAGTTTGAGCTCCTGTATTTTATGGCTTCCAGGCCCGGGAAAGTGTTCAGAAGGGAGAAACTACTGGAAAAAGTATGGGGAGACGTTTACGTAGTGGATAGGACCATAGATGTACATGTGAGAAAACTTCGCGAAAAAATAGGAGAGGAATACATTCTTACGATCAAAGGAGTTGGCTACAAGTTTCTAAGTGAAAAATGAGTATAAAAGAAGTTGTTGTTAATGGTAAACCTGTAGACCAGGATACTTCCAAGAATCTCTGGAATGCGACTTCCGAGCAGAAATCACTCACTAAAAGGGAAAATATTAGGGTGCCCTCCCTGATTAATATTTCCTTCCTGCTTGGGATTCTCCTAACGGCTGTTTACGTCTTTATAAATGTGCTGAATGACTACCCCACAGAAAAACTCATTTATAGTGGGCTCATTTTTTTCGTTACCACGGTAATTCTGCTGATTCTTTTTTTGGAAATCCTGGTTTTCAGAAAATTGAAAAATGTTTACTCTCTCAACCAGCGAGAAATAGATAAACTTAAAAACCTAGAGACATACAGAAGAGAATTCCTGGGAGAAGTATCTCACGAGTTAAAAACGCCAATTTTTGCTATCCAGGGATTTATCCATACCCTCATAGATGGCGCTATGGATGATGAGCGTGTACGGATGAAGTTTCTTCGAAAGGCCATGAAGAACTCTGACCGGTTATCTAACCTGGTGGAAGATCTCCTCATCATTACACAGGCTGAGTCTGGGGAAATGGAAATTAGGCTCACTAAATTCAATCTCTATTACCTGGTGTTAGAAGTTATAGAGTCTTTAGAAAAGAAATTTACCAGCAAGAAAAGGAACATTACCCATGATATCCTTACTAATGGTCATGAGAACGTCATGGTCATGGCTGACAGAGAACGCATTTTACAAGTGCTGACTAATCTGGTGGATAATGCCATAAAGTATGGTGATTCCAATGGGACGGTGGAAATAGAGCTGGTAGAGATAGATAGTAAAATGCACGTGAAGGTATCAGATGATGGTACAGGCATGGAAGAGGAGCATTTAGATAAGATCTTTAGAAGATTCTACCGAGTAGATAAAAGTAGATCCCGCGAAAAAGGGGGAACAGGCCTGGGACTAGCTATCTGTAAGCACCTCCTGACTGTCCATGGAGAAAGTATATGGGTTCAAAGTAAAGTAGGGAAAGGGACTACTTTTACGTTTACCCTCAAGAAAAGCTAAGCACACCTATCTATCGCTATTCTCCTGACTATATAGCATTTACCCACCTAAACTTTGCTTGTTTTAGTAGGATTTCATTTCTTTGCAGTCCATAAATTTTTTGAAAGAAATGGCAAAGAAGAAAGGCGAAGTACAGGATCTGGAAGAAGTGTTTGAAGAAGTTGATGGACAATCATCCTCGATAACAGACCTCATAGAAAAAAATCGTACCCTGCTGATAGGGCTATTTGTAGGGCTAATAGCTGTAGTCAGCGGAATCTTATTCTATCAATATAGCCAGCAATCTAAGAATGCTGATGCAAACAGAGAGCTTTTCCGAGCCATTCAATATTTTGAAGCGGATTCCTTTGAGAATGCCCTATATGGAGATGACCAGTTTCCAGGCTTTTTAGAGATAGAAGAATCCTATGGAGGGACTGATGCTGCTAATTTGGCTAAGTATTATTTAGGTATCATCTACCTGAAGTCTGATTCAAATGAAGTAGAGACAGGAATAGACTACCTGCAGGCTTTCGATAAGAAGACGGACAGCCCTCTGGCTATGGGAGCTTATATGGCGCTGGGATTCGCGCATGAAGAGTTAACGGACTTTGAAGCGGCTGCGGGTTACTTTGAGGATGCTATAGGCTCAGTAGGTAGGGAGAATGAATCTATGGTACCTACCCTCCTCATGCACGTAGGGAGAAACTATGAGGCCTCCGGCCAAACTGATAAAGCCCTTCAAGCCTATGAGCGCGTAAAAGGAGAATTTCCCCTCAGTTCTGAAGGATTAAGAATAGATAAGTACATAGGAAGAGTATCTTCATGAGTGGGCATGATCTATCTGGTATCCGCTATTCAGCGGAGCACTCTCATAAAAAGGATCGTATAGCCATTATCGTAAGCAAGTGGAACTCCACCATAACTGAAGTCCTGAAGGAAGGGGCTATTCAGTGCTTATTAGAGGCAGGCGTAAAGGATAAGCATATTTACGTTCATTATGTCCCGGGATCATATGAACTCCCCTCCGGTGCCAACTACCTCTTATATGGAAAGCCTAAATTAACTGCGGTCATATGTTTAGGCTGCGTTATACAAGGAGAAACAAAGCATTTCGATTTTATTTCTGATGCAGTGGCACAAGGTATTATGAAGGTAGGACTCACCCATAGAAAGCCTGTCATTTTTGGTGTGCTTACGCCAGATACACTTCAGCAGGCTAAAGACAGGGCAGGGGGGAAATATGGGAATAAAGGAATAGAAGCCGCTGTATCTTGTCTGGAAATGATTGATCTTAGACGGGAAGCTTTTAATATGAGAAGCTGACACCTCTCCTTATTTTCTCTCCTATCCCTATGTTAGCAACTTTCCCAATATGGGATATTTTGTCTAAATTCAACACATGTTCTTGTTTTAGAACCCCGTTTGGGAAGGTGTTTATTATCTATGAATTTTTTTCACTCTTCGGTTACCTCCCCGTAATCCCTAACATTAATGAGCAAGTTCGAGGAAGATCAGAAAGTACTGGAAAGCATAAGAAAAGGGAACGAATTGATATTGGAAGAACTATATAAAAAGTATAGAACTCCATTCATCAGGTGGTCCTTTTCGCAGTATACACAAGATCAGGAGTTAGCATCAGAAGTTTATCAAAGAGCATTTACAACCTTTTATCTAAATGCAAAATCAGGGAAACTTGCCACGCTAACCAGCCAAATACAGACATATATTTTCGGGGTAGGAAGACGGATGTATCTGGAAGTGTATAAGAGTGAAGCTAAAAGACCAGACAGCCTAGATGATATTCCTAATGTGGAAGCTAACTTTCTGGATCTAGGACTAGAGGACAGTGAAAATGAAACACACCTAAGACAGGTTCTTGGGCAGTTACTATCTCAGATTGATGATACCTGCAGGGAAGTACTTCTTTTATATTACTATGAAAGTTACACGATGGAGTCTATCGCAGATAGGCTAGAATACAAAAATGCCTCAGTCGCCAAAAAGAAAAAATATAGTTGCTTGCAGAAGTTAAAGAGAATTGTAGAAGAAAAAGGCATTAGTATCTAAGGCCCTATTAATAACAAAGAACATGGAGAGACTAGAAATCATTGAAAGGTATATAGAGGGGAAAATGGATGTAGGAGAGCAAGCAGCTTTTGAAACAGAGATGCGCCAATCCACTGAATTAAATAGGGATGTGGACATATATAGAAAACTCATGCGTGGAATTAGGCTGGCAGGTGCTGCTCCTATTCTTGCACAAATAGAAGAGTGGGAAAAGGAAGAAAAAGGGGAAGTAGGCGTGATTAAGCCTCTCTTCTCTGACAAGGCTTCTTCCACAGTAGACTTACCCTCCGGTAATAAAAGAATCTTCAGGACAGTAGCTATTGCAGCCTCTATTATTCTGTTTTGTGCCATAGTCTTTCTCCTCAGGCCTAGTACCCCTTCTTATGAAAAGTTATACCTAATAAATATTGAGCTTCCCCAGTCTTCTTTTAGTACTATGATGAGTTCAGGAGACTTAGATACCTTACTGGGTAAGGTCTTTAATGAAGTCAATAAAGGAGAATACGAGCTAGCCTTAGTACAGCTAGAGGATATCCTGAAAGACTATCCTAACCTTGATTCGGCCCTGATAGCCAGGGGGTATATTTACCTACGGACAGATCAGACCGCCAAGGCCATTTCTGACTTCAAGAAGGTCATAGAACAGGATGGAATAGTGAAGCCTAGGGCAGAATGGTATCTGGCTTTGAGCTTTCTGAAAGACCAAAACGGAGAGCAGGCAACTAAAGTGCTGGAAGAGATCGCCCGGAATAATGGGCATGAGTATAATACCCCCGCAAAAGAAATACTGAAGGCCTTTTAAGCCTACTCAAAGGGTCTGAAGCCAGGCCAGCAACAGATCATAAACGGAAAGGAAATGATCCAGACTTAGCACCTCCGGCCTGTCATTTACATCATGATAATGTGGAAGACCTCCCAGGGTAAATAGGAATAAGGCAGGAATGCCTTTCTCTACAAAGAAGAAGTGATCGCTATTAGGGCGGTTCCTTCTTCTCTTTATTTCTGGTACTGCCTTCATCTGAGAATTGACATCTACCAGTTTCTGCCAGTACACCTCATTTTCATAGCCTGCTACAGCTGTTATTCCTTCCTCCCCATTACCCATAAGGTCTAAGTTTAACACAAAGGAAATCTGCTCCAGGGGGAGAATAGGGTGAGAATTGACATAGTAGTTAGAACCTGCCAGGCCGGTCTCCTCTCCGCCAAAGGCAATGAAAAGGATATTTTGACGCATAGGATTCCTGGAGAAGTAGGTAGCCAACTTAAGCAGCATAGCCACCCCCGAAGCGTTATCATTAGCTCCTGTAAAAATGGCCTTTTCTAGTTGGCCCAAATGATCATAGTGAGCACTGATGATGAGAGTAGAATCCAGGGTATCTGTTCCAGGTAGAAATCCTAAGACGTTCTGGGATTGGATTTTACGCACGGAGGAAGCTACCTCCCAGCTTACCTTTGAGGGTTTTTGGGGTAAGGCTTCTCCCAAGACCTCGACTACAGGAAAAGGGAGGGCTTGTTTAGCAAATCCCGCAGTTAGTTTCTCCTTAATAACGATGATCCCAGCTGGCTTAAACTCCATGTAGGAGATAATGCGGTAGATATCCTGCTTGCGTTTACCGAAGGTATCCTGCCCTTTTTTATCCTTTTTTAAATGATCCGGCCATCCATCCCGTAAAATAGCTACCTTTCCTTTTACCTCCTCACTGGGATAGAGACCATAGGCTTCATCTATGATCTCAAATTCTCCCTTCCCTGAGCCACTTAGCCGGTTTAGGATAGCTTTTCTCCCTACCTCTATATTCTGCCCATCTACCTTAATGCGTGCGGCTGTAGGTAAGTTAATTTCTATCCCAAAGGGTTGGAGGTAGCTATCCATACCCGGTGGTTTTACTAAGCCTATTCTGTGAAATTCTTCCTGTAAATAATGAGCAGCTTTTTTATGTCCTTCAAACGTATATCCCCTTCCGGCCATTCTGTCAGAACACAAGCTATCAATCCATTCTCGCACATCCATAATGCCTTCATCCTTATATCCTTTCTGGCTAAATACCCAGCCCGGACTGCTGAGAAAGAGCAGAATACATATCCACCTCAAAAATTTTGAGGAACAGTTTTGATAGGGAGTTAGCATACAATAGAAGCTATAGAATAGTAATTTACGGACAAATCATTCAATCTTGCCTCTATTCATGAAATAAATTTTATGCATGGTAGGTAGACCAATCTCAGAAATAAGCTGGTGTGAAAGAAATAAAGACTCTCATTCTCGGAAACTATCAGCCGGATTTTGTGGCTAAGGTCCAGGCTGTCAATCCTTCTACCACCCATTTAAGAACGTTTACAGAGGAGGACCTAAGGACGTACCTCCCTGGGACAGAAATACTTTTTCTTCGCTCAAAGCCTAAGATGGATCCTCCTACCATAGATATGGCTAAACATCTTAGGCTGATCCTACGTGCAGGAGTAGGACTAGACCACTTAGACTTACCCTATCTAGCAGAGAAAAATATTACCGTGAGAAGTACCCCCGGTGCTAATGCAGATTCAGTAGCCGAACACACGTTAGGGATGCTCCTTAGTTTACTCCATTCTATTGTCCAAGCTAATAGAGAAGTTAGCCAGTTTATCTGGAATAGAAGTCCTAATAGGGGAACAGAACTTTCTGCGCTCACAGTGGGTATTGTAGGGTATGGGCATACAGGTAGCGCCCTGGGGAGAAGAATTCAACATCTGGCAGGTAAAACCGTGGCATATGATAAGTACAAAAAGGGATTTGGGCATGAAAAAGTACAAGAGGTCAGCCTTCACACTTTACTAGCTGAAGCTGATGTCATTAGTTTTCATGTTCCCTTGACAGAAGAAACTAAGCATTGGGTAGATGAGAATTTTTTAGCTGCTTTAGATAAGCCTATTTGGCTATTAAACCTTTCACGTGGTCCTGTAGTCAAACTAGCTAGCCTGCCACCCGCACTTGAGAGCGGTGTCCTTAAAGGAGTGGGGTTAGATGTACTTGAACATGAGCCCTTAAGTAAGGATAAGTTGACAGAGGAGGAGACCCAAATGTACCAGGCACTTTTTGATCATCCACGGGTAATTTGTTCGCCTCATATTGGAGGATGGAGTCATCAGTCAGAGGAAAAGATTCTAGCTACCCTTTACCGGCATTTCCTTACCTATTTAACATCTTCCTGAATTCAGGGAAAAGAAGTAGGTAATAATGTCAGATAATTGTTAATACATTGTTCCGCATCATCGCTATTTTTAACTTCACCTTTTCAACAGGCAATCTTTTGAAGATGAAACGAATCAATCGCCTTTTCCTTTATATTCCCCTGATTATTGGATTACAGGCTTGCTCGGATGATGATCCTACTCCTGAAGTTAGGTTTGATGTACCGCCTTCTATTCAGCCTTTTATAGATGATTTTATAGCAGAAGGACAGCAAAGAGGGGTTAACCTTACCATAGATAATCTGATAGTTACTTTTGAAGGAAATTTACAGAATGGTGATGCTGCGGGTCTATGTACATTTGCTAATGGAAATAATCCTCCCCATATACGTATTGATACTACCTCAGCCAATTGGCGAAATAATGACTGGAGTAGGGAAATCCTCATGTTCCACGAGCTAGGACACTGCGTACTGGATAGGAGGCAGCACAGAGATGATAGACTTCCTAATGATAACTATTCCAGCATCATGCGTTCAGATGGTGCCCAGGTGTATGGGGGAAGTTTAACACTCTTTAAAAGAGAGTATTACCTGGATGAGCTCTTTAATGAAGCTGAAATCAGTCCGGAATGGAGTAATATTCAGCCCTTATACTCAGCCATATCAGCTGCTCAGAAAAGCCCCATCATAGTTGAGAATTTCAATAATAACATCAATGACTGGAGTGTAGGTGGGAATAGTAGTAGCCGGTTAAGTATACAGAACGGTCTGTACACCTTTGAATCGCTAGATGAAGGGGCCTATCTCACGGTTAATGAGTTCAACTTGAATACCAACGCAGACTTTGAAATAGAGACCAGATTCCGGATAAGAGAAGGAGATCGTACGGCTACTTTCCAGTGGGGGGGTAGCTCCACCAATAATAATTTCTTTTACGGGTTCAATCCTGATAATTTCCTGTTTACCGGTAACAGCGCTACTGGGACTTCTACTGTGAGAGAAGAAAGTACCCTGAGTCCTGGAGAATTTGCCATTCTCACTATTCGGAAAATCGGACAAGACTACTTCTTCTATGTCAATGAGCAATATTTTGATATAGGAAGATTCGAGGAATTCAGTGATAACCTCTTTGGATTTGCCGTAGGTCCTAACACAGTGATGGAAATAGATTTTTTCAGAATATTTGAGCTAAACTTATAGCAGTTCTCATATAAAAAAGGGGGAAAGCCACCAAGCTTTCCCCCTTTTTTCGTGCTGGCGCTACAACCTATAATTCTATGTCAAAGTTGTATAAATATCTTCTTCCAGGGTAGAATCCTTCCAGATTCACCTCTCCTCTCTTCTGTTCTAATTGTTGAATAACGTCATCTACATTATATACTTCCTGGTTATCTATATTGAGAATAACAAAGCCTTCCTTCATATCTGTTTGGCTTCTAATTTTTCCTGCGTACAGCTTGGATACCCTTACCCCATTCTCAACTCCATACTCATTAAGGAACCTTGCAGGCAGGTTTTCTAGTTCCATGCCTAAGGCGTTCAGAAACTCATTTCTTTTTCCTGCTTCTATGCGTGTTCTTCCAGCCTCATTAGTAAGCCTCACGTCAAAGTCTCTGTAGGCACCTCGCCTGTTAATCGTAATTTTCACTATATCTCCCGGACGATTTCTCCCTATAAGTTCCTTAAGGCGAGCATCACTCTTAACCGGAATATTATCTACACGGGTAATCACGTCTCCTTCTCTGATGCCTGCTTCAGCAGCAGCACTCCTTGAGGCCATAGACTCTACATACACACCTTCTGTGAGAGAAATGTCTAGCTTTTCAGCTACAGTAGAGTTTAGGTTGATCACCCTGCTAATACCTATATATCCTCTCTGGACAGCGCCATATATGCGTAAATCCTCTACTACCTTTCGCACAATGTTTGCAGGAACAGCAAAGGCGTAACCAGCGTAAGTTCCTGTAGGGGAAGCTATAGCAGTGTTAATTCCTAGCAGGCTTCCGTCTGTATTTACCAGGGCACCCCCACTATTTCCCGGATTGACAGCCGCATCTGTCTGGATGAAGGATTCTATGGATAATTCGTTCTTAATGATGTCAAGGTCTCTACCGATTGCACTTACGATACCTGCTGTAGCAGTAGGTCCAATATTAAATGGATTTCCTACGGCCAATACCCATTCCCCAACGCTGGCATTATCAGAGTTAGCTAATTCTAGTACAGGTAAGCCTTTATCTTGAATTTGAATGAGTCCTAAGTCAGTAGTAGGGTCAGTCCCTATCACTGTAGCTTTATAAGTCTTATTATTATACATGGTAATCTCTAACTCATCAGCGCTTTCTATCACGTGGTTATTAGTCACTATGTAACCATCCTGGCTAATGATCACCCCTGAGCCTGTGGAAATTTTATTCCTGTCATTAGATTCAGACCTCCCCATCCCAAAAAACTCTTCGTAAATGGAGCTTCTCCTCCTGGTGTAGGTTCTATATGACTTAATGTGCACTACGGCTGGCATGGTAGTCCTGGCAGCTGAACGGAAATCAGGGGGTAGGCTTACTACTCCATCAGCAGTAGATGCATATACAGGCATGTTCACCTGTGTGGTTAGCAGTTCTGAATCTGAAGGAGAAGAAAATGATGTGTCACTTATGCCCTGGTGGTAAATAAAGATGCTGAGACAGCTAATGGCCAGGGCCACCCCCGCATTAACGAGTACAGATTTCATATCCATGCTTTTGAAAAAATTGATTCGAAATTCCCAATAAATATACCAACACTTAATTATACGCAATAGGAATATACGTGTTTTTACCTGATGGGTAGCTTAACTTCCTATTAACACATTTTTCCAGTCTGACTGTATCATTGAGACGTAGTTTACGTATACAAGTTTACACCTATACATTCTGACATCCATTTTTGACGTTTACTAAACCTACGCACGCATGTCTAATCGCACCTTATTTATCACGCTTATCTCATTAGGAATCCTCAGTGGGCTATACTATATGCAAAGTGGTTCTACCTATCCTTCTAAGTCTCATGAGGAAACAGTTAGAGAAGAAATAGAAAAAAGAGAGATGAATGAGTCTGGGCTGGAAACACTTGAGAACTATCAGTCAGCTACTCCCACCAACTTACCGGAAATCAAGCAGAAAATTGGGTATCCAAATCAGGCAAGAGAAAAGGGGATAGAAGGTACCGTGCTTATCAGGATATTAGTAGATGAGAATGGACAATACAAGTTCCACAAAATTACGGCAGATCCTAATCCACTATTAACTAAGGCCGTAGAAATGTACATAGACGAACTCAATTTTACTCCTGAGAAAAGAAATGGAGTAAATGTTCAGACATGGACCACTATTCCGTTTATATTTAGCCTGCAAGTACAAGAATAGCCTCTGTTAAATTACCGCTTTGAAATTTTATTGAGTGAGATAGTGCGCTGACGGCTGCACTTAAACCGGTCTATAGACTCTTCTCGTTTAGCTCTATGCTTGGTAGCCCTGCGCTGTACTCGCTCTCGCCACATACGGAAGCTTGAGGGCTTCATCTCTCTGCGCATAATCTTGATTACTTCTTTTTCTGCTATTCCAAACTGATCTTGAATAGCATCAAAGGGTGTTCTATCTTCCCACGCCATTTCTATGACTCTGTCTACTTCCTCTGGGGAAAGGGATATGTTTTTTCTTTTACTCACATATAAATTACTGCTAATACGTAACTTTTGTTCATATGGAGCCTAAGCCTTCCCCTTTTATTCAAATAGAACCCGTTCTTCCCTCCTCTGACATAGAAAGAGATATTAATTGGTATGAGGAGAAAACTGGATTTATGAAAATGTCTGGAGACCATATGTACGCTGTACTAAGAAGAGATCATCTCTGTTTTCATTTACAGTGGCATGCTGATACAGTAGATGACCCTTTATTGGGAGGGTCTGTCATGAAGATATTTGTAAAAGATATACAGCCCTTATTTGAAGAGTTTGTAGGGAGGGGGACTATTTCTCCGGAGAAGCTCAGGCTTAGTACTCCATGGGGTACACATGAATTTGGCTTCTATGATCAGAATAAAAACGGCATCTTTATCGTACAGGATATTTAGCCTATATTGCATATAAGGCGTTTAAATGTTCTCTTTATGTCCATAAAACTTGGGGAAACAGACTTGGAAGGGGTGAAGCTATGACGGATTTGAATTACAAAGTAGGTATTACATTTTTTTGTCTTTTTCTCCTGATACTCTCAGCTGTTTTCAGCCAAGAGGAAGCTGCCGCTCCTGATACTATGCGTCTACTAAGTTCTCAACAGCTAAGCGCTAAAGTATGGGTTCATAGCATAGTGGAAGCTCAAAGAGATCCTGAAAACGTGTATAAGCTGAGTTTAGAAAACCAAAAACTCAAGCAGTTTCCACTGGAAGTTCTCAACTACCCTAACCTTCAGGCTTTAAATCTAAGTGGGAATAAGCTGCTATCTATCCCAGAAGAAATTTCCTCTCTTACTAAGTTGGAAACGCTCATTCTCTCAAGAAATAAGCTAAGGTCCTTACCCGTAAGTATGAAGAATCTCAAATTCCTGACCTACTTGTACATCAGTAAGAATAAGCTCACAGAAATCCCTGCCTGGTTCGGGGGACTTTCCCATATCAGAATATTAGACTTATCATTTAATCCTGTTACACACTGGGAGATCCAGCAACTCAGACAGCTTCTCAGAAGGTGTGAAGTAAGATATTAAGCCATAGAGAATACTGTACTCCCACATTCTATTCTCTCTACAAACCCTTATTTCTAACATTTAGCTTGTCTTTCATCATTAAAGACCCAACCTACTTTCAGGTAATTTATCTGTGAGTAAGAGAAACTTTTTTACTTTTGCAGGGGAAAAATCATTATGGAAGAAAAAATTAAGCGTCTGGTCTCAGAAATCCAGGCATATACATTCTCTGATACAGGTAGCCTGGATGCTTTTAAGCGTTCCTACACTAATAAAAAAGCTGTCATTAATGATTTAGTGGCAGAGTTCCGAACACTCCCTTCAGAGCAGAAAAGAACGTTAGGAAAAGCGTTGAACGACCTAAAAACCCTGGCCAATAACCGGCTGAAAGAAGGAGAGAAGGCTGTAGTGGCGGTAAATAGAGCAGCTGACCAGCCTCATGACCTAACGCTTCCCGGGGACCCCTTCCGTACAGGGGCCAGACATCCCCTCTCCATCACCATGGCAAGGATTATAGAGATCTTTAATAAGATAGGCTTTTCCGTAGCTGAGGGGCCTGAGATAGAGGATGACTGGCATAACTTTTCTGCTCTTAACTTTCCCCCTAACCATCCTGCCAGGGATATGCAGGATACCTTTTTTGTTTCCAGAGATCCTGATTTTGTGTTGCGTACCCATACTTCCCCTGTGCAGATTAGAGCCATGGAAGAAGGGAATCCCCCTATCAGGGTGTTAGCACCTGGGCGAGTATACAGAAATGAGGCTATCTCTGCCCGTTCTCACTGCTTCTTCCATCAGGTAGAGGGATTAGCGGTAGATGAAGGCATCAGCTTTGCTGATATGAAGCAGGCCCTATTGTACTTCGCCAAAGAGATGTTCGGAGATGATGTCGAGATCAGGCTACGGCCTTCTTACTTCCCATTTACAGAAATCAGTGCTGAGATGGATATTTCCTGCCAAATTTGTGGAGGTAAAGGTTGTAACATCTGTAAGTATACAGGATGGGTAGAAATCATGGGGTGTGGGATGGTAGACCCTGCTCTTTTCCGCAATACGAACATAGATCCTGACCGTTTTTCAGGATTCGCCTTCGGGATGGGGGTAGAGAGAATAGCCCAGTTAAAGTATAGAGTGCCAGACCTAAGGCTTTATTCACAGAATGATATACGGTTCCTCAGGCAGTTTGAGAAAATTTAATGTGACGTTTAACCACTAACGCTATCCAATAGCAAAATACCACTTTATGAGACGCATCAGCCTTATAGCACTTTTAGTAGGGATTCTCATAGGAGCCTGTAATAATAAAAGCCCGGAGGATCTCCCTAAATACAAGAAAAAATTTCGTACTCAGATCGCGAGCTTTGAAGATCAAAAGGTAAAAGCGAATGAAAGAGTAGAAGATGGCGTAGAGCTATTAAACGGCCTGCAGGCAGCCTTAGAAAATGCCAAGAATACTGATAAGGAATTTGCCAGGGTATACGGTAAGTGGAATAATGTAGATAAGCAGGTAAATACCCTCTTTAAGGAGTATGAAGCACTTAAGCAAGATGCAGAAAATCTCTTCAATGCACTTGATAGACAGACTTCAGGCCTTAATAATGTATCTACTAGAGGAACATTGCAGCAGGCCCTTACCACCGCCAGGAATGATTATGAAAAAACATTAGCTAGAACGGAAGAGGCTATTAATAATTTACGCTCCCTTCATGATGAGGCTATAGATGTGGTGAAAGCCTTGGAAGTAGCCTATGGGATAGGCCAAATAGCTGAAATCAATGATGGTCTGATCAGCATTGAGAACCGTGTGAACGTGATCATGGAAGAGCTTACTAGCAGTATCAATGAAAGTAAGGCTCTCTACGAAACTAAGATTGGGAACATATAAGGATTCTCAGTCAATTTACAGGCGGCCTCAGGCCGTCTTTTTTTTGCAGTATCCTTTGGATGGCGTTCTATGAAAAATACCTTTTCCTAGAGGTATTTGCCCTGAAAATCAGCCTGTGGGTGAAACAGCAGATCCATGGTAGGGATAAGCCTGCCATTTTATTCAGTGGTAAAAATTAAGCCCATAATAGGAGAGGATTTGTTCACCGGGTAAATCAATTTACCCCCTAGAGTAAGTAGCCCATTTTAAGGGATGGCCTCACTATTTGAATGCTAAGATACCTGAGATGGTTAACTAATAGGTAGGGAAATACGTCCTAAAAGAAATATCCCTTTCTTCCAGCTTACCTGAAAGAAATGGATATGTACTTTATGAGCTATTTTTTAGGTAGATGAGGTAGCCAGGCCTGACTGCGAGCTGTTGCTCCCGTTTGAAACTGCCGTAACCCCTTCTCCTTCAAAAGAAACATTATACTCAGTGTCCAGGTCAGGGTGTATGC
>JBCCLI010000140.1:0-14851 GCA_039026975.1 Bacteroidota bacterium | reverse complement strand
CCATAGGCACTACCCATAGCTTAAGGCTATCTTTTGTGTCCAACATTTTCTCTCCTACCAGCATACTTGCATACTCCCCTATGGTCATGCCATGTACTATGGGTACCTCATGCGCACCTATGAAGGAGGTATGTTTCTTTTGCATCATGGGACCTTCCACATACCAGCCATTGGGATTAGGCCTGTCCAGTACGATTACCCCTACCTCAGCCTCAGCACAGGCTTCCATTACCAGGGCCATGGTGGAGATATAGGTAAAATGTCGGCTGCCCACATCCTGTATATCAAAAATCACCCAATCCAGTCCTTCTACTTGACTTTGAGCAGGTTTCCTGTTTTTTCCATAGAGAGAATAAACCGTAAGGCCTGTTAGGCTGTCCTTTCCATCCTTAATTTTAGCGCCTGCATCTGCCGTTCCCCTAAAGCCATGTTCAGGGGCAAAGGCATGCCTGATATCTACACCCAGGCTTAGTAGAGAATCCACTAAGTGGGTTCCATTCTCAAATTTGGTAGTATGATTCCCAACAACAGCTACCTTTTTCCCTTTCAAGCTATCTAAATACTGCCCTACCAAAAGTTCTGCTCCTACCCGTACGCTCTCCGGCGCCTGCGGAAGACTTTGTTCAGGTTCAGATGGTGGCGGCTCATTACAGCTATATAAGCCTATGAGCAGGAGTGCTACCAATGATAATCGGGAAAATGCTGTATGTTTGTATGTCATCTAGCGTATATTGAAAGACAGAATCGATAAGATACTTTATTAACTCTGGGTTTAAACCGGGAGAGAATAAGCTAAACTTCAGATTCCTTTAATATACACTCCAAAAGCAAATTCAGCGCCTTGAACTTCGAATATTTCTTTGCCCAACGAATAGTCTGGAAACAACAGCGTGCCATCAGCAAATTGGTAGTTAAGCTGGCTATCATCAGCATAGCTGTAGCTGTTCTGACCATAGTGGTTTCCTTATCTGTGGTGCAGGGGTTTGAGAATGCTATCCAGGAAAAGGTGATTGGCTTTGCCGCGGATATACATGTAGGGAATTATTTAAGTAGCTATGATGAAGAGGAAAAACCATTATATAAATCGGATCCTGATATTCTCTCAGTAGATACCCTTCCCCTGATTAAAAGCATAGAGCCTTATGTAAGTTTTGCCGGGCTGAGTAGGTCAGCCTCTGCTAGCTTAGGGGTAGAATGTAAGGGAATAGGTGATTCCTATGATTGGTCATTTTTCAAAGAATCTTTAGTAGCAGGAGAATTGCCAGATTATTCTGGAGAAAAGCAGAGTTTTGATATTCTCATATCCGCAGCCCAGTCTCGCATTCTGGACGTAACTGTGGGCGATAGAATCAGAATCTATTTCGCCAGAGATAGTGTCATCAAGCCTCGCAGGGTCAAGGTGAAAGGCATTTTTGAAAGTGGGATGGAGGAGTTCGACCAGCTATTTATGATCACAGATCTGCAGATGCTGCAAAAGGTCAGAAACTGGCAGCCTGAAGAAGTGAGTGGGTTTGAGGTAAGATTGACAGAAGCTTCTGAAGACTGTGGACTGGTATGGGATGGGAGTAGGTTCCCCTTTATTCACTGGTTTTGTGATGATCCTATTATCAGCACTTCCAGAAGAATTAATGAGCTGCTCCCTTACGCTTATGGCTCTACCTCCATCAAGGCATTATATCCTGAAATCTTTGATTGGCTGGGCCTACAGCATCAAAATGTGTGGTTCATCATGTCGCTCATGGCCATCGTAGCCATTATCAACATGACCTCCGTAGTCCTTATTCTCATCCTGGAAAGAACCCAAACCATAGGAGTCCTCATGGCCATGGGACTGGCAGCTAACCGCATTCAGCGCATATTCATTGTCAACTCTTTCCTGCTAATAGCGGCAGGCGTACTCATTGGGAATCTACTAGCGTTAGCCTTACTTGGCAGCCAACACCACTTTAATTGGCTTAGCCTGAGTCAAGAGAATTACTTCATCAGCAAGGTGCCTATAGCCTGGGTTTGGGGAAGATTTCTGCTTGCTAATGTGAGTATCATCGTGATCTGCACCCTCTTTATGTTAATCCCATCATGGATCATCACCAGAATAAGCCCCGTGAAGGCCATACGTTTTGACTGACACGTTTCACGCAAAGCCGCGAAGGCGCAAAGATTTTTCGTACTCTTCCTAACACTTGCCAGAATTCTTTCCTTTAATTCATTTCTAATCCAAAATCCAATTGACTGAAGCTGATCCAGTAGAGGCCTGATTTCATTTACATGCCCATCAACTTTGGCCTTAACCAAAATTCCTAATAGGCCTATAGTAAGAATGCCTCGACTCTTTGCTATTCTAGTCCCAAGCCTTTCATCTATAATCAATAGGTGAGATTTTAACTCTTCTACTAACACTATGGCCTCAGATTCTCCTCTATCAATTTCTTATAGTAGGTCTACTACTTTGCTTTTGTCGGTCGGTTCTTTAACTGTTATCCAACCAGCATCATGAAACGAACTCAGATCATATCCAAGAGAATCCATTTTAAGAATTTCCCGATAAACTTCTGTTGGAATAACTATATGCGAAAATAATTTTTTGTAACAGGTCAAGTCTTTTAAGAATAATCAGGTTAGAAATAGCAGAGGTATCACTAACAACAACCATACAATCGAGATTGATAACTCAGTTAAGGTTTCAAGATCATTCTCAAAATCTTCTACATCATAGTGAATAGAATCTGTCTGTCACCTAATTCTTTCTGGAATTGAATCTGATGGCGTCCAGCAAGTTCAGCTGCACTTACAAGCGTTATTTTTTCTCTTTTGAACAAATCTACAGCGATGGCTAAGAGGATATCTTTCTCTGGCAAGCCTGACCTTTGGACAAGTTGATCTGAAATTTCTATAAGTATGATCTTTCCTTCAGGATTCAATAACTAACTAAACACTTGATCAATTACAGTACCTTTTCACTTAATATTCGAATAGAATCTATAATCTGGTGGGCTACTTTGAGAGATTCGTAGCCTGCTTTGAAGGGGACTCTCACAGATTTATTCTCACGTATAGAAGCGTTGAATTCTTCCAACTCCATTTTGATAGCGTTCACCTCTTTTACTTCCGGGAGTTCGTACACCAGGTACTTAGTTTCTTTTCCAGTGTTAATCTCAAACTTCATAGGAGAAGTGATCTCCTCATCCATATCTGCTAGGCGGAAGATCTCTGTCTTTTTCTCCAGAAAATCTACTGCCAAGTAGGTGGCAGGCTGAAACATCCGAAGCCTACGCATATTTTTCACTGACATACGACTAGCCGTGAGGTTAGCTACTGCCCCATTTTCAAACTCTATTCTTGCATTAGCTATATCAGGCGTTTCACTCACTACCGCTACCCCGCTAGCTGATACATTAGCCACTGGCGATTTAATAAGGCTCAGGACTACGTCTATGTCATGGATCATCAGGTCTAGCACTACGGACACATCTGTCCCCCTGGGATTATACAAGGCTAATCTGTGTCCCTCCAAGAACATGGGATTCAGCTCTATATCATTAATGGACAGGAAAGCGGGGTTGAACCTTTCCACATGCCCTACCTGGGTAACTAATTCTGGATATTCTTCCGCAAGTCGCAGTAGGCCTTCAGCTTCTTCCAGGTTTTGGGTAAGGGGTTTTTCTACAAATACATGCTTACCCGCATGCATGACCTTAGTAGCCAGTTCAAAGTGAGTAGTGGTAGGAGTAACAATATCTACTGCTTCTACCTGGGTAAGCATGGCATCCAAATCATCAAAAGCGGGAACCTCAAAATCTGCTGATACCTGTTGGCGGGTAGCTTCATCTTGATCATAAAAGCCCACTAATTCGAAAGCAGGTATCTGTTTAAGCAGTTTAAGATGTATTTTGCCTAAATGTCCGGTACCCAGTAATCCTATTCTGATCGTATTCATATTTCAAAAGCCGTTCAGGCAGTAAATGTAACACTTGTACCCCTTTTATTTTCTACCATAGGGTATTTTCCACGAAGTTTGTTCTGGGTATAAGACCACCTAAGCCTGGAAAGTGTTTTATTCCATGAACCGTATGCGCATAAAAGACAATCCTTTCTTCCTATTCATTCAGTCTTCTTTGTTTTTTCGTCCGGTTAAAGGAGAAGTTTTCAGCCTTTTGTGTTTGACCGCTTTGTTAGTCTCAGGCTGTACCTATGAGACAGAATCAGTCGTTTCCAGTGCAGAGTACCCCTTAGAAATAGCCCAAATAGTAGAAAATAGCTGTGCCACTACTGGCTGCCACGCCGGAAGCGGTGCGCCTGATAATCTGAGATTAGAAGACTGGAACAGGCTATTTGCAGGATCAGACTTTGGGGCTGTACTAGTCCCTGGAGAACCTGACTGGTCCCACTTCTATCAGCACCTGAACACTTTTGATGACCTAGGGGTGCAGGCCAGACCTGTCATGCCCTTTGGGGGATTACCTACCCTTGGCAGAACGGAGGTAACTCTTCTCAGAAACTGGATTTTAGATGGAGCGCCCAACTCAAAAGGAGAGTTATGGTGGAGCCAGAGGGAGGCAGAAAGTGCAGATAAAGCCTTTACCCTCTGCGCAGGAAGTGACTTAGTAGCAGTATCTGACTTGAGAACTAACCTTATCATGCGCTTTGTGGAGGTGGGCCAGGAAGCCGGAAAGCAGGAAGCGCCCCATTACATCAGGCTTTCTCCCGATCAACAGTACTTTTACATAAGCCTGATAGATGGGGGGATCATAGAAAAATATAGAACAGATAATTATGCCTTCGAAGGAAGAGTGACTGTAGGACCTGATCCTTCTCTCATAGCCCTAAGTCCTGACGGAAAAAGAGCAGTTATTACCCATTGGAATGCTTCTGACGCCCTCCCCAAGCTATCCATGATAGATACGGAAAGCATGACCTTACTGGATCAGGTCATTGGTGGATCAGACCGATTGAGTTTTCCGCACGGCATAGCTGCTACTGAAGATTACGCTACGGTGTACGTCACTGCCAACGAGGGGAACTACTATGCTAAATATGGCCTTACCTCCAATGGATTTGTCTCGGAAGAAAAGATCCTCCTAGGTCCTGATGTGCAACCTGCTATCGATAGGCCTTCCTCTGCTTTCAAGCCCTACGAGTGTGAGCTAACTGAAGACGAAAGCCTGCTATTTATTTCCTGCAATGAGACAGATGAAGTACGGGTTTATGATACAGAGAGTGATGCCCTCATTGCGCAGATTCCTACGGGAGAATTTCCTCGCCTGCTGGTAATAGATGAAAGAAGCAATAAACTCTTCGTTGCCTGTGCCAATGAAGAAAATTTCTCAGAGCAAGGCTCCATCAGAGGCTCTATTTCCGTCATAGATATCAATACTCTCACCCTGGAAAAACAGATATTCAGAGTGGGTCAGCGCCCACATGGACTGGCCATAGACAGCAAAAGAAATGTATTAGTAGTTTCTTCAGAGAATAATGGGGGACAAGACCCTCCCCACCACGTATTGGAAGGAACCTCAGGCCCTCCAGGCAAGTATAATTTCATAGATCTCACTACCCTCGAAGTCCTCCCTGATGCAGAAACAGAGGTGGCCGTCTTTCCAAATGCGGTAGTGGTAAGTGAGTAACAGATCTATGAAGTGTTATGACTAGTACAGAAAAGATTTACCTGAAAATTCTTGCTTATCGAGATAGATTAACTAAGACGGGCTTATTCTTTTTTGTAATATTCATATCTGCTATTCTGAATTGGTTGGTAAGTAGCTGTTCAATGAAATTTGAAGCAGAGCAGTTATTAGACTCTTCTCAATTTAAAAGGTTACATAAAGAGGTTTCCAATTTCTCACTTCAATCAGACTCACTTTATATTAGGAAGCTAGGAAGATCTAGAATTATTCTGATTAATAATTATCTCCTCATAAACCTGGAAGAAAAGACTTTTGGATACAGAACTGATAGCACCAACAACTTAGACAGTTATAATACATCTTCCAAGGCTACCCCATACAGCTCGCATAAAGACTTAATGGATACCGGATTTTTATCTCTAGACTACAAGCAATTCTCTTCTATGCTAAGTAGTATGAGAATGAGTAATATCAGTGAAATCAATATCAAAGAAGACATCATTACTTATGAATGGGCGGATCCCATTTGTAAACACCCTTATATCACCTATATGGGAATTATCCATGTCAGAAGTGAGCACAAAGGAGACTTGAACAGGTTTTCCTCCATTATGCCTGTGAAAGAAGGGTTCTATCAATACAGCATGAGATATGATTGTGATATATTTAGCTTATGCTGTAGAAGTTAAAGAGTAGGTGGGTGGACCTCCCAGTACCTCAAGTTGGTTAAAGAAACAGAATTAGCCGTATTTCCTAATGCGGTGGTGGTGAGTGAGTAGCCGCTCCAGGGAACTATTCTAATACTAGTTTCTTGGTCAAATTATGCCCATTGAATGAGATTTTTAGGAGATAGGCTCCTTTGGGATAAGTTGATAAATCAACATCTATGGTCTGATTTTTCTCCTGTTAATGAATTTCATCGAGAAGTTTCTATGGGTCTCTCTTTAATAGGACTCCCTTTAGGTCAGAAGACTAGAATACTCTTGAGAAATTCCTCTTTTGAAAAGGCTTTGTGGGAGGATTCTATGAATACAGTATAAAATATGATTGTGCCTTGGCCTTTAAGTTCATTGGACCTGTCTCAGAGCCTTAGGTACCGTATCTCCCCCCTCTGACCCGACTATCCGTTCATCTGGATTTGTTTATCAGGTAGCAACAGGTACATAGACAGTATACGCTCCTTCTGTATGCATACTGTCTGCCGGGAAATAAGCAGGGTACTTGATCTCTGGTCTGTAGAGTTTCGGAAAGAGATTCTTCATTAATTGGATGAATGCTTGTGGAGGCTCCGTATCCTCTACATGAAAGCTCTCATACACCTGATTCCTCATAAAGGGCATATCTTTTAAGTCTCTTAACACAGAATAGGCCATTCCTTCCAGTATGTCCTCACCATAATACACCTCATCCAGCATATTAATGGTTCTATGTAAAGGAAGCCCATCAGCTAAGCGACCCGGATCAAAAAAGATATGCCTCCAGGATATATTTATAGGAGCTGGATCAGTACCTTGAGGATTAGGGGAACCATTAACCACCTGATTATGGGTAAAACGTAGCATTCTTTGGCCTGAGATATCTCTCAGCTGTCTGTGCCTGTGGAGACTGGTAATAGGCTCTAACAGATCATGTAGGCTTACCCATCCCACATCCATAAATTGTTCCAGGGGAAAGCCAAACTGATATTCTCCGTATCGGGTATTGGCCATTAACTCACTCCCTATTTCCACTCTGAAGAAGACGAAATCTATGTCCTGTTTGTCCAGCTCATCAGACATGGTCGTAAAACCTGATGCTGAAATATAGGGATTGGGCACGTTTTCAAACAATCCCACCTTGGAGAGGAAGGTATTTGAATGTACGATGGCATTCCAGCCACCTTCAGATGTAGCATGTTTCCCATAAAAAGGAAGTAACCTAAATAAATCTAAAAAGGTCCTGTCCATCTCATCTATTCCTCCCAATGCAACTATTTGCTCATTGAGTGTTTGTAAATTGACCCTGGATCTTTGTTCGATAATATTGTGCTGCCCATCAGCTGGAAGGGGTTGGAATAGGGCTCCAGCGGCTAATCGGCTATAGGCCCTCTGCGCATATAGCTCTTTGGTTTTCCTTCTCATATCAGTAAGTAATCCATCCGCATCTTCTGCCGCAGTTGTTTCTGCATTCCCAATAGGTCCTATCCCAAATGCTTGTCTGGCCCAGTTCACCTCAGTATCCAGTGCTGCCGCCAAAGCTGGATTATTGATAGACTCAAACCAGAAAGGAGAAAATTTCTGCAAGAGGGTTCTACCGAGAATAACTACCCAAGTGAGAGAGTCAAAAATTGTAGCTACTTCATTTCTGCCGGGAGCAGGCCTTGCATAAATATTTTCTATGATGCCTGTTAGAAATTGGATTCCTTCATCAACTCCATTCAGATTTAATTCTCCGAAGGGGTTGTCAAATTCATCGTGCATAAACATATTCCTCATCCGTCCTTCTTCCTCTATATAAGCCGCCAAAATACTTTCTTCTATTTCCAGGTTAGGGTCATCCTCCTCCAAAAGGTTCACCCTTTCTTGCCATTGTTCCATTCGGTTACGAACTACGCCATATTGGGCTGTCAGTTCCCCAAAATTATCCTCCCGCTTAAATCTATCAAACATCCTCATGCGTTCAAGTAGATCTTCTATCAAATGACTATAGCGTATGTTATCTATCTCATTGGCGTATAAAATTCTATAAAAGGTACCTGTGAAATTTTCCAGCTGATCAGCATCTAACAGATGGTTCCAAAGTCCATCAATAAAGGCAGCATTCGCCTGGACATCTCTGATGACTTCCCCCTGTATCTCTTCCAACTCATCTATAGCTTCCAGAAACTGTTCCATGAAGCCCTGGAACCTTTCCTGATTAAGAGGCGGCCCTCCCAGAAGTTCCTCCAGCAGAATCTCTGTAGCAACAATTTTGGTTTGAATGTTAGCGACATCAAGCGGCATAACTGACTGTTTACGTTTGGAGTGAGGAAAAGAAGGGCCCAGCCTGACTAACAGATAAGCTGTGGCTCTTACCATCTTAGTAGGATATCAATACGTCTGCTTCTCTATGGAACAATTCAGTTTGATCCTTTTTGGTCCACTGGGCAACCCAGGGCTGTGGTCTGGTCCATGTCAATACGAGGGTCATTCTATCCTTGCTTAGTTCTTCATTCTTTATCTCCCTGACTGATTTTCCGTTGATCACGAGTGTCCATTTGCTCGCAGGGGTCATCAAAGGATGGGCGAGATTAATCTGCATACTTCTCCCGTCTCTTTCCGGCATAATGGCTATAATTTTATTCTGGCCCAGGATTTTCCCTTTATCATCATGACCATTTTCTCCTCCATGAAGGTAAAGCGCTCTTGACCGCTGGTAGTAAGCTTCTGCTTCTTTTAAGGCTACTTCTGCAGAACGTAGCCTGATTTCCTGTTCGCGCATTCTTTCTGAGTAAGGCTCTGTACTAGCCAGGGCACCTACCACCGTATCCATATACAGTCCTTTGGAAAGGACCATCAGATCCTGGGGGACCATAGGTTCATCCTGGCTAAGTTCAGCCGTTTCCAGTCTATCGCACAGCGCCTCTACCGGATTTTGAAGGTTACGGAAATTACTCTCTGAGGCCATCTTAAGCAGCTTAACTGATTTGTTGGGCTTCAAGGAACCTTTCTTTTTTCTTTCTTCAATGCCATACTCTTCCGTGAGAAGTTTACCTATGCTTTCTGCTATTCCGTTGAGAAGAGCCCCCTTATCTTCCTTAAATGGGAAAGGAAGCTTATCAAGAGAAAATTCTTCCAGCATTTCCCTACATTCTTTCAAGCTGTATGTATGGGATTCATGTACTCCACTTCCCGCAATGACCTCTATGCTGCTGACTACATTAAACTGTAGATTCTCCAGAAAGAGTCCGCCTCTGTATTGATTATAGAGACGGTAGAATAACATGTTTAAGGTTCTTCCCTGATTGATGTTTTTCAGGACTGCCGATGACTGATTCCGGTTGGTGATTTTGGTTCTCGAGCTGGAGGAGGTAGAGATTTCTTCTCTCTGCTGCTTGCTGAGAGAACTGGCCGCTTTTTGAGCTGTCTTACTGATAGATTCACTCATTTGCTTGAGAGAGGTATTCACGCCAGCACTGGCAGAGGCTTCCGCACTAAAGGTTAAGCCCCCCCCTTTTACTTTGCTTTCCAGTCTCAGGTCTACATTTCTTTCAGAATCTCTACGGGTCTGGTTCTGCATTTCAGAAGAAAGATCACGAGACTCTGTGGTACTCAGATCAAACACAGACGTGGAAGAAGTATTGATAGTAGTTTCCCTCTCATACTCTTTGCTAATCGTAACGGTCCTTTCTTCCCCTGGTGCCAGGTTAATGCTGCTGGTCAATTCTCCAAGTATGGTCTTACACCACGCTGAACGATAGGTAAGGGACTCTTCTATGGATAACTGAGGGATGATGGCAGGGGTAATCCCTTTAAGCGGACGCAGAAAGACTGAATATTTGGTGATCACCCTGTCTCCTGTTAGAGAATCTTCATAGACTGGTAGCATGATGACACAGGTACGTCGGAACCCTTCGCTCAGTTCGCACTGGTCCATGACCTGACCCAGGCCTATACCCTCCAACGTAACAAAACCCTCTCCTGTTTTTTCAAATACATAAGGTTCCATCCCTTCATTCAGGAAATATTGAATTCTCTCACCCAGTAGATCCTTGTTCGTGTCTACCTGCTTAAATTCCTGAACTATCTTACTATGGACTTTGCTATATCTTACCTTACGGGTCTTCTTTACCTTAATTCCCAGAAAGCCTTTTTTATGGTAGGTTTCCTTTCGGGTGTGGGAGGTAGTCCATTTGACTACCCGGCGGTGGGTAGTGTAGAGATTCCCTTCCACCCTGTCATCAGTATTGGGGCCCAGGTATAGCAGATACCCAAGATTGGCTGCTCTGGCTGCCAGCGCCTTAATTTGGGTATCTATATCAAAAACCGTCATCTCCAGCCTAAGCCCTTTATTAATAATTTCCTCAATTTCATCCAGGCTCATATTAGCTCCTACCTCATTAATGAGCTTCTGCCTGGACACTTGCTGGGTTTCTGTCTGAATGGTATTAGCCATCGCCCTAAGGATTTTCAGCTCCTGGTACTTCCTGATGATAAAGGCAGGCCTGAGGTCTATTTCCTCAAAAGAGGTATAACGTGCATCTGCCTCCTCTTTGGTTGAAAAAACCAGTTCTACTCCTTCTACCTTCTCTTCCCAAACTTTCTGATAATTTTCCAGACTGCTAAAGTCGGCCTTGGTAATCTCTTGACCAGATAGTGGCCGGACTAGGTATAATCTTCCACTGATGCCATGTTTCAGGATTAATCCGGATGAGAGCCCCCCATCCTCTCCATCAAAGGTAGGTAGATAGGCCTTAGTACTTTCAGATAAAAAGCTGATGTAGTTTTTTATGAGAAGGCTTTCTCCAACAAATAATTCTTCAATGCTATCTACCAAGTCCCAGGAATCTTCAAAGTAGGATTTTATGGCACTTATGGAGCCCATAGCATTCGGCTCCAGCTTCTCTATCAGTTCTCCCCATGGAATCTCAACAGATCTTTTTCTGGAGAATGAAAGAATGGGGGGTGTTTTTCCGGGGTCTTCAGGGGGCTGAATAGTTAGGTGATTCAGTAATAATTGTCCATTTTCATCCGGAGAAAGAACGGTTCCATTGGTTTCTGATGAACCAATATTCATTAGGGTTGTTCCCATGGCATTTTTTAGATTAAAGATTAACTAACACTGAAGAATGGAGGAGTAAGAATGCTTTAATCTCTACTTCGGGCGTAGTGTGTACTCCTTAATACTTCCAGAATGGAATAGGTCTATGGGAATGTTCAAATTCATAAATAGGGTACTAATCGGTCTGACCCGGGACGGCTTGCTTGTAAACTGTTACCCTGACTAAGCATCAATGTATGGAGATTAAGATCCAAGAAATTGGGTATCAGGATACCCTTCAAATCCGTCATGAGGCTATGTGGCCGGATAAAGCCTTAGCGTATGTTCGGCTACCAAATGATGAGATGGGAAGGCATTATGCCTTATTTCTTCAGAATCAGTTGATCTCCGTTATTTCTCTCTTTAAGGAGGGAAGGTCTATGCAATTTAGGAAGTTCGCTACTCTACCTGAATTTCAAGGTAAGGGTTATGGGACAGCCCTGCTAAGGTATATCATACAGCTAGCAGAGGGAGAGGAGATAGACCGGATTTGGTGTAATGCCAGAATACAAAAAAGTAGCTACTATTTCAGGTTTGGCCTCAGAGAAACCCAGGAGCGATTTGAAAAAGGGGGGATACATTTTGTGATCATGGAAAAATATCTCCCTAAAAAAAGTGAGTCATCCTTCACAGGATGACTCAGGACGTCATAACACTTATATATGTTGTCGTATTTACTAGAAATTGAAGGAGACAGATACCCAGCTTTCTACGGGCTTTCCATTTTCGTAAGCCGGGGTGAAGATTAACTTGTCTATATGTCTTTCGCATGCATCTGCCAAAAACTTATTTCCCTCTACCATGATCTTGTGAGCTACATATTCACCCTGCTCATTTACTTTTACCCTCATCAGTACATATCCTCCTGTTTCATCTACTAAGGGATTACCTATGTCTTTCTTCACCTCATATTTATTGATGGGAAAGGCTTGCTTGCGCACCTGAGAACTAGTGTTGGTATTACAGGTGGAGCGGAGATTGCAGGTAGCTCTTCTGGTTTTATCATGTCGAGTCCTGCTATCCTCAAAGGAGGAATATCCTAAGTCTTCCATGGCCTCATCCTGAAAAGAATAAGAATATGAATGATGACAAGAAGAGGTCTGCGTGGGAAAGTTAAACCAGTTATTTACAGCAAAGCCAAGAGCAACAAAGGTGGTGAGGATCCAGAAATTCCTAGTTCTTGTAGACATAACAGTTAATGGTTTGGAGAGCTATATAATGATTACGTGATAATTTTCTCATTCGTTGTCGCTTTTCCAGAGAAATTTTTAATTTTTTCTATCATTTCCTGTAAGATTGATTTCCCTCTATCCTAAAACCAAAAACGGAGCGCACTTCAGAAAGAAGATACGCTCCGACATCAAAACAAACACTACTTACTACTAACTCATTTCTTTCGATTTCTCATTCACAAATTTCAGTTGCCCATTCTGTAAAATCACCTGTATACGACTGTCTGCCAGAATGTTTCCTGCTAGGATTTCTTTAGAAAGGGTGTTAATCACTTCCTTCTGCATCATCCGCTTGATGGGCCTGGCCCCAAACTGTGGATCGTAGCCCAGGCTAGCCAATAAGTCCAGTGCCTCTTCCTGGAAGCTGAGATGAATATTTCTCTCTGCCAATGTTTGGGAAAGAATTCTGGCATGAACGCTCACAATCTTACGCATATCCTCCTCACTCAAAGGTGCAAACACAATGGTCTCATCTATACGGTTCACAAATTCAGGCCTCATTTGCTTCTTTAACAGATCGAGTACCTGTTCTTTGATAATCACCATCATGGCATCCTTATTATTCTCATTCAACTCTTCAAACTTCTCCTGTATGTAATGTGATCCCATATTAGAGGTCATGATAATGATGGTATTCTTGAAGTCTACCGTACGCCCCTTATTATCTGTAAGACGCCCATCATCCAGCACCTGCAACATAATATTGAATACATCTGGATGCGCCTTCTCAATTTCATCTAGTAGCACCACAGAGTAGGGCTTTCTCCTCACTGCTTCTGTCAACTGTCCGCCTTCATCATAGCCTATATATCCGGGAGGAGCTCCTACCAGTCTGCTTACCGCATGCTTCTCCTGGTACTCAGACATATCTATTCTCACAATGTTTCTCTCATCATCAAAGAGAAAATCTGCCAGGGCCTTGGCCAACTCTGTCTTTCCTACGCCTGTAGATCCCATGAAAATAAAAGAACCTATGGGTCTGTTAGGGTCTTGCAGGCCTGCCCTACTTCTTCTAATGGCATCCGCTACCGCTACTATGGCTTCATCCTGCCCTACCACTCG
Organism: Bacteroidota bacterium; assembly: GCA_039026975.1. GTDB lineage: Bacteria > Bacteroidota > Bacteroidia > J057 > J057 > JBCBKZ01. The sequence continues at coordinate 1,158 of JBCCLI010000140.1, read as the reverse complement.
CCTATGCAACTCCTCTTCCAATCTGAGCAGTTTCTGCCGCTCAGACTCTACCATTTTACTAACTGGTATCCCTGTCCACTTAGAGATGATCTCTGCAATATCCTCTGCTTCTACCTCTTCCTTCATCATTCTTAAGTCTACCTGATAGTTCAGCAGTTCTTCTTTAAGGCGCTTCATACTTTCCTCCTGAGCTACGAGCTCTCCATATCTGATTTCAGCCACTCGCCCAAAGTCAGCCTTCCGCTCTGCCTCCTCAGCCTCTACCTTTAATTGCTCAACAGAGGCTTTGGCCGCACGAATCTGGTCAATAATTCCTTTTTCCGCTTCCCAGTGAGCTCGGAGTCGCTTTCTATCCTCCTCCAGATTGGCTAATTGCCCTTCTATTTCCTTGACTTTCGTATCATCTTTCTCCCGTTTCAGGGCTTCCCGCTCTATCTCCAAATACTTGACTTTACGCTCCACCTCATCTAACTCCTCTGGAAGCGAATCCATCTCTAGCCTAAGCTTGGCTGCTGACTCATCTATCAGGTCTATGGCCTTATCCGGCAGAAACCTATCGGAAATGTATCTATCCGATAATTCTGCAGCTGCTACGATGGCACCGTCTGTGATTCTCACCCCATGGTGAACTTCATAGCGTTCTTTCAGTCCCCTTAAAATAGAAACCGTATCCTCCACCCCAGGCTCTGACACTAAAACGGTTTGAAACCTCCGCTCCAGGGCTTTATCTTTCTCTATATACTTCTGGTACTCGTCCAGGGTAGTTGCACCTACTGCTCTTAACTCTCCCCTGGCTAATGCCGGCTTAAGAATATTGGCAGCATCCATAGCCCCATCCGTTTTTCCTGCTCCTACCAAGGTATGTATCTCATCAATGAATAAGATGATAGCCCCTTCTGCACCCACCACCTCTTTCACTACCGCCTTCAGTCTCTCCTCAAACTCTCCCCTAAACTTAGCGCCTGCAATCAAGGCTCCCATGTCCAAGGAATAAATGTTCTTGGATTTGAGATTCTCAGGTACATCTCCCTGAATGATCCTATGGGCCAGCCCCTCTGCTATGGCGGTCTTCCCTACCCCAGGTTCTCCCATGAGAATGGGATTATTTTTAGTTCTCCTGGAGAGAATCTGAATGACTCTTCTAATTTCATCTTCTCT
>JBCCLI010000139.1:0-14905 GCA_039026975.1 Bacteroidota bacterium | reverse complement strand
GAAAGCGCAATTAGCAGTTCGATACCTAAGGAAAGGTAAAGAATATTAGCTTGTAGAAAGTTACTTTCTGCCTGCTGGACTGATAGCTCCTGTGCTTGTGTTTCCCTAAGCTGCTTTGATTTGAAGGCTTTCTCTTCCAGTAGCCTGTTCCGCTCAGCTATGAGAATATTCATTTTGTTTACCTGAAAAGCAGAATTCCCCGTGCTATTTTCCAATAGCCTTTTCTCACTTTGTAGATCCTTAATTCTCCTACTGTAAACCGCTCGCAAAGAATCATTTGATGCAGCTCTGTGCCGCTCTTCTGCTTGTCTGATGCGTTGGTTAATTCTATCCACTCTGGCCAGGATCTGGCTATCTCCTAATTTTCCCTCCAGTGCTGAGAGGGTGGAATCTACTTCTCCGAGTTTTCTGCTGTAGTATTGCTCGGTAGCGTCCAGCAGCGCGCTGTAGGTCGCTTGAATTTCTTCTGAGCTAGAATCCTGCTCCTTGTAAAACTCCTGAACGCCCTGAACTGAAAAATAGATAGACGTCCCAAAAAGAAGAACTACCAGTGGTGTCAAAACCAGTGTCATGAGGAAGTCTTTGTGCCAAAGAGATTTTGTCACTAAGGGAGAAACAAAATACTTTATGGTTTCCAGAAATGTCACCATGACCAGTGCCAATATAACCCATAAGCTCGGAGAGATAGCAGGCAGAATTCTAGGGAGGATTTTGTAGGCCAGGAAGTACCCTCCCGTAAGCATGGATAGACAACTGAATAAGGGGAGGCAAAGATGGGCGAAGACAAACAGCCTTCTGAGTTCGCTGGAATAGTTACCTTCTATGGTAGAAATATGAAATCTCATAGAGCGGAAGATACGAGCACCTAATTCTATTAATAGAAGAGGAAAATAAGGGCTTATCAGTAGTTAGGGAGTAGTAATTGTCCCATTGGGCTAAATTTCGTCTGCATTGGATGAATAGGGCGGAGGGCAGTAAAGTTCATATAGGAGAATGAGGGCTAGATCCTCCTTCAGTACCTATGTTAAATGTGTTTGGCGCCTTATGGGAATATAGTTTGGGACATTGGCTCAATAGCGTCTAATGTATACAGACTCAGGTTAAGTTGGTGAACATTAGTTCTCTTTTGAAATTTATGTAAGCATGTAGAGGCTATATTAGCTGCCGGAAAACGGAAAAATTGACCACTAATATCCCCTGCAACTAAAGTCTCCCATACATTTTTTCCACAGTAGCTTTGTCTGTCTACTTACCTGCCATCGTCTGAAGGCTGCTCTATGAGTCAAGTCTCCCCTAAAAAATCTTTAAAAAATAGAATCTACTTTTCAGGGGAAAGAAGGGGCACGCCTTTCCACTACAGAGGGGAATTATAATTTTTAATATATTGATTATCAATTACTTATTTGTTTTTTCTTTCCACTACAGAGGGGAATGAATAAAAGGAAAGTGGAGGGAGAAAGGGAAATTTTGATCATAGCATATTTCCCCTCCCTCAGGGCTTTTTTTTTCGAAAAATGCCTAATAGATTTGTTTCAGATCGTTAAGCAATAGACGGGCTTACGCTTCCTTTCAAACAGCTTAAAGGGTAAATAATTGGCTTTCACTATGAACGGTACAAGCAGAAAAATTGCCCTTGCTCTCTCAGGATTTGCCATACTAGAAGCAGCAGTATATCTACTACTAGGAGGAACATTAAGGGAAGTAGCCTCTTCTAGTCGAGCGTTTTTGCTAGGACAATCCTTTACCTGGAGCCCCTTTCTACATGGCCTGGGATGGAGTATGCTCTTCTGCTTTTTGATTGGCATTGTTGGAGGACCTAAGGAAGAGAGCTCCTCTAATCAACCTCCCAAAGATGCTGTCCTGGAAGAAAGACAAGAGCCGGAAGATTCTCCCAGTGTAGAGGAGGAGGAGAAACCAAAAGCATCTACAGATAAAGCCGAGAATAAAGCCGTTATCCAGAAAAAAGAGCGACTCAAACGCGGACGGCTTTTCGGGAAAAAATAGGAGACTGGAATTCTAGTACATACTTTTTACGCACAAGAAGCTATCTTAACAGGATACCTATGGAGAATCTATGCACCTTGCTCAAAGATGATTATTTCCCCCTGCTCTTGGAAATAAGAAGTACCTGATAAATCCCAACACTAACTAGCAGTAGGTTGACAGGATGATGTCAAAAACAGCATAAGCTTTTCTACATTTTTTACGTAGATATTTGGCCTTATCAGTCTGTCTACCCCATTCATCTTTATCTAATGAACGCCCCGCAAACCGGTATAAACCGGAAGGGAAGAAATATGTCAAAAATGAACACTTTACTAGTAGATACACAGACTATCGTAGACACTCTTACGCCCGTATTACCAGACTGGAAGATCTTACCCGTTGCTCTTTCTACTGTTTCCAATGAGGGAGAGAAGAACATTCCACTTTCTGATACTCAGCAGCCTTATTCTCATATAATAGAACAACTGACTGGAGAAGGAAAAGAAAGGCTTCTCATATGTACTTCTCCTGATAGGGTAGGAGAGGCCCTGGCATACCAGCTAGCCAAGGCTTTGGACATAGACATAAAGCTTCCCATTAGAATATGTCTATCCTCTCTTGCTGAAGAAGACGTCTTGGCCGCTATCCAGGTTCCCAGGCCTATCAACCTGAGTTGGGTAGCTGCACACGAAGCGCAGAAAACCATGGACAACCTCATGGGTTTTCGGCTATCTCCTATCCTTTGGAAATACCTAAAGTCTACTCGCCACCTACCAGTTGGGAGGCTGGCTGCCCTGGCGTTGAATATGCTGAAAAGAGAGAAAGGCACTTCTGAGAATGCCAGACAGGTAGTTAAAGGGACATTCATTCATCATACTGGCATAAGCATAGAAGCGTTCAGTCAGGATTATGGAGCTAAAACGCTTCACAATGAGAATTCTCAAGAATATAAACTAACAGAAATAAAAAAGACTTATACTCATCTTCCTCCTCCTCCTTTATTTACCACCGTAAGTTTGTGGGAAGAGGCGGCTGAGAAGCTTTCATTTCCTGTCATAAAGACAGCACAGACAGCCATGGCCTTATATGAAAAGGGAATGATCACCTATCCTTATTCATCAGTGCCACTGAAAGAATACCCTATAAATACCTCTTTCTTACTAGATACCTTTGGTAGTACAGCCATGAGGGTAGAGGCTTCCCCCAACGGAGTGGGGGAGGGAATTTTACCAGTAGACATAGTACAAAAAGCAGGCATGGCCCTTAGTAGGGAAGAAGCTTTACTTTATCAACTGATCACTTCAAGGACTGTAGCCAGTTTTATGAACCCCCAACAGCAGAAAGTAACCACTCTTTTATTCTCAAATGGCGAACAATACTTTCAAGGTATTAATAGGCAGATAGTGGAGTCTGGTTGGCAGACTGCCTATGGACACTTCCTACCTGAATGGGAAAAACAAGAGGAAAATAAGCTGGATAGCTCCCTGGTGGTTGGTAAGTCTTTCCAATTAACTGAAGTGAGCAGAGAAGAAAAGCCGTATACATATACAGAGGTAGCCCTTTGTCAGGAATTCATAAGTAGAAATCTGGCTGCTCCGAGAGAACTGAAGGCTATGCTACAGCAGCTGTACCAGAGGGAGTATGTAGAGGTAAAAAGGAAGTCTGTTCCTGTATTAGAAATAAGTTCAGAGACTACTCCTAATATAGGAGGGCATGGGCTAAGTATAGGTAAACCTGGCCTCCAGGTAACAGGATTTATGGAAAAAAGAGTTCCTGCCTTATTAGAGGAAGAGTATAACGTAAGCCTGAGGGATTACCTGGAAGCTCTGGCTGCGGGAGAAGGGCGCTATCAGGAGATCGTCTACCTGTTTAACGAGAAGCTAAAACAGGCGCTGCTAACCCCTACCTTTTTAAGGCGAATCCAAAGAAAGAAAAGAGCTCTTGATTTTCATGTTAACCCAGAAAGCTAAGTACATCAGTTCTGATAAGGGAGGCCGGTGAAGCTTCCCTACCCCCCTCATCAATAACCCCTACACATGAACCAGAATCTTTTCATGGCCATTGGCTACTGGACACTCTTTGCTGTAAATGGACTAGCCGGAATAGGGTTCGCTATGCTTTTCCCTGATACCCTACCGGAAGAACTCCGACAAGACCTATTTCAACTTCACTTTTCTGTAAGCATCATGGAACTTCTCAGCTGTATCCTTGGACGTATCACAAAGGCCATTAGGCAACCTGATGGTGTAGGAAGAGCCTGGATACTCTCTTTAGGGAGTTATCTGTTTGGGCTGATCTTGATTGTGTGGAAAGCACCCGCTATCTGGGCCTTACTTGTGGGTAATTTCTTCCTGCTCATAGGGGGATTCCAACTCGGGAAACGTCTAGGGAAAGCCTTCTATAACTGTAAGAGAAAATCAGATCAACATTCCTGAGCCAAAGGGAGGAGCTTAGGTTGGTAACCATTAGAACTATCCAGAAACAGTCTACCTGCTTGCTGCTGGCCGTCTATGGTTAGGGTGGAAAAATGCCTACTGATCCCTCCTGTCAACAGATTCATCACGTCAAGGCTTTCTAATACTACTTCTCCAAAGACTACGGGAAGTGTATATTCACAGTCTGTATGTTGGCAGTGTAAATGGGGATCCTCGAACTGGAAGTCCTGAGGACGGTTACAGTTTGGGCAGCATACCCCTTCACTATACAGCTCCTTGATAAGTGCGTTAACTTCTGTTTCTTTCTGGATGGGTAAGCCATTTAGCTTCATTTCAGCTGCTTGTGTACCAGAAAGCATACTTTGTAGCTGTAGAAGGTGCTCGGCTTGCTGCTCCTTAATTAATGTCTCCAGAGAACCTATCTTTTCCTCTATAGCTAGTAGCATATTAGTAGGCCCTGAGTCATTCAGGTCCGTAGGATCTAATCTGGTTTTATAAAAATAGGTGATAGCTGCCTCTACATACTCTTTTAAGCTGGCCTTTTTCCCTTCTGCTAATCTAACGGCTCTTATGTGGATTTCTTCATCTATTTTTATGCTCTTAGTAGCCATACAGGTATTGATAATGAGGAGGTTAAAACGCTTTTTCCACCGAAAGCTATTACCTTTTCTCATCTGAGAAAGTAAGTTTTCACTCAACGGTAGAAGCAGCAAGGCTGATGGCTGAAATTTCAGGCTAGATGGATACGTGTATACATAGCTACTTTCCCTAAAAATTAGGGCTATACTATTTTGCATTTATTACTAACTTGTGTTCCTGTTCAAAGGTCTATATGAAGCTGACAAAACTCTCCTTCGGCCTTTTGCTCTCCCTTCTTCCTATTTGTCTAGCCCTTATCTTACGGACGTACTCACTATCTGCTGAGAAGGAAATAGTTCAGGCTAATATCCAGGATACTGTTAAGGGCCAGGAACAAATGACCCTTCCCATTTCCTCTGAGCAGCTCATTTCTTCTCCAGAACCAATTTCCTCTAAACAGAAGAAGCAGAACTCTTCTATCCCCTCTCCAGAAAAGTCAGAAACCAGGATATCAGAAGGAGAAAAAAAATCTTCCCATTCCCCACAAGTAGCTACCCAGGAAGCATATACCCCTAACCCGGAACCAACTTTATTAGCGACTGAATCGTCATCCCTGAAAGAAAGCCAAGAACCCCCCCAATCAGTTGAAGTACTAGAAAAAGAATTCTCACAAATAGATTCTTCCGCTTTAGAAAAAGAAAGTTCTACTCAAGAGGTAGGGTTTAATGCCAGCTTTTATGGAGAACAGGTAAATAAAGAAGCTACTGGGGTTTCTGAAACTCCACTTAAGGCTACCTCCTTCTATGCGCTTCTTCAGGGGAAGAAGGTATCTAATGGAGAGCTTATTCAGCTGGTATTACAGGAAGATATACCAGCTTATTCATTAGTAGCAGGAACCTATCTCCAAGCTGAATGTGAGATTAAGCAAAAGAGACTACTTCTCACTGTGAGTCAGGCTAATGTAGGAGGAAGAATAAAAAGAATCCAACTAGTAGGTTATGACGCCACTGACGGTAAAAAGGGAATAGCCCCCCCTAATTCTCGAAACGCATTATCAGCCGAATGGCAGATCCCTCATGGATATGCAGTGCGGCTAAGGTTCAAGTAAATCCTATGATCAAGGCCTGTGAGATAGAGAAAATATACGGATTTAGATAACCTACCATACATCTATGGCTGTACCTCATAAACTTAGCGCCAATCCATTTTTCTCCTGTATGCCTTCCCTAGTAGCCTTTTTAAAAAAATCTTCTATCTGTGCAGCCTGTAACCTAATAGACCGCAGCTAAGTCACTGAAGAAAAATTCACCTCTTAGGGATAAACTACAAATACCGTATTACTTCTCTTAAACAGTCTCTTTATAACCCTAAGGAGATGGAATATCCTGGCCCATTCCATTATGTGAAAGAGCGTTAATGATAAGCCATAATCAGCATGTAAGAGGGAAGAGGTAAGCATTAAGATGAAGGAATAGTACCCTAAAATCAGGTATGGCGAATTATATATTAACTAATTATTCAGTTAAATAATATTCATATTTCTGATAATTTTTAATCTCGAATAAAAAATTTATGTAACTTTAAAGAATAAGTTGTTTTTATTACCTGTAATGCCTTCTGTTGTCCATTTATGAGCCGGTACTCAATTATTTACCTGCTATTCTTGCTCCTCCCTATATGTCACTCAGCCAACCCATTTATGGCTGACAGTCTTATCCATCGGCTAGAAAGAACCCAGCATGATACAAGCAGATTGGTAACCTTACTGGCACTCAGTGAGCACTATCTCTATAAAGATCCGGCCAAATCCATCAAGTATTCTCAGCAAGCCTTGGATATAGCACATACTCACGCTAGCTATCTTACCCGTTCTTACCTTTCTCTAGGAAAAGCCCTTTGGTTAAATGGAGAATTGACACCTGCACAGCAGCATTTGGAGAAAGGGATAGTACGTGCCACCTCAGAGAGGAATCATTTTATGCTAGGGCGTTTCTACAGCCATCTGGGTGGAATTCTGTTCACTAAAGCAGAGTTTGACTTGGCATCAACGAGCCTGGATAGTGCAGAAGTACATACCCACAGGGCACGAGATAAGAAGGGCCAAATCAGAGTATTTAATTCTAAGGCTATTATTTACGGACAAAAGGGAAGTTATGATCAGGCCATTACCTGCCTGAGAAAGTCAGCTCAGTTATGCTATGAATTAAATCTCAAAAAAGAAACTGCGGCAGTTCTCAATAATTTAGGAGATATATACAAAGATATTGGCCAACTAAATGAGGCATATAGGACCTATCGGAAGGCCCTCAGTTTTGTGGATCCTTCCTCGGAGAATGCTTTCTATTCCGTTGTATCCATGGGGATGGCGCAGGTGCTACTAGACATGTATGAAACAGGGGGAGAAGAGACTAAACTAGACTCAGCTATCCTGTTAAATACTGCAAGTTTAACCTTTTTAGAAAAATCAGGCCTTGAACTGGGTACCGCTTATGGATATATCAATAAGGGCAGAATATCATTATTCAAGGAATTACCCGGATTAGCCAAGCAGTCTTTCCAGAAGAGCCTGGATCTTTCAGAAAAGCAGGGGGCCAATAGTATAGAACACCTTGCCAAAAGGCATTTAGGCGAAGCCTATCTAGCTATGGGGATGTCTGAGGAGGCTATTAAGTACTTCGGAATGAGCCTCTCCATGACCAAGGAGATGAAGCTAGTAAATGAAATTAAGAAGAATTATCTCCAGCTGGCTAAGGCATACGAGTCTGTAGGGAAACAGGACCTTGCCTTATCCTATTTCAAGAAGTACAATAGGTTAAAAGATAGCCTGTTCAATGCTGAGAAAAGCAGGCAATTAGCCGAGCTAGACATTAAATACAGAAGCACGGAGAAAGAGAAGGAAAATCAAAAACTTAGGTATGCGCAGGATTTAAATGATGCGAGTATTAGAGAAAAAAATATCCTTTTTGTTACCTCTGTGATTGTAGGTGGGCTATTGCTAATATTATCAATTGTGCTTATCAGGTTGGTAAGCCACAAGGAAAAAGCTAACGGGCTCTTACTAGAGCAGAAATTGAGGGTGGAAAATCACAATAGAGAACTTGGGATTCTCAATGAAAGAATTACCCTCCAGCATAAAGTCATCTCAAGCAAGAACCTTAAACTAGCTAAGCTCAACCAGGAGAAAGACCAACTCCTTTCAGTCATTACCCATGATATCAGAAGCCCCATGATTCTTCTACAAGAGACGCTGAAGATGATGAATAAGGCTGAGCTAAGCGAGAAAGAGGTACATTCACTTACCCGGGACTTGGCTGAGAAAGTTAGTGATACTACCCATTTTATTGATAATCTGCTTAACTGGGTAGTAGCACAGGTCCAAGGTATACAGGTTCAACCTGAAAAAGTAGATGTCAATGATCTATTAGGAGAAGTGGTTTCCTTATTAAATGAGTTAGCAGCTAAAAAGCAGATAAGGATTACCACTGACATTGAGCTACAAAAAGATATTTACCTGGACAGTGAGATGTTTAAGGTGGTGCTTAGAAATCTTATAGCTAATGCGATTAAGTTTACCCCAGAACAGGGGGAGATCATAGTTAAGGTAAGACAGGAAAGTGGAAAAGTAGAATTTACCGTAATAGATAATGGAGTAGGAATGGATGAGGAAATACAAGCCAATCTCTTTAATCTAAGTAGAATCTCTATGCTGGGGACAGATGCTGAAAAGGGAACGGGCTTAGGCCTACTACTTACTAAAAACTTTGTGGAATTAATGGGCGGAACCATTACTGTTTCCAGTAAACCCCATACAGGAAGCACTTTCTACGTTTCTATACCTAGCAGCATGGAACAGGTGGCTATTCCTAAAAAAACTACCCCGGTTTAGGTAGGATAAACATCAGTCTATTACGAGATTTCGTTTAGATGAGGTTAGATAGATGATCAATATTTTCTAGCGTGTGTGTTCTTTTTTTGATTAAGCTTAACCAGTGGAAACGGGTAGGTAGCTCCCAAGTGTACAGAAAATGATTTTAACTGACTATTAGGCAGGAGATAGGGTTCCTGGATTTGAGAATGTGGGAGTTCTGCTAGCTCCGGTACCCAGGTCTTTACATATTCTCCTTTAGCATCATATCTCTTGGCTTGTGATACCACATTAAAGTACCGATTCTCTCTAGGATCATTTCCTATGCCTGCTACATAATTCCAGTTTCCCCAATTACTACAGACATCATAGTCTATTAACTGGGACTCGAAATATTCCGCTCCCGCTCGCCAATCTACTTGAAGATCTTTCACCAGGAAGGAAGCTACATTTTGCCTACCTCTATTAGACATAAAGCCCGTGTACTTTAACTCCCTCATATTAGCGTCAATAAAGGGGATACCCGTTTCTCCATTGATCCACTGACCAAGCACTTGCTGATTTTGCTTGGCGAAAGGAGGATCGTTTTTGATCCCTCCCGGGAAAAACAGGCTGTTACCATGCCTCTTAGCTACATACTTGAAATAATCTCTCCATATAAGCTCAAAGATCAGCCAATAAGTTGAGCTATTTTTCTTCCTAAGGCGTTCATACCTCTTAACCTCCTGAAATATTTTTCGTGGAGAGATACAACCTAGAGAAAGCCAGGCTGAAAACTTGGAAGAATAATTTTCTCCTAACAATCCATTACGGGTTTCTTTGTAGGTTTTTAGGCTATCAGTCTCCCAGAAATACCGCTGAAGCCTGGATAATGCTTCATACTCTCCTCCCTTAAAGGCCACTACTGCCCTGGTATCAAACTTAATGGCTGGGAGTATGATAGGATCAGAAGGGGGAAGTTCGGGCGTAGTGATGTGTTCCGGTGTCTGGAAGAGTTCTCTGGGAGAAGAAAGCTTCTCTACTTGTTTCCTGAATTGAGTAAAAATCTCAGGTAAGGAAGAAACAGGCATAGGGAGATCATCCACATGATAAAGGGTACTTCCCCAATACGACTCAAGGTTTACCCCCTGGTTAAACAAGGTCTTTTCTAACCTATCTTCTATGGATGTCTCCTCATGCGTTATCTCTTTATGAAAAAAGACGGCCCCGGCATGTAGTTCCTTCACCAGGGAAGGGATCACCTCTTCTGGCTTTCCTACTTTTACTAATAAATCACTTCCTTTTTCCTGTAGCCTGCCTCTCAACCCTTCCAAGCTCTCCTTCAAAAACTTCTCCCTGAATAGGCCCGTCTTGGGAAAGCCAAAAGGGGTCTCTCCAAAATGCCTGGGATCTAAACAGTAAACAGGGATAATTTCCTCACATTGATCTACCGCTTTAGCGAGTGCTTCATGATCATGAAGGCGAAGATCATTTCGGAACCAAAGCAAACCCGTTCTATACTTCATATCTTTCAAAACTAACTATACGTACAGAAAGTTTAGATAATGGATATAAAATGAAAAAAACAGTAGCTTAGGATTTTACTATAATTGTATGCCATATCTGATGTATGAAAAGTTAGCAGGCTAAAGCTGAATGAAAGATCATCACTTGGTTCTTTGAGGGGTAGTGCACTGTCCCAAATAGGAGAGAATTAATAAGTTACTTTACATAAGCTTTACCTAAAAACATCAAAGCCTCAGATATGGCCAAACCCATCAACTGAATTCAAATCATTAATCCTAAGCTCCATGTCAGCTTCATCTCTAGTTAAGAAATATGTCATTTTTCTTCTATTAGGTTGTTTCCTGTTTTCTTTCGGATGTAGACCTGCTAAACCAGAATCCCCTTCATGGATGACTAATGCAGGATTAATAGCAGGCAATGCTATCGTGGTCAGCGCGCATCCATTAGCCAGCCAAGCGGGATTAGAAATTCTGCAAGCGGGGGGAAATGCAGTGGATGCAGCTATTGCAGTGCAGTATGCATTGGCAGTAGTATATCCTGTAGCAGGGAATATAGGGGGGGGAGGATTTATGGTCGTTAGAGAGGCTGATGGGACGCTTTATAATTTAGATTATAGAGAAAAAGCGCCTGCTGCTGCTGATAGAGATATGTACCTGGATGAAAATGGGGAGGCTATTGCTGACAAAAGTAGACAAGGCCATCTAGCTTCTGGTGTTCCCGGGGCTGTGGCAGGCATGTTTGAGGCCCATAAAAAGCTGGGAAGCCTACCCATGGAACAGTTGCTTGCCCCCGCCATCAAACTGGCTAAGGAAGGCTTTCTCCTTACTGAAAAAGAAGCCAGAAACCTGAATAACCATCTGGAGAGGCTAAATACCTACAGTACCACCGAGACAGCTTTTTCTGCTAAGGAAGAATGGGCCACAGGAGATAGTATTTTTCATACAGATTTAGGGGATGTCCTCATAAGGATTAAAGAGGAGGGGCAGGCAGGTTTTTATGAGGGGAAGACTGCTGAGCTTATTGTGGAGGAAATGGAAAGGGGAAACGGAATCATTACCTATGAAGACCTAAAAGCATATGAGGCAGTCTGGCGTGAACCCATAACGGGTATGTATAAAGACTATAAGATCATCAGTATGGCGCCTCCATCTAGTGGAGGTATAGCTTTAGTCCAACTACTGGAAATGGTAGAGCCATTTGAGATGAGTAAGCGCCCCTGGCATAGCCCTGAGAATACCCATCTTATGATAGAGGCAGAAAGAAGGGTTTATGCAGACAGGTCACAGCATCTAGGAGATATGGACTTTTATCCTGTACCTATGAGTACCCTCCTGGACTCAGTTTATATCCACAATAGAATGCAAGACTTTAGCCCCTCTAAGGCTACCAAAAGTGATGATATAGCCGCAGGTGATATTCCTGCTGAACATGAAGAGACTACACACTTTTCAGTAGTAGATAAGGATGGAAATGCGGTGAGTGTTACTACTACTATTAATGGAGGCTATGGCTGTCATGTAGTGGTAGGTGGAGCAGGTTTTCTGCTCAATAATGAAATGGATGACTTTAGTGCTAAACCCGGAACTCCCAATATGTTTGGGCTGATAGGGGCAGAAGCCAATGCTATAGAGCCTGGAAAGAGAATGCTGAGTTCTATGACCCCAAGCATTATAGAAAAGGATGGCAAACTGTTGATGGTAGTAGGGACCCCCGGAGGCTCTACCATTATTACCTCAGTTTTCCAGACCATACTAAATGTGTTAGAACATGGGATGAGTATGCAGGGAGCAGTATTTGCCTCTCGTTTTCACCACCAATGGAAGCCTGAGGTAGTTTATTATGAGCCTAATTCATTTACAGAAGAAGACTCCTTGGCGTTGGTAAATATGGGGCATACTTTACAGGCCAGGAGAAGCATAGGAAGGGTAGACGCCATACTTGTCAGGCCTGATGGTAAGTTAGAAGGCGGGGCAGATCCTAGAGGAGATGATACGGCAGTGGGCTACTAGTCACCACTTGAAAGATTTTCTGTGAATAGGGCTGGGACCATGTATTTGGATGGCTTCCCTGTGTTTCTTGGTGGGATATCCTTTATTCGAGTCCCATCCAAAGTGAGGATACTGTAGGTGCTGTTCTTCCATAAAAGCATCTCTGCTAGTCTTTGCTAAGATGGAGGCAGCTGCAATATTTGCAAATCTTCTATCTCCTTTAACAAGACATTCAAACGGAATATCTTTGTAGGGGGGAAATTTATTTCCGTCTATTGCTAAAAATTCAGGTTGAGGATCGAGGCCATCTATCGCTTTATGCATTCCTTCAAAGCTGGCTTGGAGGATGTTTATCTCATCTATGCGAGTGTGGGGAATGAAGACTACCTGCCAGCTAATGGCTTGCGATATAATAGCAGCTCTGAGCCGAATTCTGTCTTGCGGTTTTACTAGTTTAGAGTCTGTAAGTCCTTCCAGTTCATAGGTTTCTGGTAAGATGACAGCAGCTACAGCTACTGGTCCTGCCAAACACCCCCTCCCTGCCTCATCCACGCCTGCTTCCAGCGTAAACTCGGAGAATTTGGAAGTAAGAATTGCTGGAAAAACCTTATTTTTCATAAATAGAGAATTTTTTTTGAAGGTGATTTATGTATAATCAGACAATATACAAAGCTTTTACCGTTAGTATGAGTAGGTAGGTATTTGCTGTCTAGGTAAATTCTTATTAGTTTAAAGCTTACTCCAGATTTCGCCTGCTTAGGCTAAAAGCTTGTTTACACACCATTTGTCTAACTGCTCTTGGGACAAATACTGTAAGCTTTTTGCAAGCAAGTATGCCCATTATTTTCTTTTTCTTTCAAAATTAAGTATTCCCACACATGAGACATCTGTTAAAGGTGTTGACATGCCTCCTGGGTTACGGCATGTTTATTACAATAACAATCGCACAACCCGCCAATGATGACCTGTGTAATGCAACGGACCTGGTCATAGGCCAAAGTTGTAATGGAGTTCCCAATGCAGATAACACAGGAGCTACCATTCAAGTAAATGAACCAGTACCACAAGATGGAGATTGTGCCACCGGCGAGGTAGGATTCTCTGGAGGGGTAGCCTCAGTCTGGTTTACCTTTACTGCACCAGAATCCGGTTTTGTCACTATCAGAACAGACAGGAATGTTAATGGCTCTAATACTGACACAGAAATGGGCTTATACACCTTAACAGGAGAAGACTGTTCTGATCTGAGCCAGCTGGTATTAGTGGACTGTAATCAGGACAACGAGCTATTAGACTCAGAGGACTTTTTCTTTGCTGCATTAGGTGAGGTAGCAGTTATTCCTGGAGAAACCTATTACATACAGGTATCAGGCTGGGGTTTACCTGGATCGAATGAATCTACTGAGGGTTCTTTTTGTATAGAGGTATCAGAAACTGAACCTCAGATAGCAGCTCCTAATGATAGCATTTGTAATGCTACCCCCATTATTGTGGGGGCTAGTTGTAATGGAATTCCTAATGGAGATAATACAAATGCAGGCATAGAAGAAGGTGAAATTATTCCTGAGAATTGTTTCCTGGATTTCCCTACAACAGTTTGGTATACCTTTGTAGCTCCCCCAAGTGGTTTTGTATCTGTGTCTACGGATTTTGATCTTGACGTGGAGAATGCAAATGAGGATACAGAGTTAGCTGTTTACAGACTGGGAAATGGAAGCTGTGATAACCCAGCCAGCCTGGAGCTTCTTGCCTGTAACCAGGATGGTGGAGTTATTAAGGAGTTAAACGGCTTAATAAGTGCGCTGGAGATCATACCTGGAGAAACCATTTATGTCCAGGTTTCAGGGTTTTTTGAAGGCCCCTTCTGTTTAGAGGTAAATGAAATTACCCCTCCTGCGAATGATAATGTATGCGCTGCCAGCCCACTTGTGGTAGGAGCCACTTGTAATGGGGTTCCTAATGCAGATAACTCCTTCGCTACCTTGGAGGATGGAGAAAATATTCCCGCCTGTTTCCCGGAAACATCTTCTACCCTTTGGTATTCATTTACTGCCCCTCCATCAGGCTTTGTAACGGTTAGAACAGATCTGGCTTTAACAGGTGATGATGAAGCTAATAGAAGTACGAATACTGCGCTGGCAGTATATAATTTGCCAGGGGGAGACTGTAATGAGATATCAGATTTTAGATTGATCAGTTGTAGTGATGGAGGAGGTAGAGAAGGATTTGAGAATAACGCTGTTCTTGATACTGTAGCACTTACGCCAGGTAATACCTACTACATTCAAGCAGCTACCTCTAACCTAACCAGAGGGCCATTTTGTGTGGAGATATCCTCATTAGAAGCCCCTTTTGTGCCTAATGGAGATAATGTGTGTGAGGCTGTGGCTTTATCAGTAGATGGTATACAGCAGATATTCACTCATAAAAATGCTACTATACAGAATGGAGAGACCATCTTAGAAAGACCTACTTCTGGATGTGAATTTAATTTAGGCTGGTGTGGAGACTCTACTATTAATAACAGTATTTGGTACACCTTTGTG
>JBCCLI010000138.1:0-14980 GCA_039026975.1 Bacteroidota bacterium | reverse complement strand
GGTAAGAAGTAGTAAGTATACTCATGCTTAGGTTTCTATTCTTTTGATAAGTCCCTGACTGCTTCAAGCATCAATCGGGTAGCTACTGCAGCATCTGCCTGCTTGGCACTTTCCAGCTCATTATGACTGAGTCCATCTTTACAAGGGATAAACACCATAGCAGTAGGCGCTACCTTACTAAGATACACAGAATCATGACCGGCACCGCTCACCATTTCTTTGTAAGGGACCTGTAATTTTTTAGCGGCTGCTATCAAAGCTGCTGTACATCTCTCGTGAAAAACTACAGGAGGGGAGTACCAAATATCTTGAAGTTCATGCCCTATCTTTTCTTGTTCACAAATGGCCTGTATGTGTTCCCGCAGCTTCTTATCTATTTCAGTGAGGACAAGCACGTCTGGATGCCTAATATCTATAGATAGGGTTACTGTTCCCGGTACGGTGTTCTTTACCCCTGGAGAAGCATCCAGATACCCCAGGGTAGCCCTGGCATCAGGTGCAAAATCTTCTGCTAAGCGGTAGATGGCCTGCATGATTTGTCCACAGGCCTTCATGGGATCTTGACGAAAAGACATAGGGCAGGGGCCTGCATGTGTTTCTTTACCCGTTAGGAGTAGGTCATACCACCTGATTCCTTGCACTCCCTTCACTATACCCACAGGAATTTCCTCTGCTTCCAGAATAGGCCCCTGTTCTATGTGTAATTCCAGGCAAGCATAATAGGTTGATTCTCCTGTGGTAGCACTTCCTTTATAGCCTATTTCTTCTAAAGCAGTTCCTAAGGTCATGCCTAACTTGTCAGTGCGACTGTAGGCATATTCCAGTGAGAATTCTCCCGCAAATACCCCAGAGCCAATCATGGCTGGAGCAAATCTAGCTCCTTCTTCGTTGGTCCATGAGACTATTTCTATAGGTCTGTCCGTCTGAATGTCCGCATCATTTAGGCTTTCCACTATTTCCAGTCCTGCTAATACTCCCAATACGCCATCATATTTCCCACCTGTAGGCTGACTATCCAGATGACTCCCTACCAGCACGGCTGACAAGTCTGGTTTACGTCCCTCCCTTCTGGCAAAAATATTTCCTATCTGGTCAATGCGAATGCTACAGCCTGCCTGTTTACACCACTGAATGAATAGCTCTCTCCCTTCCTTATCCTCCGGTGTCAAGGCTACCCGGCAGACACCTCCCTTGGGCGTACCACCTATCTCAGCCATACGCATAAGCCTATTCCACAGTCTTTCCGCCTGTATATCCATTTATGCTTCCAAATGAGTATTGGCAGATACAGGGGGGAGGGGATCAGATGAACCCGCTTGAACCTTATGGGAAGCCCATTTTAGGACCTCAAAGTATAAGGTAGTATGGGTAGCATGTACACCCTCCAGGGGATGTATTTGCTCATGCATTACTTCAAGGAGGTGGCTGTTATCCTTGCACAATAAGTTGATTTCCAAATCATAAGGTCCAGAAGTGATAGCTAAAAAACTCACTTCCTCAATACAAAGTAAGTGGGTAGCCACTTCTCTAAGGAAGGAGGAAGGCTTTACATCTATGGTTACCCTGGCATAAGCATGATAGCCCGTTTTTACGGGGTCAGTCCACCCGATAATATGGAGAATCCCTTCAGTCTTCAGTTTATTGACACGGTTCCGAATGGTGCTGACAGACACTTTCATTTCTTCTGCCATATCTGTAAAAGACTTTCTTCCGTCAAGCTGAAGATGTCGCAAGATATCAATGTCGATTTTATCTAGGGTAAAGGAGGGGGAATCCATATCTGAGAATACACTTTTTTTGCTTTTTTTACAAAAACCAATAATTAAACTGTAAATTCTGCAATCATCAATTCAATTCTTGCTAAATAAGTATGTCTACTCCTCTCACTCAACAGCTATGGGAAAAGGATAAATCTCACTTTATCCATCCATATGCCAACTACAATGTATTTCCACAAGAAGGCTCTGTCATTTATGCTTCCGGAAAGGACCATTTTATCTATGATTCTGAAGGAAAAGAATATATAGATGGTATTGCTGGTCTATGGTGCGTAAATGTAGGTCACGGTAACCAGGAAATAGCCTCTCTTATGGGAGAGCAGGCTGCTAAGCTCGCCTACTATAATACCTTTGAAGATGCTAGCTCTCCACCAGCTGCTGAGCTAAGCGCTAAGTTAGCGGAAATATGTCCAGCATCTCTGAATCATGTATTTTATGGTACAGGAGGATCTATGGCTAATGACACGGCTATAAAGATGGTACACTATTACTTTAACCAATTAGGGAAACACGAAAAAAAACTGGTTATATCACGGGACTTGGCCTATCATGGGAGTACCTATTTGGCCCATACTTTGACAGGGATTAAACCTACACACATAGGGTTTGACACAGTACCTGATCTGGTGCACTATGTATCTGCCCCTTATCCTTACCATAGGCCGGAGGGAATGAATGAAGCAGATTTTTGTGATCATTTGATAGAAGAGTTAGAGCAGAAAATCCTGGAATTAGGGCCAGAAAGGGTGGCCTGCTTTATTGCTGAACCCATCATGGGAGCTGGAGGGGTGATAGTTCCCCCGCAAGGCTATCATAAGAGAAGCTGGGATGTCTGCAAGAAATATGGAATGTTATACATTTCAGATGAGGTAGTAACAGCCTTTGGGAGGTTGGGGCATATGATAGCTTCTGAGGAGAAGTTCGGGATAGTGCCAGACATACTGGTATTGGCTAAAGGGCTTTCTTCAGGCTACATACCCTTAGGAGCCACCATGATTTCAGATGAGATACATGAGGTGATTAGCAGACCCAAAAAAGATAATCCCTATTTCTCTCATGGATTTACTTACTCAGGACACGCATTGAGTTGTGCTGTAGGCTTAAAAAATATTGAGATTCTCCAACGAGAGAATTTCTGTGAACATGTACAGCAATGGGGCCCTTATTTCTATGATTCTCTCAAGCAGCTGGAAGAATATCCCATAGTAGGAGAGGTAAGGGGAAGCCATTATATGCTTTGCCTGGAGAATGTAGCTAATAAGGAAACTAAAGAATACTTTGATGATGAGGTAAGAATATCCAAGCGCATTTATTACCACTGCAAAAACAGAGGGCTGATTATCCGACCCATAGGCCCTATGAATGTACTGTCTCCTCCTTTAACCTTAGACAAGAAAGCCATAGACAGAACTGTCAGTGTCCTGGCTGACAGCATCAGAGCTACCATGGCTGACTTGGAGAAAGAGCACATACAATTCGAAAAAATACACTCAGCATGAAAAATATATTCACCTATTTGGTGGTAGGAATAGTGGGGAGCCTATGGGTGACTGCTTGTCATCCGCCTGAAAAGAAGGTGGGTAGTTCAGATCTCAGGGTATCACGTCAAGCTGCAGAGTTTGAAGAGCAAGAGGCAGTTTGGATGATATGGCCCCCTGAGGATCACTTGGCTGGTTTTTCTAATGATGCAGTAGCCCTACGTATAGTGGAGGCCGTAAGTCCTCATCAGCAGGTACACGTTTGTGCAAATAGTGCAGAGTTACTGACACATGCCCAGAGCTTAGTACCAGACAGTCTGAAGCCTAATATCAGTTTTCATGAAGTCCCTGCAGTTGAGTTTTGGACAAGAGATATGGGGCCTGTATTTGTGGAGGATATGCAGGGGCAGAAAGTGATGGCTGACTTTAACTTTAATGTGTGGGGGTATGCTGATACCACTGAAGAAGGCGCCATCATAGAAGAAAAGTTTGATGAAAGAATAGCCGGGCTCATGGGAATTCCCATGATTTCCACAGACTTAGTTAGTGAGGGTGGAGATAGGGAGGTCAATGGAAAGGGAACCCTGATGGTAGTAGAGGAAGTAGAAATGGGAAGAAATCCTCACCTAAGTAAAGAAGAAATAAGTGCAGAGCTATCACGAATGACTGGAGCTACCCAAGTCATTTGGTTGAAACAAGGGCTGAAGGAAGACGAGCACACCTTCCTTGGCCCCATTTCATTAGCGGGTGGTGCCAAGGCTTTCACTGTTCTTACTACTAATGGCCATATAGATGAATTTGCTCGCTTCGTGAATGATTCCACCGTGTTACTGGCCTATGTTCCAGAAGAAGACAGGGAAGATCCCCTTGCTAGGGAGAATCACCGAAGGATGGAAGAGAATTATCAGATTCTGAAAGGGGCAGCAGATCAGGATGGGGAGCCTTTGAAGATAGTGAGAATGCCTCTTCCGAAAACCATTATTGGAGAAATGAGACCAGGCGATCCTGTATATGATATCATCAGGACGCTGGAATATACTCAGGGAGACGTCTTTCCAGTAGGAGAACCTGTGCAAGTAATAGCTGCCGCCAGTTACTTAAACTTCCTGATTACCAATAAGGTAGTGCTAGGACAAAAATACTGGAAGGAGGGGATGGATACTGCCATTAAAAGCAGAGATGAGGAAGTAAAAGCCATCTTACAACAGCTTTTCCCCACACGTGAGGTGCTCATGCTAGATGCATTGTCAGTAAACTATGGGGGAGGAGGTATACACTGTATTACCATGCAAGAACCCAAATGATGAAATATCTTTTCTTCTTGGGGATATGTCTACTGATGGTGGCCTGCCAACAAAAAGCACCTACAGAAAAGGAAATAGCTACTAGGGAAGTGGATCAAGCACTAGCAGAAGTGGTAGAGACACACGGCCTGATGGGATTATCTGTTATTTTGATAGATCAAGGGCAAACCGTATACGAGGGGAATTTTGGGACGGCAGATCTGGAGAGGAACCTTCCTGTCAATGAGAATACGGTGTATCGTATTGCCAGCATTTCCAAGACGTTGACGGCCTTAGCCCTCCTGCAACTAGTGGATGCAGGTAAGGTAGACCTCTCGACAGATGTGAGCGAGTACTTGGGATGGACACTACGAAACCCAGCCCATCCTACAGTACCTATCACGCTTGATCTATTGTTATCCCATCAGTCAAGTATCAGGGATGGAGAGGGCTACCGGAAATTCTCCCAGAATATGATCAATGATCAGCTACATATTCAGGAACTCCTTAGCTCGGCTGGCGCATATTTCACAGAAGATATGTTTGATGATAGAGCGCCAGGAGAATACTTTTCCTACACCAATTGTACCTGGGGTATCATAGCAGCTATCATAGAGCTTAGCAGTGGAGAACGCTTTGACGCATATTGTAAGGCACACATATTTGAGCCGCTGGGAATAGGGGCTTCCTTCAACGTCAGAGATGTGGAGGACCTCAACCAATTAGCCGTACTCTACCGATATAAAGATAGCATGTGGGTATCCCAGGCAGATAATTATGGAGGGGAACTACCTGAGTCCAGGGCGTATGAAGCCTACGAACCAGGGCAGAATGGGCTGATTTTTGGCCCTCAGGGAAGCTTGAGAGCATCAGCCAGAGATTTGGCTACTCTCATCCAGTTCTTCCTGGAAGGGGGAAAATGGAACGGACAACAGCTTATTTCTCCCGAAAGCCTTGCGCTTATGATGCGCGAAGAGTGGGTCTATAATGGTAGTAATGGAGATACCTGGGAAGAATTTTGGTGGGCATATGGGTATGGAATGCACCATGTCACCAATCAAGATTCTGCTGACATCATCTTTCCCGACAGAAAGATGTCAGGCCATCCTGGAATAGCCTACGGCTTATTAAGTGATATGTACTTTGATGTAGCCACGCAGAGTGGGGTAGTTTTCATAACTAATGGGAGCAAGTATCCCTACGGGTATGGGCAGGCTACTACCTTTTATCAGGTAGAAGAAGACGTGTTCCAAGTATTATTCCCTTACCTCAACTAATGGAACACACAGGATTTATCAGTTTGATTCCTACCCTAGTGGTGCTATTACTAGCTCTATGGACCCGTAAAACGTTTGAATCCCTCTTGGGAGGAGCCCTTGTAGGGTTCATGATACATGCGAAAGGGGGCTTCTTTGAAGAATTTACTAATACTCTCCTGGCTGTTATGCAGGATGCTACCATAGGCTGGATCATCTTGGTATGTGGGCTGTTTGGATCATTAATTCACCTACTGGTTAAATCAGGGGGGACATTGGCATTTGCTGAGCAAGTATTGACGGTTATTCACAACCGATCTTCGGCCTTATTGGCTACATGGGGGTTGGGGATCATCATTTTCATAGATGACTATCTTAATGCGCTGACTATAGGCAGTTCTATGAAGCGGGTGACAGATAAGTTCAAAGTCCCCCGTGAAATGCTTGCCTATGTGGTAGACTCTACGGCAGCGCCTATTTGTGTCTTGATTCCTTTATCCACATGGGCTCTTTATATAGCGAGTCTCTTAGAAGAGCTGACTGTGGCGGAAAAAGGAGAGGGGCTGGCCACCTATTTACATACTATCCCCTTCATTGTGTATGGTTGGGTAGCTGTACTAGTGGTACCTCTAGTGATTATGAAATGGATTCCACCTGTAGGCGCTATGAAGGTAGCGGAAGAAAGAGTGAGAAAGGGAGGTCCTACTATTCCCCCTACTCATGAAGTAAAGGAAGAATTGTCTCCCCACTTTCTGCATCAGCCTAAACTGTACCTGTTCCTACTTCCTATTCTGTTGTTGATTAGCGCTACCATATTCTTCGATACGGATGCCTTAAAAGGCGTGATGATAGCTACTGTTTTTACGGTAGCCTTATACATTTGGCAGAAGATCATGACCTTCTCTGAAGCCATGGAGCATGTATTTGATGGATTTAAGCAGATGCTATATGCGCTAGCCATCATTGTCATGTCCTTTGTATTAAAGGAGGTTAATGACCAGCTAGGGCTTACTCAGTACGTAATAGAAATGGTTTCTCCCTGGATGAATAAGGCATGGTTACCGGCGATTGCCTTTGTGGCACTATCTGGTATTACCTTTGCTACGGGTTCTTTCTGGGGGGTATATGCCATTTCTCTACCCATCATTATTCCTTTAGCGCAGGAGCTGGATGTAAATATGTGGTTGGCGATAGGAGCTGTCATCAGTGCCGGCTCTTTTGGTTCTCATGCCTGCTTTTATGGGGATGCTACCGTCCTCTCTGCCTCTGCCACTGACTGTGATAATATGTCTCACGTATTAACTCAGCTTCCCTATGCTTTAATTGCTGGGGGAGTAGCTACTGTGATTTATGTGGTTCTGGGGTATGTGGTGTAGGTACGTTGGTCCAGATCATGATCTGGACTTACAAGCTAGACTTACAGGTCTGAGCTTACTTAAGACTAACTGGTATACTGTTACTCCATTTGTAGGGATTTAACTGTATGTACTTTTTTATTCTCTCCATTTCTTCATAATCCCTTATTACCCTATCATGATATCTAGATTGCCATTTGAATTGGATCTGGTTTTTGTTGGCCCAGCGTTTTACAGAGCCTTTGAATGCTCTTATTATATCAGGAAGATTATCTTTCTGTGGACCAAAGCTTGTAGATTCCCATCTATCCAAGGGTGGTTTGTCAAAGATCAGAATACCATGAATATGATCTGGCATTACCACAAATGTATCTAGTTCTACATATGGATAATGATCAGGGATTTCATGCCAGTAATCAAAAACGGTTTGAGCTACAGTATTTTTTTTTAGGTATGAGTTAAGAAGAGAAAGTGAGTAAGATGAAGGATGGAGAGACATTGTTATGGAACCAAAGAAACGAATTCTATCAAATGTATTAATGGCAATAAAATAAGCTCCTCTACTTCTATAATCCCATTTACTCCATCTAATTCTTTTGTTGTTAGGTTGCAAGTTGGATTTTGTTTGTAAAGAGTATATCCAAATCATGATCTGGATGTACAAAAGTAAAGCACAAAAGTAAAAAAATGGCTCATCCATGATTGAATGAGCCATCAGCTTTTAAGTTGACGTTAATATACTAGTAACCAGGATTTTGGGTCAGCTGGTTTCCTGCTATGTTAAATTCTCTCAGCGGTAAGGGGTAGATTCTTCTAAAGTTCTCTACTCCCATAACCTGCTCAAAAATACCTAATCTGGTAATGGCACCTAAGCGTTGCCCTTCAGCAAAGAACTCCCACTTATATTCATCAGCCAGTTTGTTGATAAAGTCAGAGGCGTCTGCATAGGCAGTAAGTCCTGCGCGTGTATGAACAGCATTTAGATCTGCCAGGGCACCTGCCTCATCATTTAAAAAGAATTTGGCTTCAGCACTTATCAGATATACTTCAGCCATACGGATGATGTAGGCTGGATTAGCATCATTAGCTATATCTTCAGCTTTAATGAAACGCTCGCCTACAAATCCCTCCACTTCTGCGATCATAGCTCTTCTCACATCAGCTGGGTCAAAAGAAGCAACCAATGCTGGATCTGGTAGTACCTCATTTCTTCTAATGGTAAATAGAGCTAAACTACTTCCATCCAATGAGTTGAACTCCAGTTCCAGGATAGACTCCTCAGTAGATTCCGAGAAGAAAATATCTGTATAGGAAGGGTTTAGTCCAAAACTAGGATTATTAATTACCTCTGAAGCCTTAGCTAAGGCATTAGTATAATCTCCCTGGAACAGATAGGTCTTGGCTAGAATAGCCTGAGCCGCTGCTTTTTGGGCGTTATAGTCTCTATCAGAGTCAGGGAGCAGCCTCTCGGCTTCTAACAGATCCGCAATAATCTGATCATAGGTAGCTTGCACAGAGCTACGTGGGATATTCTCTACGTTAGCAAAGTCTCCACCTGTAGACTGAGTAACCAGCGGAAGTCCAAAAGCAGAACCTGCATCATCATGCTCACCAAATAAGGTAAGCAAGTTTAGATAAGTGAGTCCTCTCACAAATCTGGCCTGACCTAATACATCATCCCTTTCTTCCTGAGTGAAGTTCTCATCATTCATATTTGGGACATTTGCGATGATCTCATTGGCACTGTTGACAGCCTGATAAGCATCTAACCAAAAGTCCTCAATCAAATCATTAGAAGTGGGGATATTCTTAGCATCAGTTTCTATGAATTCTACAAAGAATCCGTTCTGTATAGAAATATCTGTATAGCTATCCGCGCCATATTGGAAGTCGCTACCATAGTAGCCTTGCTCTTGCATACGGCTATACATTCCGTTCAGTGCAGCGTTAGCACCCGCTTCATTAGTGAATGCCACGCCTGGGGTTATAGACTGTTGGGGTTCCTGATCCAGTACATCACAGGAGAAAAGGCTACCCGCCAACAGTACCATGCATATATATTTAATAGAAATTTTCATGAGTCTGAATAGCATTAAAATCCAACATTGATACCGAAAATATAGGTTTTTGCCTGTCCTAGTCCACCAAAGTCATCCCCTGGCTGAAGGAGACTGTCTCCATTAGAACTTACCTCTGGGTCTACCCCTAGATAGTCTGTCCATGTGGCTAAGTTTTGCCCTCTGAAGTACACTCTTACGGAATTTAATCCTATGGTGTTCACCAAAGTAGTAGGTAGGTTATAGGCTACTTCTACGTTTTTGATTCTCAAGTAGGAAGCATCTTCTAACCACTGGTCAGAGTCCTCCTGCCAGTTCTGAGCTATAGGGGTAACGGAGCCATCAGGGTTCAATACGCGTCCTAAAGATGCGCGAGGAATGTCCGTCTGGTCTCCAGGTTGTCTCCATCTATCATCTCTGACACGTGTAGTATTATTTCCATAGGGTAGGTAGAATCCTCCAAAGTCAAAGCTCCATCCTACTTGTTCAGCAGCATATCTACCGTGGTTCCATACATGATTTCCTTGTGAGAATTGTAGGAATACACTTACATCAAATCCTTTGTAAGAGAAAGAGTTATTAAGACCACCGAAGAAATCAGGCCAGATAGAGAGCACTTTATCTCCATCCATAGGAACCATGCTATCATCCCCATTGATGGCGCCGTCTCCGTTCACATCTGTGTAAACAGAGTTTCCAGTTTCAGGGTCTACACCTTCGAAATTAATCAAGAAGTAAGATCCTAAAGGTAGTCCTTCTCTCAGAATGTGCGTAGATCCTTGTAGCTGCTCTTGCTCAAGCTTAGTTACTTCATTCTCTATGGTAGAGATATTGAAGTTGGTTCTCCAGGTAAATCCTCCTCTGTCAATGTTTACTGTATTAAGGGAGAATTCTAAGCCGGTATTCTTAACCTCACCAATATTTCTGGTTACAGTAGTAAAACCAGTAAATCCCGGTACGTTAGAGTCCAGTAGGAGGTCAGTGGTAGTCTTCTGGAAGTAATCAAATACAAATCCAATTCTTCCATTAAATAAACTCAGGTCTAATCCTATATCCACCTGGGAAGTAGACTCCCAGCTTAGCTGACCATTACCCATAACGTTAGGGGAGGCTCCACCTAATCCATTATAAGTATTGTTAGAGGACCATAAAGCCCTGGAATCAAAATTACCGATTCCATCTGTATTACCAGTAAGACCATAACTACCTCTCAATTTAAGGTCACTGATAAATTCTGCTGCTTCCATGAAGGGTTCAGCTGATACTCTCCAGGCTACAGAACCAGAAGGGAACAGCCCATACTGATTCTCTTCTCCAAAACGAGAGGATCCATCAACCCTTGCTGATACAGTAGCATAATACTTATTATCAAAGTTATAGTTTACTCTACCCAGGTAAGAAAGTAGGCCCCATGAGGTACCATCTGTATTACCGTCAGTGATATCGGCAGCAAGTGCCAGGTTACCCAGGAAGTCATTAGGGAAGTTCTGACCATTAATGTCTGCACGATCCACAAAAGTTTCCTGCATGGTGAAACCTGCTAAGGCTGTCAGGTTATGCTTATCTGAGAA
The DNA here is from genome assembly GCA_039026975.1 of Bacteroidota bacterium. Lineage (GTDB taxonomy): Bacteria > Bacteroidota > Bacteroidia > J057 > J057 > JBCBKZ01. Next base: position 4,202 of record JBCCLI010000138.1, on the reverse strand, counting down.
AGAGGTAGTATAGGTGATGGTATTTTCATTAAGCCAAGTAAGGGCCTCTGAATTTGAATACTGTCCTTCTCCCTGAATACCTCCACGAATAGCCTGCTGCGTGGTAGAGGGATAAAATAAGTTATCCCTTAAGAATTGGAAGTCAGCTGACCATGAAGTACGGAAGGTTAAGCTAGGAATGATTTCGTACTCAGCATATACAGTCCCTAAGAAACGAGAGGTAAGCGTATTTCTTCTATAGATGTCCGTTACCGCTCTTGGGTTTTCAAATGCCCACCATGAATAATAGGCAAATGGGTTAGCATAGGTTCCATCATCTTCAAATACGGGCATAGTAGGGTCCGCAGCCAGGGCGTTAATCATTACTCCGTAGAGAGAGTTATCACCAATGGTTGAAATATTATCAGAACGGCTCACAAAGCCCTGCGTACCTATTTTCAATTTATCTGTAGCCTGGAAGTCCAGGTTAGCTCTGAAGCTTAATCTTTCAAATTCAGTTCCTTTCTGGAATCCTTCCTGATCAAAGTAGCTACCACTGATGAAGTATCTGGCTTTATCTGTACCCCCTGCGGCACTCAGAGAGTAATTAGTGATAGGGGCATCATCACGAAGAATTTCATCATACCAATCAGTATCAATCAAATCAGGATCACTGGGATCTCCAATTCTGTTGAAGCCGGGGCCATTAGTAGAGAAATAGCCAGGGCCAAAGCCATCATTTTCTGCCGCCTCATCCATCATCTCGATAAACTCACGAGAGTCCATCATTTCAATTACGTTGGTGGGTCCTTGGAAACCAGTATATATATCCAGGTTGATTTTTGCTTTTCCGCTTTGTCCTCTTTTTGTAGTGATCAGCACTACGCCATTAGCACCACGAGAACCATAGATGGCAGCGGCAGAAGCGTCTTTCAGAATTTCAATAGATTCTATGTCATTTGGATTCAAGTCTGCCAGGGAGTTGAATTCATATCCACCAGTAAACAGACGGGAGTTATTATCCTGTGTCATGGGGATACCATCTACTACATATAGGGGCTTACTACTAGCTGTAATAGAAGTAGCACCACGAATCTGAACATTCAGACCTGCACCAGGCTGACCAGATACGTTGCTGATAAGTACCCCTGCTGCCCTTCCTTGCATGGCTTGCTCCAGGGTAGTTACGGGCGCAACAGAAATTTCATCAGAACCAATAGAACTGATGGAGGCAGTAAGATCTCCTTTCCGCTGGGACCCATACCCAGTTACAATTACCTCATCCAGGGCTACTGCATCATCAATCATGGAGACAGTAATAGAAGAGAGACCGGCAACAGATAGTTCCTGCGTAGTCTTGCCGAGGAAAGAAATGAGCAAGACCGCATCATCATTAGGCACTTCTACAGTGAAAGCACCTTCTTCATCTGTGAGGGCACCCATAGTAGTACCCTTAATCAGCACGCTAGCTCCCTGAAGGGGGCTGCCGTCTGTTGAGCTTACTACTCCGGAGACTGTTCGCTGAGCTACAGCTTCAAAGCTGCAGAGCACGAAAAACAGCCCGCATAATAGCGTAAATAGTTTTCTCATAAATAACTTTGGTTAGGTAAAACACTGATTTTCAACTCAAATCATTGAAAAATGGGGAAAGGTTCGAACAGTGGTTTTTTGCCAAATCCAAATATTAACCCCTTTTTTCGACATACAAACGTCAAATGTAAACGGATTACATGAATTTTGCTATATTCTTCACAATCTTTTAAAAAAAATGATGATTTAATACCATTTCCTCCCTCTTCTTAAGACTTCCTCATTTTTCAATCATTCGGTAGGATTTACCATATTCTTCCCTTCATATGAAGGAAATAAAAAAGCCGCCTCTCTCGAAGCGACTTCTCTAATCAAACTAGGTTTGATTGCCTTAGTATCCTGGGTTTTGGATAAGTGCTAGGTTCACGTCCATTTCCCGCTGAGGGATGGGATATAGGAGTTCATCTGCATTGAACCCTAAGCCGCCAATACTTATTCTATTTCTCTTTTTATCCCGGAACATATGCCCTTCAAACATGAGTTCCAGTTTTCTTTCCTGGAGAATACTTTCCAGGCTAACAGCATCTGCCTGTACTGCGGGAAGCCCCACCCGTGTACGAATCACATTTAGGTCCTCCGCAGCTCCAGCTGTATCACCTGCCCTAAAACGGGTTTCTGCACGTGTAAGGTACAATTCTGCTAGGCGTATAATATTGATATTTCCATCCTGGTTAGCATTATCCTGCCATTTTCCGGTGCGTGGAATCCCATTAACATCTATGTAGAAAAGATCCAATCTGGCATCTCCTGCTTCATACTGATCCAGGTGGGTCTGGGTGATGTCTATGTCACCTCTTCCTCCTCTCGCCTCTCCTGCATAGAAAAGAATAAAGTCATTCAATCCGTCTTGGGTAGTTACCTCAATGGTAAATATGTCTTCAGTGGTATTCCCACCCTGATTAAATGCGTCAGCAAAATTAGGGGTAAGGGAAAATGCGTTTGAACGTATGACTCTATCCACTTCTTCCTGAGCCTCTGTGAAGCGCTCCTGCATTAGGTATACCCGAGAGAGAAAACCACTAGCCGCATAGGTAGTAGCAAAGATTCCATTATTTTCTGGTAAGAGATTTTTGGCGTCTGTGAGGTCAGAGATCACCTGCGCATAAATTTCTGCTACCGTATTCCTGGGTACCTCACTACTAGCATCTATGCTACGGGTAGGGGTAAGTACTAACGGAACTCCTGGATTAGCAGAAGGGTCACCATCTATCCAGGTTTTACCACAAAGGTTTATCAAGTCAAAATACACTAGGGCTCGGATGAACTTAGCCTCTCCTTCCACCTGCCCTCTCAAGTCTGTATTTACCACATCCAGGGCACTGAGCACATTATTGGCCCTGTTAATGGCCTCATAGCTTTCTATCCAGAAGCGCTCTACATCCAGGTTTTGGACCAGGATACGCTTTTGGAATATCTGCTCAGGTTCTTCAAAGGTGCCTGCCCAGATCTGATCCCCGTCATCTGCGAAAAGCTCTGTCAGATGTTGACCGCCTCCCATGACATCATTTTCCCCGAGTCCGTCATAAGCACCTACCAAAGCAGCTAGCACATTTCTTTCCGTGCTGAGGGCCGTTGATTCATCTATGGATTGTTGGGGTTGTACATCCAGCTGTTCATCACAGGCTGTCAGGGCCACAGCAATGAAGCAAAAGGACAACATATATATTCTTACGTTTTTCATGTGTTAGTATATTAAGTCAGAAGATTAATTATTAGAATCCCACATTAGCACCTACTACTATGGTTCTAGCCTGAGGACCTGAATAGAAGTCGTTTCCAAGCCCTATGTTGCCAGCTATGTAGTCTGCATTTACCTCAGGATCCCATCCCTCATAGTCAGTCAGTATAGCCAGGTTTTGTCCGGTGACGTAAATTCTCAGGTTATCTATCCCCACTTTGCTGGTGATGCTACTGGGTAAGGTGTAGCCTAGGGAAACGGTTTTTAACCTTAGGTAAGAACCATCACTCAGGAAGCGGGAAGACTCTGCAGAACCACCCAGGAATCTTAGCTGAGGAATATCCGTCTGATCTCCGGGCTGCTGCCACCTATTAAGAACACTTCTGTCCTGGTTATCAAACCAACCAAATCCATCTAGCTGGAATACCCCTCCTCCATTATAGATATCATTTCCTTGAACACCCTGGATGAAAATGGCTAGGTCTATCCCTTTCCATGAAAAGGAATTATTCATGCCGTAGATGAAGTCAGGATTAGGGTTTCCAATGACTACCCTTTCTGCATCATTTACATTGTTAGTAGTATTTCTATCTCTTCCGCCATCTGGTAATTCAGTATTCAGGAAGTAGAGGGCATCTCCATTTTCTGGATCTACCCCTGCATATTCAGGTGCGAAGAATACCCCTATGGCTTGGCCTTCTACGGCGCGGTTAATAAATCCTCCTTCTATCACCTGACTCTGAAGGTCAGTGATTTCGTTCGTATTGGCCGCAAAGTTGAGGCTGGTTGACCACCGGAAATCTCCCACCAGGTTCTCTGAATTCAGTACAAACTCGAACCCTGAGTTCTCCAGTTCTCCTACATTTCTCAACTGGGCAATGAATCCAGTAGTGGAAGGAACGTTTACGTTTAGGAGGAGATCATCCGTATTTTTGACATAGTAATCTATTTCTCC